>NZ_JAVIZT010000001.1:3000000-3300177 GCF_031453615.1 Microbacterium sp. SORGH_AS_0428 | reverse complement strand
TACCTGCGACGATCCGGGCTTTCGCCCGTTCCCCCAGCGTCCCTGTCGTTGTTGTCCCGACGCTACAGGTAGTTCGCGATTTTAGCTACGTAGATGAGATATCCCTCATATTAGTTACATGGCTAAATAAACCTCGAAGCCTGGCTAAGCTGTCCAGCGGCACTACCCGACCGACGGAGGACTATGCGGATGCCCAGCGAAGCCGCTTCGACCTCGAAACTCTCGCGCGCCCTGACCGCCTATTCGGCTGCCCGGAACGACGCGCTCGTCGCCGCGCGCAAGGAGCTGCGGATCAGTGAAGTCGACGCGCGCGCACTCCTGTTCGTCGTCGACAACCCCGGCGTTCGCCCATCCGCCCTGCGGGACTATCTCGGCATCACATCGGCCGGGGTGACGTCCCTTGTCGACCGCCTCGTCGAACGCGGACTTGCACGTCGTGAGTCGGATGCCGAGGATCGACGCGGCAACCACATCACCGCGACAGTGGATCTGACGACCGAGCCCTGGTCGGCCCTGACCGAGTTCGACCGTCGATTCGAACGTGCGGTGGAGACGAACCTGGGCGCGCACTCGGACGAACTCGCAGCCCTGCTGATCCGCCTCACCGAGGAGAGTGTCGCCAGGAGCGCCTGAGTCAGACGGCGATGTTCGCCATGTAGGCCTTCGACTTCGTCTGCAGGAAGGTGCACAGGGCCGAGACCATGGCCAGTTCCATGGAAAGGCGGAAGGCGCCGGCGGCATCCAGCTGGAGGTCGGTGTCACGCGCTTCGAACGTCACGACCCACGTCGTCGAACCGGCCTCGGCGGGCTGGATGTAGGTCACGGTCTGGGCGTTCATCAGGCGCACGCCCACCAGGCCGGTGTCACTGCCGAACTCGCTGTCTTGCGGGATGACCTTCACCGTGCCGGCGATCGGATATCCGAGCTCGCGGAACTCGGATATCCAGGACTCGAGCATCTCGAGGCTTCGAAACGGCATGGCATTCCTCCCGCGCATTCTCATGCACATCGTGCGTCAATCGGGCGGCCCCCGAAGCATATGCTCTCACGGATCCGAGCGGGACTCGTGCACGACGAAGGCCCCCGCAACAGTGCTGCGGGGGCCTTCTGGGACGACGAATCGTCAGAGCGCGCGGATGTTCGCGGCCTGCATGCCCTTGGGGCCCTGCTCGGCGTCGAACTCGACCTTCTGGTCTTCGCGGAGCTCCTTGAAGCCGTTGCCAGCGATCGCGCTGAAGTGTGCGAAGAGATCGGCGGAGCCGTCATCGGGAGCGATGAAGCCGTAGCCCTTCTCGGAGTTGAACCATTTCACGGTGCCAGTGGCCATCGTGTCTTTCCTTCTGTTGTTTTGGCCGCCGGGGCGACCGAGTGCGCCGTTCCTATGTCTACGGAACGGACGATGTGGGACGCGGAACTTGTCCGCGTGTTCGCGAGCGTATGCGGAAAACGTCCGTGCCGCTACCACGGCGACGAATGCGTCCTCCTGCTCGGCGAAGATACCGACGCCCTCACCGAGCGCGCTATGCGCGACGTGAACGTCATCGATCGATTCGACGAAACCGGCATACTCGCCCGCGATCGTGGCGACGAAGATTCCTTCGTCAGCTTGGCGCCAGACGGGCGCCGTACCGGTCTCAGGACCGGTGGGAATGGGGATAAACACAAGAACTTTCGAAACTCGCGGATGCTACACGCGAGAGGGATCAGGGGCACTCGGGGTGCGATTGCTTCGGTGGAGAAGAACGTCGCTCTTCCATGAGCGACATCTGCTACTCACCTGCCACCCCGGTTGCGGGGTCTCGCCACTGTAACACCGTTCTCTGCTCCTCGCTTCGGCAGCCGATGCACCGGCTACATACAGCTGGCGGCATGTGGGCGCGGTTAGCGTGGCCCATAGGCTTCGGCATTCGTCGGAGACTCGCACCGACGGTCGGGAACGGCCGGCACACAGGACGGGCATCTCTCATCTCCGCCACGCTTGCATCCCCCCACGCAACACTCGGACCGATCCGCCAGACCTACGCCCGAAAAGAAGACTTCCCCCCGATCGCCCGTGCCTACAGCCAGGTGTCGGAAGTCGTACGCGAGACGGGACTGCTGCGGCGCGCCCCCTGGTTCTACGCGCTGGTCGGCGTCGCCCTCGCTCTCGCTTTCGGTGGCGCCGTCACCGGCTTCATCCTTCTCGGCGACAGCTGGTTCCAGCTGCTGATCGCGGCATCGCTCGGTGTGATCTTCACTCAGGTGGCCTTCCTCGGCCACGAAGCAGCACACCGTCAGATCCTGGCGACGGGTCCCGCCAACGACAGGCTCGCCCGGGTCCTCATCGGCATCGTCGGCACCAGCTACTCGTGGTGGGATTCGAAGCACAGCCGTCACCACGCGAACCCGAATCGCGTCGGAAAGGACCCCGACATCGAGGTCGACACGATCTCGTTCCTCGACGAGGATGCGGCCGCCGCGCGAGGTCTGCGCCGGCTCATCACCCGCAAGCAGGGATGGTTCTTCTTCCCGCTGCTGACATTCGAGGGTCTCAACCTGCATTTCCTGAGCGTGAAGCACCTGCTCTCGCGCGGACCGATCAAGGGGCGTGGCACCGAACTCGCCATCATCGGCGCACGCTTCGCTGTGATCTTCGCCGCCGTCTTCCTGGTGCTGCCGCTCGGAATGGCGTTCGCCTTCCTGGGCGTCATGTTCGCCGTCTTCGGGGTCTACATGGGTGCATCGTTCGCTCCGAACCACAAGGGCATGCCGGTGATCGACCCGGACGCGAAGCTCGACTTCTTCTCGAAGCAGGTGCGTACGTCGCGTAACATCCGCGGCGGATGGTGGGCCACCGCCCTCATGGGCGGGCTCAACTACCAGGTCGAACACCACCTCTTCCCGAGCATGGCGCGCCCCCACCTGGCGAAGACGCGTGAGATCGTCCGGGACTTCTGTGATGCCAACGATGTGCCCTACACCGAGACCTCGCTCGTGCGTTCGTACGCGATCGTCATCGAGCACCTCAATCGCGTCGGACTCGCCGCCAGCGACCCGTTCGACTGCCCGGTGACGGCCCAGTACCGGCGGGCCTGACCTCCGACGAGCCGAGGCCGCTCTCCGTCAGCGACGTCCGGGGATCGCTTCGGCGAGGTCGCGAATCGTCGTACTCGGGTTCGCCCCCACCGGGATGAAGACGACCGTGGTAGCGCCGGCGTCGTGACGCCGCTGGATGCCGGCACGAACCTCCTCGACCGTGCCCGACAGCGTGAGCTCGGTCACCCACTCCGTGGGCAGCGTCCGGGTGAAAGCGTCGACGGGGAGATCCGAAGCGAGCTGCAAGAGTTCTTCCGCGTACGGCAGCGGCAGAACGTGGGGCCGCCAGTCGCTCTCGGCCAGAACGGCCAGGGCTGGGCGGACGATCGCCTGCGCCGCATCCGTCGTATCGGCAACGACCGCCAGATCGTACGTGATAACGCGGGTCTCGACCTCGCCGATACGTTCCAGGGCGTGGGCGATGTACTCGGGCGCGGCCGGTTCGGCGAGCACCACGCCGTCGGCGACCTCGCCGACGGCCGCGAGCGACTTCGGTCCGCGCACGCCGAGCACGATCGGAGGAACGATGTCCGGGGTCTCGCTCAGACGCAGTCCCTCGACATCCACGTAGGTGCCGCGTTCCGGCCCCTGAGCGCCCTCCAGGAGAGCACGGAGGGCGACGACGTACTCACGGAGGAAGGTCAGCGGCTTCTGCGGCCAGGCTCCGACCGAGGACAGCCAGCCCGGCATGCCATGGCCGATGCCCACGACGATGCGCCCGGGGTGCAGCTGGGCGAGCGTTGCGATCTCCATCGCCGCGAAGGCGACGTTCCGCACGGCGGCGGGCAGGATTCCGACGCCGACCGTTACCCGGGAGGTCACCGCGAGCACCGACGCCGCCTGCGCGATCCCGCCGCGGTAGCCGAGATCCTCCACGACCCAGATCTCGTCGAAACCCGACTCCTCGGCCTTCCGCGCGAAGTCCAGAACCTCCGCGACAGGCAGGTCGCGAGGAAGCATGATCCCGACGTTCTTCGTTGCTGACGGCATGAATCTCTCCAGTCAGACCGCCATCACCCCAGCGGCGCGGTCCCCTCTAGCCTAGGCCACCGCTCAGCCGAGCATTCCGAGCTCCCGGAGGCTCTGAGCCGCTTCCTGTGCGCCGGTACGGACACAGAGAGGCCGCCCCGAAGGACGGCCTCTCGCACTCGCATGAGCGACAACGGTTGGTGGAGATGGGGGGAATCGAACCCCCGTCCATCGCTGTGATACGGCGGCTTCTCCGGGCGCAGTCTGTGGAGACGTTCTGCTCGGCTCCGACTTTTAGCACAGACACATAAGTCGACGAGCCCAGCCTGGGAAGAGTCCCACGCACCGTCCAGACGCCGGTACGTAGCAAGATCCCTAGATGACGCCAGGGTCCGTGGCGGGATCACACACGGTCTGACGGACTATCGGGCTCGCTTAGGCAGCGAGGGCGAAGTCAGTGCGCTTGGATTCGGCACTTATTGGTTTACAGGGAGCGTTTACGAGATAACCCTGCATCCTCGGCCCGCTTCTCGGCGATTCGCGAGCGATGTCGAAACCGATCATCCCCGTGAATCCTTCGGTGGAAGGAGCCATTGTCGCTCTGTGGAGTTGTCACCTCGCGGGGTTGACCCGCGAGCATCACAGACTACAACGGATGCGGCCCGGCCGCCATTCCCGCCAGCCGTCGCCGCCGCGTCCGCGGATACGATCGGAGGATGACCGCTCCCCGCCGCGCTCCCCGTCCGCAGGTGACGCTCGAGGTCATCCGGACCGTGTCGCTGACTCCCGGGATGGTGCGTGTGACCCTCGGCGGCCGCGGATTCGACGCGTTCACCGACCGCGACGAAACCGACAAGTACGTCAAGCTCCACATCCCCCCGGCAGGCAGCGACCTCACCCCGCCGTTCGACATGGCGGAACTGCGTGAGCGCCTCCCCTTCGACCAGCTGCCGAGCGTGCGCACCTACACCCTGCGCCGGGTCGACCATGCCGCACGCACGCTCGACATCGATGTGGTCACCCACGGCGACACCGGCGTCGCAGGACGCTGGGCGGCCGCGGCACGGCCCGGCGATCTGCTCACCTTCGCGGGCCCCGGCGGCGGCTACCGGCCCGATGTCACCGCCGACCATCGACTCCTCATCGGCGACGAGTCCGCGCTCCCCGCGATCGCTGCGGCGCTCGAGTCCCTGCCCGACGGGGTGCGCGCCACCGTCATCGCCGAAGCGCGTTCCGCGGCCCACCGCATCCCCCTGCCCGCATCCGCAGACATCACCTGGGTCGACGAAGACCATGGCGCTCCCGGCTCGCGCCTGGTCGAGGCCGTGGGCGGCGCTGCGTGGCCGGCCGGTCGCGTGCAGGTGTTCGCGCACGGTGAACGGGGGGCGATGAAACAGCTGCGAGCCGTGTTCGCGGAGAGGGGCGTCGCGCGCGCCGACCTCTCCCTGTCGGCCTATTGGGCGGCCGGTCGCAGCGAAGACACCTTCCAGGCAGAGAAGCGACTCCCCGTCGGCCAGATCTTTCCCGACTGAACCTCCGTAGGCTGTCCGGCATGAGCGAGGACGTCACGATCACGGTCCGCGGGTCCCATGAGGAACGCATCCCCGCCGAAGAGGGGGTCGCCCGGATCGAGGTGCGCGTCGATCATTCCGACCGCGGCGACGCGATGGCCCGGCTCGCGGCATCCGGTCAACGGCTGCGGGAACGGCTCGACGCGCAAGCAGACTCCGGTGGGCTCGTGTCCTGGACCAGCTCCCGCGCCCAGGTCTTCACGGATCGCCCGTGGGGGCCCGATGGCAGCCGCCTGGACCCCGTCCACCACGCCTCGCTCGAGTTCCGGGCCGTGTTCGACGACGCGGACGCGCTGTCGGCGTGCATCGACGCCGCCATCACCGATCCCGCGGTCCAGCTGGACGGCATCGACTGGCGTCTGACGGAAGCGACCGGTCTGGAAGCGCGCGATCGGGTCGCGCGTGCCGCGGTGGAGGATGCGGTCGCCCGCGCCCGCTCCTACGCCGCGTCGCTCGGCCTGCACCACGTGACCGCGATCGAGGTCGCCGACGCAGGGCTCCTGTCATCCGACTCCGCACCGGCGGGGCCGATGATGATGAAGTCCGCGGCTGCGGACAACGGGATCGTGATGCGCCCGGACGAGGTCGTCGTCGCGGTCGGGGTCGAGGCCCGGTTCAGCGCTCGCTGAGAGGCTCTTCCGACAGAGGAAGCCGCAATGTGGCGAGGGTTCCGCCGCTCTCTGCCTCGGACAGGAGGATGGCGCCGCCCATCGCGCCCGCCAGAGCCTGCGCGACCGAGAGGCCGATCCCCGAACCCGGTACGCCGTCGCTCACAGCCCGCGCACTGCGGTAGAACCGCTCGAAGACGCGGGCCCTGTCCTGTTCGCTGATGCCCGGACCCTGGTCTTCGATCTCGACGAGCGCCGCGTGACCGACCGGACCCGCTGTCACGCGGATCGACCCCTGCTCGGGCGAGAACTTGATCGCGTTGGTGAGCAGGTTCGTGACGATCTGTCCGAGCTCGGCCTCGTTGGCGCGCACGGGAACAGGGTCTTGGATGTCGCTGTCGACGAGGAGGCAGCGCTCATCGATCCGGTAGCGCAGGTCTTCCAGGGAGTCCGTGACGATCCGCGCCAGGTCCACGATGCGCGTGCCGTGCACGCCGACCGACGGCTGGGTGATCGTCGCCGCACGCAGGGAGTTGGACACCAGGGTCGCCAGCCGATCGGCATTGCGGCTGATGACCTCGACGTAGGCCTTCTGATCCGGGTCCGTGACGCTGTCCTCGAGCTCCTCCGCATACCCGACGATCGCCGTGATCGGCGTGCGCAGCTCGTGGGATACGCTCGCGACGAACGCGTCCTGTTTGTGGTTGAGTTCGCGCAGCGCCTCGCTGACGTGCCGCTCGCGGTCCAGTTGCGTCGTCATGGCCGACTCCACCGCACGCACGGGGCGCAGGTCCTCGATGGTCACGAGCAGGATTCGACCGAGTTCGGGCCGCATGATCGGATCGACCCAGAATCGCGCCGGTACCGCATCCTCGCCCAGTTCGTCGTTCTCGTGCGAGCGCTCCTGGTCGCCGGCATCACCCAGGATGCGGCGAAGCGGAGTGTCGTCGAGCACACGCCAGGCGCCGTCGGCGTGCACAAGCTGTCCATTGAACAGCTCCGCGGCCACATCGTTCGCCTCGAGCACACGGAGCCTGCGCGACTCCCGCACCTGTGCGACGAGGAAGCCGGTGCGCGAGCGCGCGAACGCATCTCGCAGCAGCCGGAGCAGAGCATCCTGCCGATCCTCGAGCTCTCTGCGTTCCGCGCGCTGCGTCGCGATGACCAGGCACGTGATGGCGATGGCCACCGCGTAGACCTGCAGCAGAGTGCTGGTCGGCAGGAGCCCCTCCGTGTTGGCGAACGGCCCGAACCCGGCGAGTGTCAGGCCGCTCGCCAGCGATACCGCCACGAGCACCTGCCCGACCGCCACGAACATGGTCTGCGAGAACGCTGCCCACGCCAGCAGCGGCACCGGCAGGAACGACAGGGGCGCCGAGGCGAAGGGACCGAACGCGACAGCCACGAGGAAGGCGATCGCCGCGGTGAGCGTGACGGCGTGCCACCACGGCCCGACACGCTGGCTCGAACGGTCGATGAGCACGAGGGGCACGATGAGCAGGAGCGCGGAGAGGTGGGATGCTCCGGTCCCCACGAACCGTGCCACGAAGTCGCCGCCGGCCGCCGCAGCTGCGCCCGCCACGATCAGCGCCAGCGAAGCCGCGGCAGCGACCGACGTCAGGATGAAGCGGCCGACGTCCCGTGTCGATGACAGACGCGGGGCCGCGCCCTTCGGCGTGAGGCCCGCGACCATGACGCCGATCTCAGCCGCCGTTCCCACCGTGATAGCCATGACGACGAGTGGCGGGCGTCCGGCGAGGGCGGATGCGGTCGCCGTGAGCAGTGATGCGACGAGGATGACGAGCGGGACGTAGCGGGGCGCGGCGCTGAGCGCCGCGGCGGCACCGGCGCCCGCCGCCGGCCACCACCAGGACGTCGGCTGCTCCCCCGCCTGACCGAGCGCGAACGCCGAGGCGAGAACGAAGCCCAGCAGCAGAATCGCTGCCACCACGGTGCTGCGACGCCACGGAGGAAGCGCGGTGATCTGGAAGAGCAGGTTCGGACGGGTCATCGGGCGACGCCGCCTAACTGCGCGCGGCGCGGACCCATCGTGCGATCACTCCCCGACGCGGTTGCGCAAGCGCATCGCGCGCTCCGCCTCGCGGGTGTCCTGTCGTTCTCGCAGAGTCTGACGCTTGTCGTACTCCCGCTTGCCCTTCGCGACACCGAGCTCGATCTTCGCGCGCCCGTCGGAGAAGTACAGGCGCAGCGGTACGAGTGTGTAGCCGCCCGCCGAGACGGCGTGCGAGAGCTTCACGATCTCCTCCTTGTGCAGGAGAAGCTTGCGCGTGCGCTTGGCGGCGTGGTTGGTCCAGTGCCCCTGCGAGTACTCGGGGATGTGGACGGCGTCGAGGAACGCCTCTCCGCCCTGGATGTAGGCGTAGCCGTCGGTGAGGTTGGCGCGCCCCTGGCGCAGTGACTTCACCTCAGTGCCGGTGAGCACGAGGCCGGCCTCGTACGTCTTCTCGACGGTGTAGTCGTGGCGCGCGCGGCGGTTGGTCGCGACGACCTTCTCTCCGCGTTCCCTGGGCATGCTCTCTCCTTCGTGCGACCGCACGGCGCGCGGCAGCCCATCAGTCTAGCAAGCCCGGCGCCTTCCGTATCAGGCGCGCAACCACCGGCGTATGGCGAACCCGGCCGACAGCGCTGCCAGCAGAACGCCGATCACGACGATGACCGGGATCACGAGGGCGAGATCGGAGTAGCCCACCCAGGTGGTGACGAATCCGACGCGTTCGCGCAGGTATCCGTTGATCCCGAACTCCACCGTCGCCCACACCCCGACGCTTGCGAGCGCCGAACCGATCAGAGCGGCGAACACGCCCTCGAGGATGAAGGGTGTCTGGATGAACCTGTTCGAGGCGCCCACGAGACGCATGATCCCGAGCTCTTTGCGTCTCGCGAACGCCGACAACCGGATGGTGGTCGCGATCAGCAGCACGGCGGCCACCAGCATGAGGCCGGCGATCCCGACCGCGATGTACGTCGCGATCGTCAGGGCCGAGAACAGCGGCTCCAGGTACTGCATCTGGTCCTTGACCTCTTCGACGCCCTTGCTGCCTCCGAACGCCTCGGCGATCACATCCGACTGCGATTGGTCGACGAGGTTGATCGAGAACGTCGCGTTGAACTGGTCGGGCGTGACGATGTTCTCGTACTCGGAGCCCAGCTGCTGGATCGCCTTCTCGTAGACCTGCTCGTTGGTCTCGAAGGTGAACTCCTTGATGAGCGGCGACAGGGCGGGCCCGTTGAGCTCCGCGGTGACCTGGTCGATCTCGTCCTGGGTGGCGACGCCGTCCGAGCAGGTGCCGGCCGTGGAGACGCTGGTGCACATGTAGACGGCGACCTGGGCGCGATCCACCCAGAAATCCTTCATCTTGCCGATCTGCATCTGCATGAGCACGGCGGCGCCCACGAAGGTCAGCGACACGAAGGTCACGAGCACGACGGAGATCACCATCGATGCGTTCCGACGGAGGCCACTGAGGGCCTCCCCCATGATCAGTCCGAATCTCATCGTGTGGGTCCCACCTCGTCGTCGGACGTACCCAGACCGAGTCGGTCGGCGAGTCCCAGTTCTGCGGGCAGGTCGGCATCGGGGCGCTTCACACGCTCTTCCTCGGCCAGGCGAGCCGCCAGTGCTTCCGCCGCTTTCGCCTCGGCCACCGCAGCCGCGTGCGCCGGTTCGGCGCGCGCGGCCTGCTCGGTGGCGGCCACGGCCGCATCCAATGTCACGGGCGCGATCTGACCGGTCTCGGAGATCTCGCGGTGCACGTCGAGCACGGCCGTGAGAGCGGCGACAGCTGCCGCCCCCTTCTCGACCTCGGGCGCGAGGCGCGGGATGGCGGAGGTGTCGCCGTACCCGCCGTGGCGCTCGTCGCGCACGATCTCCCCGCCCCTCAGTTCGATGACGCGGCGCTGCATCTGATCGACGAAGCCCGCCTCGTGCGTCGCCATGACGACCGTGGTCCCTCCGGCGTTGATGCGCGCGAGCAGCTGCATGATGTCGACCGACGTCGCGGGGTCGAGGTTTCCGGTGGGCTCGTCGGCGAGGAGGATCTGCGGACGGTTGACGAGCGCGCGCGCGATCGCGACGCGCTGCTGCTCACCACCGGACAGCTCGTGCGGCAGGCGCTTCTCCTTGCCGTCGAGACCGACGAGTGCGAGCGCCTCGGGCACCGCCTGCTGGATGAACCCACGGGAGGATCCGATCACCTGCAGCGTGAAGGCGACGTTCTGGAAGACCGTCTTGGTCGGCAGGAGCCGGAAGTCCTGGAAGACGGCGCCGATCTGACGGCGGAAGTAGGGGACCTTGCGGTTGGGCACCGAGCGCAGGTCGCGACCGAGCACGATGACACGGCCCTCGCTGGGCGAGTCCTCGCGCAGGATGAGGCGCAGACAGGACGACTTGCCGGAGCCGGATGCCCCCACAAGAAAGACGAACTCTCCGCGTTGCACCTCGAAGTCCACGCTCTGCAGCGCAGGTCGGGAGGTGCCGCGATACCGCTTGGTGACGTTCTCGAACCGGATCATGGCTGTGACAGCCTAAGCGCGCTTTCTACGGATGTCGGGCGCGACACCCGGCGCGCCGGATCAGTCCTCGTCTTTGCGCTTGCGCCAGCGGATGCCGGCCGCGATGAAGCCGTCGAGGTCGCCGTCGAACACGGTGGCGGGGTTGCCCACCTCGTGCCCCGTGCGCAGATCCTTCACCAGCTGCTGGCCGTAGAGGAAGTAGGAGCGCATCTGATCGCCCCAGCTCGCGGTGATGGTGCCGGCGAGCTCCTTCTTCTTCGCAGCCTCCTCTTCGCGCTGCAGCAGCATGAGGCGCGTCTGCAGCACGCGCATGGCGGCGGCGCGGTTCTGGATCTGGGACTTCTCGTTCTGCATCGAGACGACGATGCCGGTGGGGATGTGCGTGATGCGCACCGCCGAGTCGGTCGTGTTGACCGACTGGCCCCCCGGGCCCGAGGAGCGGAAGACGTCGACGCGGATGTCGTTCTCGGGGACCTCGACCTCCTGCGCCTCCTCCATGACGGGGATGACCTCGACGGCGGCGAAGCTCGTCTGCCGCTTGTCGGCGGAGCCGAACGGGCTGATACGGGCCAGACGGTGGGTGCCGGCCTCGACGGAGAGGGTTCCGTAGGCGTACGGGGCGTCGACCTCGAAGGTCGCGGACTTGATGCCCGCGCCCTCGGCGTAGGAGGTGTCCATGACCTTCACGGGGTACTTGTGCCGCTCGGCCCAGCGCAGATACATGCGCATGAGCATCTCGGCGAAGTCGGTGGCGTCGTCGCCGCCCGCGCCGGAGCGGATGGTGACCACGGCCGACCGGGAGTCGTACTCGCCGTCGAGGAGGGTCTGCACCTCGAGCTGACCGACGACGTCCTCGAGCTCGGCGATCTCGCGACGCGCCTCCTCGGCGGAGTCCTCGTCGTCCATCTCGTTGGCGAGCTCGACGAGCACGTCGAGGTCGTCGAGACGCTGCTCGACCTCGGTGACGCGCTTGAGTTCGGCCTGGCGGTGGCTCAGGGCGCTGGTGACCTTCTGCGCCTTCTCGACGTCGTCCCAGAGGTCGGGGGCGCCGGCCTCCTCGGAGAGCCGATCGATCTCTGCCCGGAGGGCGTCGACGTCGACGACGGCTTTGATGTCGCTGAAGGTGGAGCGGAGGGCCTGGATGTCGGCTGACGGATCGAATTCGAGCATGGCACCCCAGAGTATCGTGGATGCACGTGTCCGACCGCGTCAGCTCTCTGCTCTGGCGGTTCGCGCCGATGATCTACGGCCCCACGATCCTCTTCGCCCTCGGCGAAGGGGCGATGATCCCCCTCATCCCCATCCTCGCGGCGGAGCGCGGAGCGGACGTCGCGGAGGCCGCGTTCATCGCTTCGTTCCTCGTCGTGGGGCAGTTGTGCGGCAACATCCCGGCGGGCTGGTCGGTGGCGCGGCTCGGAGAGCGCCTCACGATGGCGATCGGGGGCATCCTCGCGATCGCCGGTTCCGTGGCGATGCTGCTCTCACCGAACACGGCCGTCCTGGCCGTCTCCGTGTTCGTGATCGGCTTCTGCGCGGCCGCGTTCGGTCTGGCCCGCCATTCGTTCATGACGACGCGGGTTCCCCTCGCGTTCCGAGCGCGCGCGCTGTCGCTGCTCGGCGGCTCGTTCCGCTTCGGCACGTTCGTCGGACCCTTCGTCGCAGCGGGCCTCCTGATCGCCGTCGGCGACGAGCTGTCGGCCGTCTGGTTCTTCATCGCCTGCCTGGTTGCGACCGTGCTGCTGGTGCTGCTGGGACCCGACCCCGAGAAGACCGCGGAAGCCCCCGACCGGGCGCCCGCATCCGAGGACGACAGCGGGGAGCCGGTGACCGGATCGATCCCCGTCGATGAGCGGGCGGGAGTGTTCCGCACGATGTGGCAGCACCGGCGGGTGCTCTCCCGTCTCGGCGTCGCCGCGGCATCCCTGTCGGCCGTGCGGTCCGCGCGTCAGGTCGTACTGCCGCTGTGGGGTCTCTCCCTGGGTCTCGACGCCCCCACCATCGCCCTCGTCGTGGGCGTCTCGGGAGCGATCGACTTCGCGCTCTTCTATGCGAGCGGCCAGGTGATGGATCGCTTCGGCCGGCTCTGGGCTGCTCTTCCCGCCATGATCCTCATGGGCACCGGCTTCCTCGCGCTGTCACTCACGCACGACCTGAGTTCGGCGACCATGTGGTTCGCGATGTTCGCCGCCGTGCTCGGCGTCGGAAACGGACTCTCCAGCGGCATCCTGCTCACCCTCGGCGCGGACGTGGCGCCGAAGAACGAGCCCGCCGCGTTCCTCGGCTCCTGGCGCACCCTCACGGATGCGGGCGGCGCCGTCGCTCCGCTTCTGCTCACCGCCCTCACGGCCCTCGCGTCGCTGTCGGTCGCGACCGGCGCGATGGGCGTGGTGGGATTGCTGGGCGCGGCGGCGTTCATCCGGTGGGTGCCCCGCTTCGTGCCGCGACGACGCGAGGAGAGCTGATGGCGCTGCAGAACTGGGCCGGAAATCTGACCTACCAGGGCACGCTCGTTGCGCCGACGACCCGCGAGGAGGCGTCCCGCACGGTACGGGATGCGGATGCGGTGCGCGCGCTGGGCACCCGGCACTCGTTCTCGGCGATCGCCGACACCCCCGGCATCCTGCTGTCCACGGCGGCACTGCCGGCACGGGTCGAGATCGATCCGGCGACCCGTGTCGCGCGGGTGTCCGCCGGACTGCGCTACGGAGACGTCGCCGAACGTCTGCAGGCCGAGGGCTGGGCGCTCGGAAACCTCGCGTCCCTGCCGCACATCTCGGTCGCCGGGGCGATCGCGACCGGAACGCACGGGTCGGGCGACCGCAACCGGTCGCTCGCCGGCTCCGTCGCCGGCGTGGAACTGCTGCTCGCCGACGGCACCATCAGGTGGTTCCGGCGCGGCGACCCCGAGTTCCCGGGCGCCGTGGTGTCGCTGGGGGCGCTCGGTGTGGTGCTGGACGTCGAGCTCGACATCGAGCCGACCTACGACATCGCCCAGACCGTCTATGAGCGCGTGCCGTGGGATGCGGCGGTGGCCGATCTTGCGGCGGTGACCTCGCTCGGCCACAGCGTGAGCCTGTTCAGCACCTGGTCGGACCCCGACGTCGCCGATCAGCTTTGGCTCAAGGCACGCGTGGGCGATGCTCCTGCCCCGGCGTCCGTGCTGGGGGCCGCGCCCGCATCCGAAGCCCGTCATCCGCTGCCGGGCGTCTCCGCCGAGAACTGCACCGCGCAGGGCGCAGTGGCGGGCCCGTGGCTCGAGCGCCTGCCGCACTTCCGTCTCGGCTTCACGCCGTCGCAGGGCGACGAGCTGCAGAGCGAGTACTTCGTCGACCGCCGTGACGCCCCCGCCGCCATCAGGGCGCTGCGGGGGCTGTCGCCGCAGTTCGTCCCGCTGCTCCTCGTCAACGAAGTGCGCACCATCGCCGCCGACGACCTGTGGCTCAGCGGCGCGTACGGTCGCGACTCGGTCGGACTGCATTTCACCTGGCGGCGTGATGAAGACGCTGTGCGCGCCCTGCTCCCCCGCGTCGAAGACGCTCTGGCCCCGTACGCCGCCCGCCCCCACTGGGGCAAGGTGTTCACGATGGCGGCCGCCGACATCCGCGCGCGATACCCGCGTTTCGACGACGCGGTCGCGCTGCGGGAGCGGCTGGATCCGGGCGGGACCTTCCGCAACGCGTTCCTCGCCGCGCTCGGGCTCTGATCCGGTTTATGCACGGCTGACCGGGCGCGGCTCGCGCCCGCATCCGGAGGACGATCGACGCAGGAGGCGGACGCGCCCACCACTCGCGTCCGATCGGACATGCTGACTATCGAACGCGCGCTCGTCGACGTGCAGGCACCGGCGGCGGAGCACAAGGTGCACGGCCTGCGGCATCCCGGGCGCTTTCTCGCGTCGGGGATGATGGCCGGTGCCTACATCGGCGTCGGAGTCGTGCTGATGGTCAGCGCCGCGGGGCCGCTGACGGCCGCCGGAAGCGGTTGGGGCAAGTTCGTCAGCGGGCTCGTGTTCGGCGTGGCGCTGACGCTGGTCGTGTTCGCGGGCGGCGAGCTCGTGACCTCCTCGATGATGACGCTCGCGCAGGGCACCTACCTGCGTGCCATACGTCCCGGCCCGGCGATCGGTGCGCTGTTCGCCACCTTCGGCGCCAACCTGGCCGGCTCGGTCGTCTTCGGTGTACTCGTGGCGACCTCGGGTGTGCTGCACAGCAACGCGGCGGCCGGCACGATGCTCGCGGACATGCTGGCGGCGAAGGCGCACGAGGGCCCGGTGGAGCTCTTCGTCCGCGGGGCGCTCTGTAATCTGCTCGTCTGCCTGGCGATCTGGATGTGCGCCCGGCTCAGCTCCGACGGCGCGAAGCTCGCCGTGATCTTCTGCGCCATCCTCGCCTTCATCACCTCGGGGTTCGAGCACGTCGTCGCGAACATGACGACCTACACGATCGGTCTCGCCACCGGCGTACCGGACGCCACCTGGGGACACTTCGGCACGAACCTGCTGTGGGTCGGACTCGGTAACCTGTTCGGCGGCGCCGTGCTCGTGGGTCTGGTGTACTGGTTCATCGGCGGATCGCCACGGCTCGCCGAAGCCGCCGTGCCTCAGGAGTCCGCGCTCAGCGAGCACTGAATGCGCGGCCGGGTCATACGGACTCGGAGTGTGTGTGGATGCGGTCGCCGTCGCCGTGGAAGATGCTGATCAGCTGCACGGGCTTGCCGCCCGCGGCGGACATCGCGTGCGGCGTGCGGGTATCGAACTCGGCCGCTTCACCGCGCACGAGCACGAGGTCCTGCTCCCCGAGACGCAGGCGCAGGCGCCCCGAGAGCACGTAGAACCAAGCGAACCCGTCGTGCACCCGCTGCTCGGGTTCAGGACCCGGGAGGTACGTGATCTTGTACGCGTTCGTCGGCGACCCCTCCGGTGCGAGCGGGAGGACGAGGTGGCCTTCGCGATGGATGAGGGTGCGCCGCACGCGGGGGTCCTGGTCGCGCGGCTGCAGCAGGTCGTCGATGCGGATGCCGAGCTCACGCACGAGCGGCAGCAGCAACTCGAGACTCGCCTGGCGCTTGCCCGACTCGAGCCGTGAGAGCGTGCTCGAGGAGAGTCCCGCGCGCGCAGCGAGGTCGTCGAGCGTCCAGCCCTTCGCGCGGCGGACGGTGCGCAACCGCATCCCGAGGTCCTCGAGTTCGGCTCGGACGGAGGGGCTTGCTGTTTCTGCAAGTTCACTTGCCATAGTTGCAGAGTAGCCGTGTGATGGGCTCATGCAGAACTCCACGGACGTCCTCGTCGTCGGCGCCGGCCCCGCCGGCCTCTCCGCAGCCCTCATGCTCGTGCGCGCCCGCCGCACCGTCACGGTCGTCGACGCCGGGTCGGGCCGCAACCGCTTCGCCGAGCACATGCACGGGGTGCTCGGCCACGAAGGGCTGGCGCCGGGCGAGCTGCGCGCGCGCGGCCGCGCCGAGGTGGAGGGGTACGGAGGCCGGTTCGTCGACGGAACCGTGTCGCACCTCGACGCCGACGACGACGGCGTCACCGTCACGCTCACCGACGGCGTCACGCACCGCGCACGCGCGCTCATCGTGGCCACGGGACTGAGCGACGAGCTTCCCGACATCCCTGGTCTCGCCGAACGGTGGGGCCGGACGGTGCTCCACTGCCCCTACTGCCACGGCTGGGAGGTGCGCGGTGAGACCATCGGTGTGCTGACGACCTCGCCGCTCGGCGCACACCAGGCGCAGCTGCTGACGCAGTGGAGCGACGACGTCGTGGTCTTCACCGCGGGCCTCGGCGAGCTCGATCCCGGGCTCCGCCACCGTCTGCTCGCCCGCGGAGTGCGGCTGGTGAGCTCTCCGGTGATCGAGGTGCGCGGTGAGGGTGACCGGATCGACGCGGTGCGCACCGCCGACGGGCGCGAGGTCGCCGTGTCGGCGATCTTCACCGCGGGTCGCCCTGTTCCGCAGGACGGCTTCCTCGACGGTCTCGGCCTCGTGCGCACGGAGGGCCCGATGGGCGCGATGATCCAGGTCGACCGTCTCGGGCGCACGAGTCACCCGCGCATCTGGGCCGCCGGCAACGTCGTCGACCCGAGCGCGAACGTGCCGCTGTCGATGGGCACCGCATCCTTCGTGGGCGCGGGGGTGAATGCCGCGCTCGTCGAGGAGGATCTTGACCGCCTGGCGGCACCCGCCGTGTACTGGGAAGGCCGGTACGCGGGAGGCGAGCGGATGTGGTCGGGCCGCGTCAATCACACAGTCGCCGATGTGGCGGCATCCCTGTCGCCGGGCACGGCGCTCGATCTGGGCTGCGGCGAGGGAGGCGACGCCCTGTGGCTCGCGGAGCAGGGCTGGAAGGTCACTGGAGTGGACATCAGCGCGACGGCCATCGCTCGGGCCACCGCGGCGGCGGCGAGCGCCGACCTCGGCGAGCGCGCACGCTTCGTGCGGGCGGAGCTTCCGGACGGGATTCCGGAGGGCTCCTTCGATCTCGTGACCGCGTCGTTCCTGCACTCCCCCGTAACGCTGGACCGCATCGACATCCTGCGCGCCGCCGCATCCCGCGTCGCGTCGGGCGGTCACCTGCTCGTGGTGTCGCACGCGTCCGTCCCGCCGTGGTCGCACGCCGATGCGCAGCACGCCGACTTCCCCGACCTGCACGAAGAGCTCGCCGCGCTGGCCCTGGATGCGTCGGCGTGGGAGACCGTCGTCGCTGAGACCCGCCCGCGCCCCGTCACAACCCCCGACGGCACCGCGTCCACGATCGACGACGGCGTTCTCCTCCTCCGGCGGTTGGTGTAGCGCCCCGAGGCTCCCCCCTTCCCCTCCCCGCGCCTCACCCCCCTTCCCCGCACCTCACCTCCCCCTTCCCCGCGCCTCACATCCCCCTTCCCCGCGAGACTGCATTTTCGTCACGAGATCACGGGTAAACACAGTGATCTCGTGCTCGAAATGCAGTCTCGCGGCCAGGACGGTGGGTTGAATGAGCGGCCGCGGGCGTGGACGAGGCGCCGCCGGCAGGGTCAGGACAGGCGGCGTTCGATCTCGCGCAGCACGCGACGCTGCGCGGGCGTGAACTGGATGCGGACGAGGTCGTCGATCAATCCGGCCCCCGGCCCCAGATCGACGGCGCCGCCGGCATCCGTCACCTCGGCGACGATCGGACCGAAAGCTGTCACCACGGTCTCGATGAACCCGTCGATCTCGGCGGATGCGGTGTCGGTGTCGATCTCGGCGAAGCGTGCCGAGATCTCGGCGATGAGCGGGCTGAGGGCGGGGGTGCTGAGGATCTCATAGAGGCGCGTGAGTCGCGGCATCCCTTCCTCTCCCGCCAGGTGGGCGAGGAGCACGGACTGATCGCGATCCATGTTCGCCAGGTCGGCGGGGCCACCGGCCGCGGCGAGCACCGCGAGATGAGGGGCGAGCTCGGGGGGAACGTCGGGCGCCGCGTCGGTCGCGCGCAGCCGCGCGATCAGCGAACGCTGTGCCGCCAGCCGATCGATCTGCGCCGCGAGCTCCGCGTCGAGAGAGTCGAGGAGGGCACCCGCATCCGCCGTCTCCCCGTCGAGCAGCGCGGTCATCTCGTCGAGCGGGACGCCGACCGCCGACAGACGACGGATGCGCAGCACCCGCACCAGATCGCTCACGCGATACTCGCGGTAGCCGTTGCTCCCGCGCTCGGGCTCGGGAAGGACGCCTTCCTGGTGGTAATGCCGCAGGGCGCGCACCGTGACGCCGGCGAGGCGCGCGAGTTCACCGCTGCGCATGGCGGCTCACCCCGCATCCGTGTCGGTCACGGGTTCCAGGCTACGCAGTGACCTCGCGGCGATCCCGACGACGAGCGCGATCAGCCACACGCTCGCAAGCAGCACGGCAGCCGTGTCGACGCCCGCGTACTCGGTGAGCACGGCGGCGAGCACGATCCCCACGGGCGGCGCCGCTGTCAGCACCGCATTCTGCGTGCCGAGGATGCGGCCGCGCAGCGCCTCCGGGATGCGCTCGATCATGAGCACGCCGATGAGGCTGTTGAACACGCCCGCGGCGAGGCCCACGACCGCGGCGCCCGCGAGCACGACCCACACCGACGGCAGGGCGCCGATCAGCGCGAACCCCGCCGTGCTCCCGAGGAGTCCGGTGAGGAACCACCCCCGGCGCGACCCGCGCGTGCCCGCGACGGCGTAGAGGGCCCCGCCGACCAGCATCCCGGCAGCGAGCGCGGAGAGCACGAGGCCGAGGAGACCGGGTTCTCCCTCGAGGGTGAAGTAAACCGGGAGAATCAGGGCCTGCATCGAGGCGAGCACGAGCACCGAGAGCAGGCTGAGCGAGGTCGTCACGACGAGGAACCGACTGCCCGCGAGCACGCGCCATCCTTCCCGCAGCTGCGACCACCCGTTCGTGTGCGACACCGCGCTGTCGGCGAGCGCACCGATTCGCCGCGGCAACAACAGGGTGATGAGCGCGGCGGCGAAGGAAGTGGCCGCCGTCACCCACAGCACGCCGGCACCGTCGAGCATCACCAGCAGCACGCCGGCGAGGGCGGGGCCGAGGAGGATCGCGATCGCTCCGAGCGCTTCCCGCACCCCGATGAGACGTTCGGCGCTCCACCGGCCGTGGCGCACGATCGCGGGCAGGAGCGTCTCGCGTGCCGTCATGCCGGGCACGTCGCCGAGGGCACCGACGATCCCGAGGATCACGAACCATCCGAGGTTCAGCCCCCAGACGAGGTCCACCACGGGGAGGGCTGCGACGGCGAGCGCGGAGATGACGTCGGAGGCGATCGAGGCGGTGCGCCGGTTGACGCGGTCGATGATCACGCCCGCGAACAGTCCGGCGAGGATGGCGGGAACCGCGGTGGCTGCGGCGACGGCACCCGCACCGAGGACGCTGCCGGTGACCTGCAGCACGATGAGCGGCAGAGCGACGGCGGCGATCGAGTTTCCGAGCAGGGAGAGGAAAGTGGAGGCCAGGTAGGCCACGGGTATGACGGTCATGCACCCAGTCACGACTATGACGTTGCGGCGGGGTCAAGCCATGAACGGTGCGGCGACCGGACTACGCCGATGAATCCACTCCGGCCTCCTGCCCGCGCAGCGTGTTGAGCAGTCGTGCGGGGCTCTCGGCATCCGCGAGACTGATCGCGAACTGCGTGCCGTCCGTGCTCGTGACGACGAGCCCCGGACCGCTGCGCAGCACCAGCGCGGAGCGACCCGCCATGATGCGATAGCCCCACCCTCCCCACTCGCCGGGCGTCAGGTGTGCGGCTTCAGCGCGGCGGATGCGGTCCAGCGGGATGCGCTTCAGCGGAATGCGCAGCAGAAGCGACACGACGCGCAGCCCGCGCCAATCCGCGCTCACGCGGATGCGGATGAAGGAGGCGAGCATCACGGTGGCGCCGAGCAGGATGACCGGTGCGAACCAGGCCGAGCCGAGCGACCCTGAGGACACCAGCGGGACCATGACGACGACGGTGATGGCCGCGACCACGATCGTGGCGTAGACGAAGATGTTCGCCGTGAGGGTGCGGCTCCACGCGCCGACCTCGCTCGGTGCGAGAGGCATCGTCTGCGCGGCCGGCGCCTCGGTCGCCCCTGGTCGCGGCGCCAGCGCATAGGGAACGACGCCGTACAGGATGCAGAGCAGCAGCGGGACGATCCAGATGCCGAGCGCGGCACCCTCGGCCGATCCCGCGCGCAGGGTCAGCCAGGCGGGCACGAGCCAGCACGCGGCCGCGAGCGCGGCGGGCACGCCGAGCCAGAACATGCTCATGTGCGTGGTGCGCGCGGTCCGCCGTCCGATGGTCACGATCACGGTGGCGGCGATCGCGGCGCCGGCCGCAACGATGAGTGCGACGACGAGCACGACGACAGTGGGCGCGTCGCCGTCGGCCGCACCCAGGTCGGACCAGTGCGAGGCGACGCGCTCGGGCAGCACGTCGCGCCACAGGAGACCCGTGGCGGCGATCGCCACCGCGGGGATCCACATCGCGGTGAGCGCGACCGTCCAGCGAAGCCGCGCCGTCATGACGACTCCATGAGCCGGAGGATCTCCTGCGGGCTCAGACCGATCTTGCGCGCCTCTGCGGCGAGCTGCCCGGCGAGCTCGGTGATCCGCACGAGTGCCTGGTTCGCCTCCGGGCGCACCCACGCACCGCGGCCCTGACGCATCTCGATGATCCCCTCCTCGCGGAGGCGCCCGTACGCACGGAGCACCGTGTGCATGTTCACGTGCAGGGCGGTCGCCAGGTCACGTGCCGCGGGCAGGCGCTCCCCCGGTGTCAGCTCGCCCGAGACGATGCCGGCCCGCACTTGCAGGGCGATCTGGTCGGAGAGCGACACCGAGGAGGCGTGATCGACGCGGAACAACATGTTCGCAATGTTAGTAGAACAATTCGCTAGGCTGAGGGCATGACCGGCGTGATCGTGTTCCCCGCCCTCCTCCTCGTCTCGGCCGTGCTCACCCAGCTCGCCGCCCGTGGCATATTGGGCAAGAACCGCCTCGCCGGCATCCGCACCCGATCCACGCTGCGCTCGTCCGCCGCCTGGACTGCGGGGCACCGCGCCGCGGCGCGCTGGGCTTGGGTGGGTCTCGCGGCGAGCGCTGCGGCGAGCGCGGGCGCGCTCCTGCTCAGCGGTGTGACAGCCGTCGTGTTCGCCGTCATCGTGGTGGTCGTGTTCGTCGCGACGATCGTCGTGTCGCTGACAGCGGCGACCCGTGCCGCGCGGGCATCTGCCATCCTCGAGGGATGACGCCCGACGCCCCTTCCCGCGCCGAGTACTGGCGACGCGCGCTACAGCTCGAGCCGCTGCCCGTGGAGTCCGGATGGTGGGCACCGCGCTCCCGCTCCGACCTGCCGGTCACCGAGGGTGAGGACACGCTGGCCGCGCACAACTCGATCTACTACCTGCTCGACGCCGAGCGCCCGGTCAACTACTGGCACCGGCTCGCATCCGACGACATCCATGTGCTGATCGAAGGCGGACCGGTCGAGTATCTCCTGGCGACGGACGCGGGATTCATCGAGCGGCAGGTGCTCGGCACGGATGTGGATGCGGGCGAACAGCCGATGGTGGTGTGCCCCGCCGGCACCACGAAGGCGCTCCGGCTCATCGATCCACAGGGCTACGCGCTGATCGGCAGCGTCGTGACACCGGGGTGGGCACCGGATCGTGTGAGGTTCGTGGCGCCGATGATCCCGGACGACCAACGCCCGTCATGGCTCGAGCCCGGCACGATCGCCGCGCTCACCTCCCCCGACGCGGGCTGAGATGCGACCCACGAACTCGATCCAGATCGTCGAGGACTTCTTCGGCGGCATTCATCTGGAGTCGCCGTCCTTCGAGCTTCCCGCCCACATCCCGCTGTCGCAGCTGACGGTGCTGGCCGAGTCGCTCGAGGAAGCCGCCCGCGCGCTCGAGAACCGCCGCGGTGATTCGACGGCAGGCAGCCGACCGTTCGCCGCCGATACCGTCATCCTGAACGGCGGGCGCAGGGCGTCTACCGCGACCATCGCCGAGGTGAAGCAACAGGTCCTGCTGTGCGATCGCTCCTACGTTCCCGACCTGTTGCTCGACTGGGGGGCTCGTCTCGCTTTCGAGAAGGCGATGGGTTTCAGAAACCCTTCCGCCTCGGCGGCACGCGGGCGATCCGAGCTCGAGGCGGCGATCTCGCACATTCGTCCGTTGGCTGCGGCGATACGTCTCGGTCTGCTGGAACCCGTCCCGACAGCGGACAGTCATTATCTCGAGAACCAGATCGTGTCGCGCGACATTCGAGACGGCTCGTTCGGTTTCATGGCCGCTGATCCCGCGACACGGGCGATCCTTCAGAACGAACTCGGCGCGTCCGATTTCCAGTTGCAGGATTCGTACACCGACGGGGAACTCCTCACATCCGTCGAGCGGGATCTCGATCTCGGCGTGACTCCTCAGCTCGCGACGGAAGTGCTCTCGCGTTACGGCTCACTCTCCATGCGTGAACTGGGCGACGCCATTCACTTCTATCGCTTCTGCGGCGCGCTCGACGCGCAACCGATCACGACCGCGCGCACGACCGCGCGGCACTTCGAGCTCGCGACGGCCGCCCTCCTGGGCGCGGCCTCCGTGCGCGCAGCGGATGCCGCGCCCGCGGAACTGACGCAGGGCTTCGTCTTGCCGATGCCGGAGCTCGCCCGCGTTTCTTTCCCGGACCTCGTCGAGCTTCGACAGCACGACGAGATCTGGACGACGGTCCGTGATGCGCTGACAACGCTGTCGTCGGACGTTCGCGCGATCGAGTCCGTCGAGATGGACTACCTGAGCTTTCTCGCCGCCTTCAGAGACGCGGCGTCGACGACACTGGCGGATTCGGCGAAAGAACTGCAGAGCGCGCTGACGAAGCAAAGGTGGAAGTCCCGCATCCTGACCTGGTCGGGAGCGGGGGTGGCGCGGGCAGTGCTGCGCGGGGCAGCAGTCGTCTTCGCTCCGGCCGCACTGGCCGCGGGCCCGGCGGCAGCCGCGACGAGCAAGATCATCCAACGCCGGAGCGCATCCAGGATCAGCGCCCTCACCACCGCCAACACCGTGCTCCTGTCACTGAGCGAGAAGAGCTCGTTGACCCCGCAGCACTGGGGCGGAGAAGGCTGACGCGAGCCCTACCGCAGCGCCGTCCTACTGGTGGCGGTCGCCTCGAGCGCGACGCCCTCCGGAACGAACATCGACACGAGCGGCGGGTGCCACACTCCCGCGACCGTCACCTGCGCCGAGACGCCGTCGGGCGTCGTCGCCGACACGAGCGTCGCGTCACCCGAGAACGCCACCAGCGCCTCCGCCTGCTCCCGCACGCCGTCCACACTCAGCTCGGCGCGCGGAGCACCCTCGACGACCGACAGCGTGAAGCCGTCCGCACCGGCGAGGGCTGCCGCATCCGCCACACCGTCCAGCCGTTTCTGCGCGAGGTACAGGCTCGTCGCCGAGACGCACACAAAGATCGCGGCGAGCGCGAGCACGGCGTAACCGATCACGAGGGGCAGGATGCTGCCCTCGTCGTCGCTTCTCAGGCGCGTCACTGGCTCGTCCCCCAGAGCCGCGACACTTTCTGCGCAGCGCTCGCCTCGACCGGAACGGATGCGACCTGGTCGAGGCCGAGCACCGGCGGGACCAGGGGAAGGGCGACATCCGTGCTGACGTTCAGGAGCAGGGTCGCGCCCGCGGACGGGCATTCGACGCCGGCGGGCGCGCATTCCCAGCGCAACACGACCGCATCCGGATCGATGCCGTACTCCTCCGCGACCGCCGCCAGAACCAGGTCGGCGCGGGCGGCCGCATCCTCCGCGTTCGCCGCGGTGGAAACCGCGCGAGCGACGTGACGGGCCGCCGCCTCCACACCCAGCGCCTGCGACTGGATCGCTCCGAGCGCGACCATCAGGTAGACGAGCGGTGCGAGCAGGATGAGGCCGGCCACGATGAACTCGAGCGAAGCGTTCCCCTCGTCGTCAGCGACCGCCGACACAGGTTCAATCGAGAGTCTCGCTCGGGGCATGAGCGGTCACCTCCAATGCCTCGGGCACGCCCCACAGACCCGCGACCGGCAACGTGGCCCGCACCGTGATCTCCGTCGCGGGGTAGCCGAAGCGCTCGGTTTGCGCCGCCTGGACGTCGACGGGATAGGCATCCCCCACGACCCGAGAGACGACGTCTTCGGTGCGCGCGACCCCATCCGCGAGGCTCGTATCGGCGAGTGCGGCGTGATACGCCCCCTCGACCGCGGCATCGTGCACGACATTGCGGATGTAGACGGCGAAGCCCAGCTGCAACACGGCGAGGGTGAGGAAGGTCAGAACGGCGCCGACCAGCACGAACTCGACGGGGGCGGAGCCTTCGTCGTCGAGCAGCGGATGCCGGTCGGCCATCGCTCAGAACCCGCTGACGCGGTCGATCGCCTGGGTGAACAGATCCGCGAGCGCCGGACCGGCCAGCGCCCAGATCACGACGACCAAGCCCGCGGTCATCAACGTGATCAGAACCCAGCCGGGCACGTCACCGCGTTCGTCGGCGAGGAGGTTTCCCCACGCGGTCCTCAGGCGACGTATGGGTGATCGGTCGAACATGGTGCCCTCCTTCATGAGCACGAGGGGCCGGACGGGGTCATGACAACCCCAGCCTCAGCAGGACGATGCCGGGGAACACAGCGATGAGCACGCTGAGCGGCAGGATGAGGAACACGAGCGGCAACAGCATGTAGATCTCTTTGCGGCCGGCCTTCTCGATGAGCACGCGCTTGGCGTCCTCGCGCGCGTCGGCCGCCTGAGCCTGCAGAACCTGCGCGAGCGGCGCCCCGCGGTCGATGGCCGCGACGATCTGGTCGATGCTGCGGGCGACGGCAGGTGTGTCGATCGCGCGCCCGACGGAGGCGAGTGCGTCGCTCAGCGAGGACCCCGTGCCGACATCCAGCACCGCGCGGCGCAACTCCGTCACGATCTCGCCGGAGCCGACCGCTGAGACGCGTCGGATCGCGTCGAACGCGCTCTCTCCGGCGGCCAGACACAGGGCGAGGAACTCCAGGATGGTGGGCAGCTCCTCCGCTGCCCGCGCCGCACGCGCCCGGACGGCCGCGCCGAGACGCAGGTCGTAGCCGATCGCTCCGGCGGCGGCTCCCAGCAGCGGGAGGACCCCGACCGCGGGGGCGAAGGAACCCGCGACGACGAGCACCACGACGAGGACTGCGCCGACGACGAGCCCGACGATCGCCCAAGTGAGCTGGCGCGCGCGGAAGGCAGCCGCATCCATCCCCCAACCCGCGCGGCGGAGCCGTACCTCGAGATCGGCCGCGCCACCCACGCGAGCTCCCAGCCGGCGCACCAGCTTCTCCCCTGCGTCGCGCACGGGCGCGTGGAGCGGCGTCAATCCGCGCGGATCGGCGACGTCGCGCAGGTACGGTGCGATGCGGCGCCCGAGCGAGACCGCGCGCCACCGCGGCGTCGCCCAGAGGATCAGGGAGATTCCGGCACCCAGCGCTCCGCCGAGAAGCACCGCGAGCGCGAGCTGCGTGAGGCCGGCAGGGGTCATCCGAACCACCTCCGCGGCTCAGGCAGTCGCCCGACCGCCAGCATCATCCGGAACGCGGTGACAGAGACAAGCGCGCCGACGACGATCAGCACGACGCCCTCGGGGCTCGAGTACGCGGCGGATCCTTCCGGGCGGAGCGCGAGCAGCACGAGGATCACCCACGGTGCGACCAGCCCCAGTACCGCCGCGCCCCGCACCCACGACTGCCGCGCGTCCACTTCGGCGCGCACCGCCGCATCCGCCCGTACCGCGCTCGACAATGACCGCAGGACGGGCACCAGCTCGGTTCCACCCACCTGGCGCGCCATCCGCAAGGTCTCCAGGATGCGGTCCGCCACCGGATCGGACAGCGCCACCTTCAAGCGATCGAGGCTGGTCTCGAAGTGACCGGATGCGGCGAGGTCGCGCGCGAAACCCGCGAAGGCGGGGCGCAGGGGCGTCGGCGCCGAACTCTGCAACGAGGCGAGAGCATCCGGCAGCGCGAAACCGGCCCGCACCGATGCGATGAGCAGGTCGCAGATGTCGGGCCAGAGTCCCCGCCGGACCTTGAGGAGCCGGCGCGCACGGCCGCGGAGCCACAACACGGGCGCCGCCGCCCCCGCGAGCGCGGCGAGCAGAGCGAACGCCGGCACCTGTGTCAGCAGCCAGGCGAGGGCGGCGGCGAGAACCGCGCCGGCGGCGGAGGCGAGAATCAGCACGCTGACGGGCAGGTGCGCGAAGCCCGCTTGCGCCAGAAGCACCGCACTTCGAGATCGCCGCGACACCGGGCGATCGGCCGCGGCGCGTACGGGCCACAACCGCGGTGCGAGCATGAGCAGGATTCCGGCGCCGAGAAGTGCCCCGAGCAAGATCGTCATCGGGCCACCTCGTAGACGGGGACGACTTCGACCACACCATCGATGACCTCGCCGGTCGTCTGCATCACCTCCACGACGTGCCGCGCACCCCGAACATCCTGGGCGCAGTGCACGATGAGGTCGATGCTGGACGCGATGGCTGGCACGACGAAGTCCCGATCGATGTTGCGTCCCGCCAGCAGTGGCAAGGAGGCGAGCTTGACGAGCGCGTCGCGCGCCGAGTTCGCGTGGATGGTCGCCGCACCCGGCACACCCGTGTTGAGCGCGAGAAGCAGATCGAGCGCCTCCGCGTCGCGCACCTCCCCGATGATGAGGCGATCCGGCCGCATCCGGAGCGCTTCCTTCACGAGCCGGCGCAGCGTGACCTCGCCCGTTCCCTCGAGACTCGGCTGGCGGCCCTGGAGCGCCACGATGTCGTGCGCGTCGACCGCGAGCTCGAACGTCTCCTCGACCGTGATGATGCGCTGCTGGGGAGCGCATTCGGCGATCAGCGCCGCGAGCATCGTCGTCTTGCCTGCGTGTGTCGCGCCCGACACGAGGATGCTGTCGCCGTGACGCATCGCGCGGCTCAGCCGTTCGGCCACGTGCGGCGGCAGCGTGCCTGTGGCGACGAGCTGGGCCAGCCTGCGGTAGCGCGGCAGGAACTTGCGGATGTTGACGGCCCAGTGCTTGCGGGTGATCCCGCCGATCACGACGTGCAACCGGCTCCCATCGGGAAGCGACGCATCGACGAACGGCTGACTCAGGTCGACGCGTCGCCCGGTCGCGTGCAGCATGCGCTCGACAAGTTCCCGAACCTGCGCCTCGGTGAGCACCACACCGGTCCGCTCAGAGCGACCTTCGCGCGCGACGAACACGCGATCGGGGGCGTTGATCCAAACCTCTTCTATCTCCGGGTCGTCGAGCAGGGGCTGGAGAGGTCCGTAGCCGGCGACGGTCGCGAGCACACCGCGGACGGACGCGTCCTCATCGTCGAGGGTCGCTGCGCCGCGAGCGAGCGCCGCGTCGTTGTGTCGGCGCACCTCCGCGCGGGCCAACCGCTCCCCCGCCTCGGGGTCCCGCGTGGGGTCGATCCCGTCGGCCCGCAAACGCGCACGCACCCGTTCAGCAAGCGTGGCCTCAGCGGGCATCGCATCGCGGAGAGCGGATGACGGTGACATGCGCAGCATCCTGAACGGGAGGCATGCCCCCGCGCTGGAGTTATCCACAGCCGCCGCACAGAAACGCCCGGTGGCCCAGCGCAAGCACGGCCCGGTCCGACGACTTCGCGTCACTCGGGAGCATGGTCTTGGCGGAGCACAAGACGCTCGAACCGCAAGCCTCTAGCCTCCACGGGAACGCCCAGGAGAGCCTGGCGCTGGCGGCATCCCTGGCCGTGCGCTACCGCGGCGTCAGCTACGACGTGCAGATCGTCAGCATCGCGCATGACATGCGACCCACCCGCTGGATGTCACCCTCCAGCTCCAGCAGTTCTGATCAAGGAGAACACCATGAGCTACCCCGCAGGCCTGGAGACAGTCACACTCACCTACGGACGCAGCGTCCGCCCAGAAGGCACGGAACTGGCGACCACCCTCACCATCACGCCGGCCTTCACCGGCACCAAAACCGCAACCTGGGCAGCACCCGGCACCTGCCTGATCCCCGTGACGCTCACACTGAGCGCCGCGGAGGGCGTCATTGGGCACGGTTGAGCCCCCGCTCGTTGACCAGCCCGGATGGGTGGACGACGCTCAGAACGCCTACACAGGCTGGACGTACAAGATCATCGAAGCCGTGCAGGGCGTGGCTCAGAACCGGGTCAAGTACTTCTCCCCCGTGCTGGGCCAGAACGAAGTGGACTTCGACATGATCTCCACCGGCGCGGTCGGAACGCCCACCCTGGGCGTCATTCCGCCCGTCACGAGCGTGAACGGCAAGACTGGCGTGGTAGTCATCGACACGCCCGTCACGCTCAGCTACGACACGGACGGTTTCGCCATTCTCACGTTCCACGAACCGATCTAGGACCACGTCCAGGAACGAGACGAACGCGCAGACGACGGTTCCACGAACTACTCGCACGAACTATCGCGCGAACTGTGAGCGGAACGACACGCCCGACGAAGCTTGACAACAAGCGAGAAAACTAGCGCACGGTTCTTTACAGAACGAATTGCGCTTATAGTTAGAGGTGTCACCTGTCAGGTGATAAGGCGGGAGCCGCCCGGAGTTGCACCTCCGGACGGCCCATACCGCCCTGCCACCCAGTCAGATCAGGACTGGGAACTGATCTCTCTAGATCACGACAAGCTCCGGTTCCAAAGCCGGAGCTTTTGTCGCTTTACCCATCTTACCGCGCCTGGCGACGCTTCCGAGAGGGCGCCCACTTATGGGCGAGCCAGATGGGCTATTCGCCTATTGGCCCCGCTGCAGCCCCATACATCCCGGTGCATCCCTATCAAGCCCGATCAAACCTGATCGAACTCGACTTCGCAGACCTCGCCGCCTTCAGACTCACAGCTAGCTCCCAGCTAGTGCGCACACGGAAGGCCCACCGCCGCAGCGATGAGTCTTCCGCGTTGCTGTGATCAGCGCAGGTTGAACGCCTTGCCGCATGCGCCGCACCGAATCAGTCCGGGATGGTAGCCCGGGAACGGGCCGAGCTTGCGGTGGCAGTACGGACAGTTGACCGTGTAACCGCGTGCCATGATCAGTGCTTCGTCGGGTCGACGAGGCGGTATCCCTGACCAGCCCCAGGCGTGGGCGGGAGCGGGTTTCCACGGGTGGAGGTGCGCTCCTTACCCGTGTGCCCACCGCGGGGACCAACGATCTCGTACTGCCCCGAACGGGGAGTGGAATCACCAGGGGACAGAGTGGGCTTACGCGCCATCTCTTCTTTCCAATCCGGACTGCGTCGGTACAGCCGGTGGGCCACCGTGGCACTGGCGCCTGGTGACCCCTGCAGTGTTAGAGTCTCTACACACCCCATCGGCCAAGATAGGTGTAGAGCCCCGAACCCCGCCCGGCTTACCCCGCGGTTTCGGGGCTCCTTGCTGTTGTCCTCGGCTCAATACTACATATGGGTACAGACATGGGATAGCACCACAAGGGGTAGTAGTTACATCCGTGTCATTTTTGCGACGCTCTCCCCAGATACAACACAGGTTGTCCACCGCTTCATCCACAGGCACGACACGCCCGGGACTCTAAGAAACCCCTGATTTCCGCGGGTTTCGAAGTTGCATTCGAACAGCCCCGTCTCCCAAGCGCCCATATTTAGATTCTGACCTGGGGATAACCGTGTTCGGCGTGTCGCGGCGTGTCGCAGAAGGCGCGGACGTCAACAGCGGTGTCCAGATAGGGGAATTTGATAATCAGGCACTCCGGTGTTGAGCGCGAGGAGCAGATCGAGCGCCTCCGCGTCACGCACCTCCCCGACGATGAGGCGGTCGGGCCGCATCCGGAGCGCTTCCTTCACGAGTCGTCGTAGCGTGACCTCGCCCGTGCCCTCGAGACTCGGCTGCCGCCCTTGGAGGGCGACGAGGTCGTGGGCGTCGACGGCGAGCTCGAACGTCTCCTCGACCGTGACGATCCGCTGACTCGGTGCGCACTCGGCGATGAGCGCCGCCAGGATCGTCGTCTTACCCGCGTGCGTCGCACCCGACACCAGGATGCTGTCGCCGTGGCGCATCGCCCGACTCAGCCGTTCGGCGACCTGGGGCGGCAGCGTGCCGGTGGCGACTAGTTGGGCGAGCCGACGATAGCGCGGCAAGAACTCGCGGATGTTGACGGCCCAGTGCTTGCGCGTGATTCCGCCGATCACGACGTGATGTGTCGAGCGACGGGTTGAGGGCGCTTCGCTGCAATAATCCGGTAGTAAATCCGGGGGGAACAGCAGTCATGGCAGGCAAGACACGCACCGTCCACTTCTTCGAGCTGATCGAGGTTGCGCAGGACGAGTCAGTCCAGGAGTACACCGCGGAGGCGTGGGACGACCTCTTCGACATGATCGCTGGCATGGAAGTCGAGGAGCTCCGACACGAGATCCGCCAGCGGAAGTACGAGGGTGAGGTTCGAGACGAGCCCACCCGCCAGGTCCGTTACCTCTACCTGGGCAAGCTGCGGCCAGGGATGGACTGGCCGGATATTCGCGATCTCGACGGCGAACACACGTCGCTCGCGTCCACCGGTGTGGTTGGCGCACTCATTGAACCCGCATACGTGGTCCGGATAACGGGGACGCCTTTCGTCGCAATTCTCCGCACACCAGGCGGCCCGAGTTTCACGGCCATATCGAGCTGGCTCACTGCGGTCGCCGGACTTGAGTTCGAAGAGACCCGCCTGGAACTTCGCCCCTACGCGCGGCGCGATCAATTGGCGCGCCTGAACTCCGCGATCGGCGCGACCAAGCTGCATCTGAAGGTCGGCGCCGATGTCTTGGACGACGCGGATCCTACGAGCGATGTTGTCCGGGCCATGCAAGCCGTGCAGGACACGGGAGCAGGCGGAGTCTCGGTAGAGATGATCGTCAGCTACGGGAACGCCCGGCCCGACGGGGTCGGCGCACAGCACCTTGCGGACGCCGTGGCTGAGTTTGTCCGGACCGTGCCGGGATCGCATGCGAGCGCAACGCTGATGCAGCCACAGGACGATGGTTATGTGAAGGATCACGTGGATTTCACGCTCGACCGGATTAGTCTGTCCGAAGAAGTCGGCGGGTCCGAAGACGAGGAACCCACGGCGTACGCCATCCTGGGAGCGATGTCGCAGGCCATCCGTAGATTCAGGGAATACATCGAGCCACGGGGGTGACATGAGTTCCAGCATGAGTCCGCAGGACCACCCTTGGTCTGTGAACCTCGCCCTGCTGGTCGTGGTCTTGATCCAGGCCGTCCCTTCGGCGTTCGGATGGATCCCAAACATCTGGACCGGCATGATCAACGCGGACCCGGCACTCTCAACGTCGATCTACCTCGGCTTCGTGGGCGCTGCATCGATCGTCGCGGGATTTGCCGGAGTGGTCGTCGTCTTCGGCCTGTCCGGCTCATCTCCGAAGTTCCGGCAGTTCCGTCTCGTCGGTGGCCGCGCTCTCGCGCAGAACTGGACCTCGACGATCGCCTCTGGGTTCACGGCTGCCGGGCTCTCGCTCGTCTCGGCGCTCCTCACCATCGCTGACGTCTCGGCCCTAGCGCCGTGGTTCTTCGAGCTGGCCATCCTCTTGCTGGTTCACGGTTCGATCAGGCTGATCTGGTTGATGAGAGGTCTCGTCGGCGCGGTCACCGCAGACGACGTGCTGAAGGAGCGAGAGGCGTCCGTCAAGCCAGCCAGCGAAGCACCCTGGCGGCGGAAGGCTTCCTAGGCGAGATCGCCTGCTGGCGGTTAGCGCACAACCACGTGCAGCCGGCTGCCGTCAGGAAGCGACGCGTCGACGAACGGCTGACTCAGATCGACACGTCGTCCCGTCGCGTGCAGCATGCGCTCGACGAGCTCCCTCACCTGGGCCTCGGTGAGCACGACGCTGGTGCGCTCAGAGCGACCCTCGCGAGCCACGAACACCCGATCGGGTGCGTTGATCCAGACCTCCTCGACCTCCGGGTCGTAGAGGAAGGGCTGGAGAGGTCCGTAGCCGGCGACGGTCGCGATCACACCACGGACGGATGCGTCTTCGTCGTCGAGAGTTGCCGCGCCCCTCGCGAGCGCCGCATCGTTGTGTCGGCGCACCTCGGCGCGAGCCAACCGCTCCCCCGCCTCGGGATCCCTCGTGGGGTCGACGCCGTCGGCACGCAGACGCGCCCGCACCCGCTCGGCGAGCGTTGCCTCGGCGGGCATCGCATCGCGAAGACCGGATGACGGTGACATGCGCAGCATCCTGAACGGGAGGCATGCCCCCGCGCTGGAGTTATCCACAGCCGCCGCACAGAGACGACTCCGCCTGACCTCGTCCTAGGCGCGACGGGCGAGAACGGCGAGGTGAAGCACGTCGCGACCTACGTCGGTGTCTGCCATCCGGGCATAACTCCCGCGACCGCATAACAAGACCACGATTATGCAGTGCGCCGGATGCATGCTGCCCCCATCGCCAGCCGCTACTCTCACAGTCGTGACGGATGAAGTGTCAACGCAGACCAATCAGTTCACGGACGTGGGAGACGGAATGCTCAGCGATCCCAATGATGCGACTGATGATGACTGGCTCCGAAAGTACCAGCAGGAGTACTTGACGCTAGAGCAAGTTGCTGCCATAGCCGGCATCACCAGAGAGGGTGTTCGTCAACGTCTCAAAGCCCGCGGGATTCAGCCTCGTTCACTGTCGGAGACAACTCGCCTCCGCGAACTGCGTCAGGTAAACATGCTCGGCGCAGACATTCGGGCAGCGTTCTTGCGAACTCGGAGCCTGGCCGAGACTTCCCTCACGGTCGGCCTCACGGAGGGTGCCGTTCAGCGCTATCTCGAGCGAGAGCTTCCCGAGTGGAAAGTTCTCACGAGGCTTCCGCGGTCAGCGAGTAAACGCTTCACAAAGCCAGAGATGCTGCAGAGCCTGAGAGACGCAGCATCCGACTCTAAGACAGCTTTAACGACGAATGCCTATCGGAACTATCTCAGCGCCGAGCCCTTCTTCACCGACGGGAGAAGACGCCCCGGCGTGCAAGCGTATATCCTTCGATTCAGCTCGTGGATCGGAGCAGTTTCGGCCGCTGGGCTGAGCTCGAACGGGCACAGTGGGCCATCGAAGGAGTTCGACGCTGCGTCCGCAAACAGGGCAGTCGTGGATTGCTGGCGAGACATCGGGCACGCGCCATCAGTCGCAGAATACGACCGATGGCAAGTCGGGCGAGATGGCCGACCTAGCGCCGCGACCGCGAGGAAACTCCTTGGTTCGTGGCCTGCCGTCCAGGTCAGGGCATGGCAAGTTGTGTACGGAATCCTTCTCGATCAGGACGACGAAGACGTCGTTGTTCCCGATGCATCAGAGGACGACGACCGCCTGCGAGACGGACAGTTCCTTGACTACAGGCAGGCCGATGAAGGCACACTTGTATCACTGCCCGATGGCTACGAAGTCGGGGAGTACAACGCCCTGGAGCGAGCCGTACGCAGCCACGCGCGAATTCAGAACGAGGCAGCTGCTGCCGGGCAGGCACTGGGCCTCGATGTACTGAGCCCTGGGGCTGGGTCGGCAGCATTCGATCTGGCTCTGCGAGGGCCGGACGGGACCGTTTACGTTGTCGAGGTAAAGTCGGCAACGTCTGAGAATCTAGAGCTGCAGATGAGGCTGGGCTTAGGGCAGGTACTCATGTATGCACACAGATTGCGGCTGCAGCACACCCCCGTACGTCCAGTCCTGGCCATCGAAACCACGCCAGGCGAGACATGGTCGGATTTGCTCAGCACTCTTGAGGTCGGTCTCGTTGTAGCGGGGAGGATACGAGACGACCTGGTCAGAATTCTCAATCGCGAGAACTGACCATAAACACTCATCCCCGCGACCCGAGGGAGATCGGCACCGCTCCCTACGGATTTGAAGCAGCCGGAGGCCGGCACGATATGCCTCGAAAGGCATACCGTGCCGGCCCCGATTGTTCAGCGAGCGATCAGACCGCCCGACGACGCGGACGGCGCAGGAACCACGCCATGCCGCCTGCCACGATCAGCAGCGATCCCAGGAGCGCGACACCCAGGGGTCCCTGCGCTCCCGTCGCCGCGAGCTGCCCCGCCGGGACGACGGTGATCAACTGACGAGCGATCTCCGCCCCGTCGGCACCGAACACCACGATCGTGTGGATGCCGGCGGGCAGATCCGCGGGGATCTGCACGTCGAACACCACCGTGCCGGTCGTGTCGGCCGCCGGGATGCCCGCGATCCGGATGGGATCGCTGCGCAGCTCCGCCGTGACCTGCTCGCCGGGAGCCAGCCCCGTCACGGTGACCTTCACGATGCCGCCGCGCTCAACGGTCGACGTCGAGACCGAGACACCGGGAGCGCTCGGCTGCTCCGAGGGTGACGCGCTGGGCTGCGGCGACGTAGACCCGCTCGGCTCCGGCGACGGCGAACCGCTGGGGTCGGGCGAGGCCGAGCCGCTCGGCTCCGGCGACGGCGACTCGCTCGGCTCCGGGTCGGGCCCGGTGCCGAGCACCGTGCGCGGCTCCACGCCGGTGAGCGTCGGAACGACCGGCTGGAACAGCCCATCGGAACCGATCTGGATGCGGTCGATCGTCGTCTCACGGTGCGTGCCGTCACCACCCGGGATTGCGAACCGGTGGTACGCGATGTACCACTCGTCCGTGCCCGGCACGTTGATGATCGAGCTGTGCCCCGGGCCGAGGATGCCCTGTGTGGTGTCCTTCTGCAGCAGGATGCCGCGGTAGGTCCACGGTCCGTCGACACTCGTCGACGTGGCGTAGCCGACGCGATAGTTCGGCGAACCCGTGTCATCGATCGAGTACGTCAGGTGGTACAGCCCGTCGCGGTAGTTCATGAACAGGCCCTCGCGGAACTCCGGCAGGCCCGAGATCCGCTTGATCGTGCCGGGCACGATGCTGGTCATGTCGTCCGACAGTTCGCCGTACAGCGGGCTGCCGTTGCCCCAGAACAGGTAGTACTTGCCCGAGACCGGGTCGTGGAACGCTGCGGGGTCGATGGCCTGCCCGCTCGTGACGCTCTCGTCGTTGCGGATCATCGGCAGCTCCTGGGCCGTGAACGGGCCCTCGGGGCTGTCGGCGACCGCGACGCCGATCATCTTGCGGTTGGCGTTCGGCTCGTGACCACTGAAGTAGAAGTAGTACTTGCCGCCCTTCTCGATGATCGTCGGCGCCCACGCGTTGCCCGTCGCCCATGGCACGTTGCCGTTCGCGCCGTCGAGCGTCAGGAAGGGCTCGGCTGCCCGCGTCCAGTCCACGAGGTTCTTGGACTTCCAGACGTAGAACGTGTTGCCGCCCCATCCGGGAACCCCGTCGCTCGTCGCGTAGATGTAGTACGTGTCGCCGAACACCGCGATGTTCGGATCGGCGTACAGGCCGGGCAGCACGGGGGTCTTCACCTCGACCGCCTTGAGCGTCCACACGACGTTGTCCGCACCCTCCCGCGACAGCGTCACGGTCACCGGTGCGGTGAGGTTGCGCACCGACCCGGATGCGGGCGAGGTGGTCACACCCTCCGCCGTCGCGTAGACGGGGCGGAGCTTGGTGAGGTCCGTGCCGCGGTTGACCGCGAAGGTCACCGTGCGGTTGGCCACATCCACGATCGGCGCCATCTTGAGCACCGACGGGTCGGCGAGGCTCACGCCGCCGAGCACCTCGGTGTTGCCCGAGCGCTCCACGACCTCACCCGGCGACAGCGCCCGGTTGTAGAGCACGAAGTCGCTCACCTGTCCGCGGAAAAGGTTGTCCTCGTTGTAGACCGACTTGCCGATGTAGTTGGCGAGCGTGCGGCCTCCCCCGATGTCGCCGGGGTCCACCGTCACGTCGTCGTTTTGGGCGACCTGCACACCGTTGAGGTACAGCCGCGCGGTGTTGCCGCTCAGCGTGTACACGAGGTGCGCCCATTCACCACGAGGCAGGGCGGATGCGGATGTGGCGTTGCGCTCGCCCGTCCAGTTGCCGGTCGTCAGGGCGGCACGATACGTGTCGTTGCCGGTCGAGAACAGATAGCCATTGCCCTTGCCGTCGCCGCCCGTGTTGCCGAAGGCGTACAGGAAGTAAGGGTTGCGCTGCGCCGCATCGATCTTGACGCGGGTCTCGACGGTGATGTCCGTGAGCCCAGCCAGCAGGTTGTCGGGCAGATCGACGTAATCGTTCGAGCCGTCGAAGGTCAGGGCGCCGTTCGAGAACGTCGCTCCGCCCTGGATGGTGGCGTCGCGCCCGGCACCCGAGCGGTCGTGCAGCGTGGTGCCCGAGCCGTCGGTGAAGTCATAACGCACGACCTCGCCGTCCTCGTTGGCCGTGATCGGCTGCGGCAGGTTGGCGCGCAGGGCCGTGAGCTCCGCCGCCGTCACCGGCACCACCGTGCCGTGGCGAGGGCTGGCGGGCAGACGGTAGTTCGCCGGCACCTTCCAGTCCGGGTTGGCGATGTCGTCGGTGGCGAGCGGGATGTACCCGCGGCCGCCGTACTCGTCGACGAAGAGGTAGTACTTCTCGCCGTTCACATCTCCCGGGTTCGCCTTGAACACCGACGGGCCTTCGACCGCACCGGTTCCGGCGTCGCGGCCGATGCACGAGTCCTCCATCGTCCACCCCGACAGCGGCGCGCGCAGGTCGGTCGAACGCTCCTGGATGATGTCGCTGCAGCCCGTGCCGCCGGCGCCCTCATCCTTCGTGAAGCGGTGGTAGACACCATCGGCCTTGATGACGGTGGAGTCGATGCGCGAGAGGCCGTCGTCCTGCCAGATCTTGGTGTCACTGAAGGTGACGAAGTCGCGCGTGGTGGCGTACAGCATCCGGTTGTAGGTGTTGCCGGTGTGGTTGACGTCGTCCTCCGCGTAGAGCTTGGAGGCCCAGAACACGACGTACTCGCCGATCGACTCGTCGTAGTACGCCTCGGGCGCCCAGGTGTTGCCGGCGGTGTCGGGCGAGACCTTCACGTGGCGCTGCTCGCTCCAGGTGATGAGGTCGTGCGACTCCCACACCTCGATGTACTTCGAGCCGGTGCGCTGCGAGCGGTCCCAGTTGCCGTCGCGGCCGATCGAGAGGTCGGTCGCGATCAGGTAGAACGTGTCGCCCTCGGGAGAGCGGATGAGGAACGGATCCCGCAGACCCTTCTCGCCGTAGTTCGAGGTGAGCGTGTAGTTGCCGTTGCTGAGCTCGGTCCACGACAACGCGTTGTTGCCGTTGCTGGCCGCGAAGTAGATGTTCTCGCCCTGCACCGAGTTGCCGGTGAAGTAGGCGAACGTGTATCCCTCGAACGGCGCCAGCTCGACCGCGGCGCGCACCGTCAGCGCGATGTCGCGCGTGCGGGTGGTGTTGCCCTTGGTGACGCTGGCGGTGACGGTCACCGCCTGATCGCTCGAGCCGCGGGTGACGACGCCGTCCGTTCCGACGACGCCCGGGTTCGATGACGACCACGAGACGTCGAGGCCCTTCGAGGAGCCAGGGAGCGTGATGTTGCCGCGGATGTCGTCGGCGTTGGGCACGGAGAGGGCGGCGAGCGCCGCATCCACGGCCTCCGACTCTCCCGGCACGGGCGGGACGTAGACCAGGTCGCCCACCTCGTTCGCGCTCAGCGCGCGGTCGTAGAGCCGGAAGTCGCGGACGCTGCCGGCGAGCAGGCGGTCGGCGTTGTACGCCGAGCGGCCGATGTAGTTGGCCGTCGTCGTTCCCTGACCGATGTCACCCGGCTTCGTTGTCGTCTGCGTGTTGACGGCGACCTGCACGCCGTCGAGGTAGATGCGCGACGTGTCGGTGGCGTCGTCCAGCGTGTAGGTGAGGGTCTTCCACACGTCGCGGGGCACATTGCTGCCGCTGTTCGGACCCTGCTCCGTGCTCCAGTTGCCGATGCCGACGGCGGCACGGTACGGCGTCGAGGTGGCGAACAGGTAGCCGTCGCCGATCCCGTTCGTCGTGTTGCCGAAGTTCCACAGGAAGTGGTTGCCGCTCATCTCCGAGCGCACGAGCACCTGGGCGCTGACCGTCACCGAGGACAGCCCTCGCAGCAGGTCGTTGGGCAGCTTCACGTAGTCGTCGGAGCCGTCCAGGCGCACACCATCCGCGCCCGTCAGCGTGGGCGAGCCCACGTAGGCGGCGTTGCGCGCGTTGCCCGACGAGTCCACCGCCACCGTGCCGCTCGTCTCGTTCAGCGCGTAGTGCGCGATGAGACCGGTGGGGGTGTCGGCGTGAGCGATCAACGGGCTGACGAGTGGTGCGGCGACCAGTGCCGCGAGGACGGGGACGGCGAGCGTCCGGGATGTTCGGCGGCGCAGGGGGGCCGCCCGGTGCAACGTGGGCACGGGCTACGGTCCTTTCGGGGAGCGTCTTCGCTGTGACCGACGGCGACGTCGGCTCTCCAAATGTTAGCGCTCACTCCCGGCAGATGTCAGCTTCGATTTCCGGGAGCGCTCCCGCCGAGCGCCGGCGTGTGCCGAGTTTGTCGAACGGCATTGCTCGCGGGCGAGCACGATGCGGCGGTCGCGGCGCCGTAGCGTCGGCCGCACCATCCACCCCAGAAGCAAGGAGTCGTCCCGTGGCCACCCCCACCATCGTCCTGGTGCACGGCGCGTTCGCCGACGCCGCCAGCTGGGCGCCCGTCACCCGTGAGCTGCTCGACCGCGGCTACGACGTGCGCGTTCCCCCCGTCTACAACCGCAGCCTCGGCGAAGACGCCGCATCCATCAAGGCGTTCGTCGAGACCATCGACGGCGACGTCGTGCTCGCCGGGCACTCGTACGGCGGAGCGGTCATCACCGTCGCGGGCGAGGCTTCGAACGTCGTCGCACTCGTCTACGTCTCGGGCTACGTGCTCGAGGTCGGCGAGAGCCTCGGGCAGCTGCAGGGCGGATTCCCCGACTCCGAACTCGCCGCGAACCTGGTCTACACGCCGTACCCGGTGCCCGGCAGCGACGAGCCCGGCACCGACGTCTCCGTGGCGATCGACGCGTTCCCCGAGGTCTTCGCCGCCGGTGTGGACCTCGCGCGCACTCAGGTGCTCGCCGTGTCGCAGCGACCGCTGTCGGCGGCGGCGTTCTCCGAGCCCGCGACCTTCGCCGCATGGAAGACGAAGCCTGCGTGGGGCATCGTCTCCAGCGAGGACCACACGATCAATCCCGAGGTCGAGCGCTTCGGCTACACGCGTGCCGGGCTTCGCGGCATCGTGGAGCTTCCCGCACCCCACCTCGCGATGCAGAGCCACCCCACCGAGGTGGCGGATCTCATCGAGACGGCGGTCAGCGAAGTCACCGCGTCCTGACGCGACCTGTGCGTCGCCGTCATCCGCGGCGACGCACAGGTGATCCGAAGCGCGCTGGATAGACTGTCCCCACCCGCGGGAGTGGTGAAATTGGCAGACACGCAGGATTTAGGTTCCTGTGCTTTCGAGCGTGTGGGTTCAAGTCCCACCTTCCGCACGGGGACGGGGGCGTGCTACCCGCGCCCCGCATCCTGACATCCGATCGACGGGACGCCCGTGCACTCCATCGCCCTCATCCCCTGGCTCTCCCCCGAGACGATCATCGCGGCGGCCGGCCCGTGGGCTCTCGCCGTGGTCTGCTTCATCGTGTTCGCCGAGACGGGGCTGCTCATCGGCTTCCTGCTGCCCGGCGACACGCTGCTCATCATCTCGGGACTGCTCTCGCACTCCTCGGATGTGGCACCCAACGGCGTCTTCGGCATCAACGTCTGGGTCGTGGCCCTGCTGATCGGCCTCGCGGCGTTCGTCGGCGGCGAGGTGGGCTACCTCATCGGCCACAAGGGCGGGCCCGCGATCTTCGAGCGCAAAGAGTCGGGTCTGTTCAGCAAGAAGAACGTGGAGCGCACCAATGCGTTCTTCGAGCGCTTCGGCGGGCTGACCGTCATCGTCGCCCGGTTCGTGCCGATCGTGCGCACCTTCGCGCCGGTCGCTGCCGGTGTCGGTCACATGCCGTGGCGCAAGTACAGCCTCTACAACCTGATCGGCGCGATCCTCTGGGGCTTCGGCCTCACGATGATCGGCTACGTCGTCGGCTACATCCCCTGGGTCGCGCACATCGTGACCGAGTACATCGACGTCATCCTCATCGGTGTCGTGGCACTCACGGCCGCCGTCACGCTGTGGCACTACTTCCGCGAGCGCGCGAAGGTCAAGAAGGAGCAGCGCGACGAGGCCGCATCGGGCGAGTAAGCCCGCCGCATCCGGTCACGACGCCTTCGAGCTCTTCTTCCGCTTCGCGGCGGGCTTGTCTTCGCTCTGGGATGACGCGTCCTTCTTGGACGCCCGGCTGCGCTCGACGCTGGCTCGCAGCGCCGCCATGAGGTCGATGACCTCGCCGCCGTCCTTCCCCTCGTCGCCCTCCTCGCCGAAGGTGGCCGAGGTGTCGACGCTCTCGCCCTTCTCGAGCTTGGCCTCGATCAGGGTGCGCAGCTGCTCCTGATACTCATCGCGGAACTCGGTGGGATCGAAGTCGGACGAGAAGCTGTCGACCAGCGCCGCCGAGAGTTCGAGCTCCTTGGCGGAGATCTTCACGTCCTCGTCGAGCGACGGGAAGGATGCCTCCCGCACCTCGTCCGCCCACAGCAGCGTCTGCAGCACCAGGACGTCACCGCGTACGCGCAGCGCGGCCAGCCGCGTCTTCTGGCGCAACGAGAACTGCACGATCGCGGTGCGGTCGGTCTGCTCCAGCGTGCGCCGCAGCAGCACATACGCCTTGGGCGACGACGAATCCGGCTCGAGGTAGTAGGCCTTGTCGAGCGTGAGCAGATCGACCTGGTCGCTCGGCACGAACTCGACCACCGAGATCTCCCGCGACTTCTCCGCCGGCAGCGACTCCAGGTCTTCCTTCGTGAGCACGACCGTGCGGTCGCCGTCGTCGTACGCCCGGTCGATGTCGGCGTACGGCACGACCTCACCGTCGAGTTCGCACACTCGCTGATACCGGATGCGGCCGCCGTCGGCCGCGTGCACCTGGTGCAGCGACACGTCGTGGTCCTCGGTCGCCGAATACACCTTCACCGGCACGTTCACGAGCCCGAACGCGACCGCGCCCTTCCATATCGACCTCATAGGCCTAGTAGACATCCGAGGCGCGTGCCGCGGCTAGGGGTTGCGGGCCCGTTGCATCCGACGTGCGAGGGCGCAACGGGTGCGCGTCGGGCGCACCGGGCGGCAGGATGGGCGCATGTCCGCACGCGAGCAGACCGTCGAGGTGGAGGGCCGCCGCATCCGCGTCAGCCACCTCGAGAAGGTGCTCTACCCCGCAACCGGCACCACCAAGGCCGAGGTCATCGACTACTACGCGCGCATCGCCCCCGTGCTGCTCCCCCACCTCGACGGACGACCCGTGACCCGCAAACGCTGGCCCGACGGCATCGACTCCGAACCCTTCTTCGCGAAGAACCTCGAGCGTGGCGCGCCCGAGTGGCTGCGCCGTCAGAGCATCGAGCACTCCACCGGCACGAAGGACTACGTGCTCGTCGATGACGTTCCGACTCTCGTCTGGCTCGCGCAGACCGCAAGCCTCGAGCTGCACACGCCCCAGTGGCGCTTCGCCGCCGACGGTCGCCCCTCGGATCCGGACCGGCTCGTCCTCGACCTCGACCCGGGCGACGACATAGACCTTGCCACGGTGGCCGAGGTGGCGAGATGGGCGCGCGCGATCCTCACGGATGCGGGCCTCACCCCCTTCCCGGTCACGAGCGGCAGCAAGGGCATCCACCTGTACTGCGCACTCCCCGCGGGCCAGACGAGCGAGGCGGCGTCCGCGCTCGCGAAGGAGCTCGCGCGGTCGCTCGAAGCGGATCACCCCGACCTCGTCGTCAGCAGCATGTCGCGGGCCCTGCGTCCCGGCAAGGTCTTCGTCGACTGGTCGCAGAACAACGGCAAGAAGACGACCATCGCTCCGTACTCGTTGCGCGGACGCGCGAGGCCGACGGTGGCGGCGCCGCGCACCTGGGCGGAGCTGGACGACCCAGGCCTCGCGCAGCTCGACCTGACGCAGGTGCTCGCGCGTGCCGAGACGGACGGCGACCTCCTCGCGCCGCTGCGCCCCCGGCGCGGCGCCGCGGAGCCGCTGCGCACCTACATCTCCAAGCGGTCCGCGGACCGCACGCCCGAGCCGGTTCCCTCCGACCCCGCCGCCGATCCGGCATCCGCGGGCGCGCTCCGCTTCGTCATCCAGGAACATCACGCCCGTCGCCTGCACTACGACCTGCGGCTGGAGCGCGACGGCGTGTACGTGAGTTGGGCCGTGCCCAAGGGCGTGCCGGAGACGACGAAGCGCAATCACCTCGCCGTCATGACCGAAGATCACCCGCTCTCGTACGGCACCTTCGAGGGAACGATCCCGGCGGGCGAGTACGGTGCGGGCGACGTGACGATCTGGGACGCCGGCACCTACGAGGCGGAGAAGTGGCGCCCCGACGAGGTCATCTTCACCGTCACCGGGCACGAGGGCGGGCCACTGGGCACGGTCCGGCTCGCTCTCATCCGCACCGACGGCGAAGGTGAGAAGTCGACCTGGCTCCTGCACCGGATGAAGGACGACCAGGCACCGGCCGACGCGTCCGGTGCGCCGTGGCCGGACGAGCTCTCGCCGGCGCGGCTGCGTCCGATGCTCGCCGAGAACTCCACGCCCGGCTTGGCAGCGGCGGCCGCCCGACGATGGGGCGAGCCCTGGGCGGAGATGAAGTGGGACGGCGTGCGCGCCCTGGCGTTCTGGGACGGCGAGCGGATGCGGCTGCGCGCCCGCAGCGGGACCGACATCACCGACAGGTATCCCGAGCTCACCGCCGACCCGGGGCTCGGGCGCGCAGCCTGCATCCTCGACGGCGAGATCGTCGCCCTGGACGAGCGCGGACAGCCGAGCTTTCCGCTGCTCCAGTCGCGCATGCACCTCACGAAGGCGGCGGAGATCCGGTGCGAGGCGGAACGGGTTCCCGTGCACCTGCACGCGTTCGATGTCCTGGCTCTCGACGGCGCGGACCTCACCGCCCTCCCGCTGCGCGAGCGCCGCGCGCACCTCGAGGGCCTGGCCCGTGACCTGAACTCCCCCTGGGTCGTACCACCCGTGTTCGACGACCTGGATGCGGCACTGGCGGCCAGCACGGCATTCTCGCTCGAAGGCGTCATGGTGAAGAATCCGGCGTCCGCGTACCGGCCGGGCCGGCGCAGCGATCAGTGGCTGAAGATCAAGCACGTCGCCGCACAGGAGGTCGTGATCGGTGCGATCAGGCCCGGTCGCAACGGCCGCGGCGGCATCGGATCACTGCTGATGGGCGTGCCGTCATCCGAGGGTCTGCGCTACGTCGGCCGGGTCGGAACCGGCTTCAGCGAGCGGGAGCTGCGCCGGCTCGACGAGGCGCTGCAGCCGCTGCGGACCGATACGTCCCCGTTCCTCGACGTGCCGCGCGCGGATGCCTCGGATGCACTGTGGGTGCGCCCGGAGCTCGTGGCGGAGGTCGGCTATGCCGAGGTCACCCCCGACGGCAGGCTGCGGCAGGCGCGCTGGCGCGGACTCCGGCCGGACAAGAGCCCCGACGAGGTGCGCGACGAGATGTGATCAGGCGTGCGCCTCGTGCTCGACGTGATCGGCGGGCTCGAGCTGGAAGGTCGAATGCTCCACGTCGAAGTGCTTCGCGAGGCAGCCCTGCAGATCGCTCAGGATGCGGGCCGTGCGGCCTGTGGCGTACGCATCCTCGTCGACCACGACGTGGGCCGTGAACACGGGCGCGCCGCGGGTGAGCTGCCACACGTGCAGGTCGTGCACGGCGACGACGCCGGGCGTGCCGAGGATGTGGGCGCGGATCGTGTCGACCTCCACGCCCTTCGGGGTCGCCTCGCTCAGCACCGAGACCACCTCGCGCAGCAGGCCGATGGCGCGCGGCACGATCATCGCGGCGATGAGCAGCGACGCGATCGCGTCGGCCGGCAGCCAACCCGTCAGCAGGATGACGACGGCGGCGACGATCACCGCGACCGAGCCGAGCAGGTCGCCGAGCACCTCGAGATACGCGCCGCGCACGTTGATGCTCGTGCGCTGCGCCGCACCCAGCAGCCACATCGCGACGGCGTTCGCAATGAGACCGACCGCGGCGACGCCGAGCATCAGCCCGCCGGCGACCTCCGCCTCCGCCGGATTGATGAGCCGCGTCACGGCTTCGACACCGACCCACAGCGAGAGCCCCAGCAGGATCACGCCGTTGGCGAGCGCACCGAACACCTCGGCACGCTGATAGCCGAAGGTGCGGCGGTCGTTGGCGGGGCGCGCCGCCACGGCGCTGGCGATCAGTGCGATGACCAGGGCGGCCGCATCCGTCAGCATGTGCGCGGCGTCCGCGAGCAGCGCCAGCGACCCGGAGAGGATCGCACCGACCACCTGTACGACGAAGACCGTCGAGGTGATCCCGAGCGAGATCGCGAGCAGACGGCGGTTGCTGCCGCCGCGGACTCCGGATGCGGGCGCGTGATCGTGCATGGCACCAGGCTAGGCGCCGCGTCACGCCCTCAGACGGTTTGCGCGCAATCGGGAACGAGAGTGATTCTCAGAGTCCTCAGTCCGGAATGGGGAAGCAGGGACATCGTGAGCATGCGTGCCCAGAGTTCCACAGAATCGGATGATGGTCGGACGGCTCCCCAGGCGCATTCCACCTGAGGAAACGCGCATGGGAGTCCCCCAGCTTGCGAGCGGCAGTCGGCAGACCCGCCTGAACGGCCGGGACGGCGATCGCCGCAACGGGGGAGGTACCAACCGCTCCGAGCGAGAAACCGCGAAAGCTCAGGCAAGCAAGTACACCGAGCTGGAAGCGAAGGATGCCGCCAATCAGAAACTGGACGCGACGAAGACCTTGTTCTCGAAGTACTGCGAATAGGACGTGTAAAGCCGTCGCCTCGGCGAGACAGCAGCTTTGCATCGACGAGCTACTACAGGCGACATCAGGTCGCGGAGCTGTCCGCTGACCGCCGAGAAATGTGCGCCGCGTGCTGCACTACCGAGGCAACGGCATGCACGAGATCGCCAACCTAACCGGTATGTCGTCGGCGAACGCCCAACGCATCATTGTCACCAACCGCCTGGGGTGCCCCCCTACGATCCCGACGCGCACGGGTTCACACCAGGGCCACGCACGGCCCTCCGCACGACAGTACCGCTCCGAGGCGGCGATCGTCGGTTCAGGCACCGTCGAGCCCGAAGCGAGTGCCGCGGCGATATGCCCCGACTAAGGGCGATATGCCTCGACTAAGTATGTGCGCGTCTGCGATGGTTGCCGCATGCAACCTTTGAATGCCGAGACGCAACCTGAGCCAGACGGCGCAACCGACGCGGATGCGATCCCCGCCCTCTTTCAGCTGCGCAAGGCAGCCTGGCTACGAAACCAGGTGATCGTGCCTTCTCGGGAGGCGGGAAGCGAGGCGCTTTACGCGCTTGTGAATGTCGATTTCTGGGGCAAGGGCAGCGACCCGCGCGGAGAGAAAGCAGCAGCCGCAGCCTTCCAGTCAAGCACCGGCATGACGCTCGCAGAGATCGCAGCAAAGTTGGCTCCATAGGCGGCGAGCGCGGTAAGAACCTGGCGCACCTCCTATGGCATGAGAAGATGCGGACGTGCTCGCTCAACGTGCCCTGAATGCTGCTGCGGCGCCTGACCTAGTGGGCGTATACATCGTGCCGCTTATTCTGGCGCTCCTAGGCATCGGCGGCATCGCGCTCGGAGCGTGGATCTCGGCGCGTTCGGCGCTACGTAGCCGACTGATCGACATAAATGTCGAGGAAGCAGACCGAGAGCGCGAGTTCGGTGCCCGTGCCGTGGCAGCAATTTCAGACCTGGGAATCACTACTCACCACGTTATCGAAGACTTGCGGCTTCGCGGGGCCGCTGCCGCCGCTCAAGCGAATGGGCCAGCTCGGATCACGCTGACTCTAGACCCAGCTCTAGTGAGCCGCGAACAGACGGCGACCGACAGATGGCGCGGCGTGCTCGCGGAGGCGCACTTCTATACCGCTGGCAACCTGGGAGATGCCTTCTGGGCATTCGACAAACAGCGTGAGGTAGTCGTTCAGGCAGTCAACCAGGCAACTAACGCTGAAGATCTCGCCGCCGCTCAGGCGGAGTGTGACGCCTGGCGCGATTACTACGCACGTCAGGTGTACCGACTGCTCCAGGTGGACAAGGTCCGAGGGCGAGGGCGGGTCTATCACCTCGCACACGAGAGGCGTCTACGCGGGTTCGTCAAGAGCCTGGCACAGGAGCTGCAAACCGAGATGGACAACGGTGAGCAGCTGGTGCGCGACGAACAGAAGCGCCACGAACGCGACTGAGCTATCGCGGCGGTCCGTTGCGGAGAGGTTTGCATCGCATCCAGATTTCCGCGCACGCTCCTCGCCATGGATGCATTGGAGCCGTCACTGTGTGACCACTGATCCACGCGCGATCCGTTAGGACCGTACGCGTCGCTCCAGGACTCCTATCCCAGGTGCCGCAACTGTGAAGCTGTTGCGCGTGCCTGAGCTTGCATCCGCATCAACGGCGGCACGCCGAGGATTACTCAAATGGCACGTGCGCAGGATCGACTGCGGCATACTCCGGTGCATGGTTGGAACCGCCGTTGCTGGGGCCTTTTCGGCCACCTCCGCGCATTTCCTGGGCACGGGGACCTACGGAGAAACGTGGTGCGTCCGGGGCATCGATGGCCAGACCGACGACTATGCGGTAAAGCTCCTCAAACCAGAGTTCTTCAACCCTGCCCGGGTGCAGCGTGAGATCCAAGGACTACAACGCTTCGACCATCGGGGCATTGTGCGACTCATCGAGGTTCGGACTGTCGCGATAGACGGTGAGCCGCGAACGGCGCTCGTCTGTGAGTACATCCAGGGTGGCTCGGTGCAGGACGCGCTGACCCAGGGCACATTGCCATCCAAGAAGGACGCGAAGAAGTTCGCGCGAGGCCTCCTGGAGGCCGTGGCCGAGCTGCACCGCGAGGAAACCATCCACCGCGATATCAAACCGGCCAACATCATGCTTCGCGACGGCGACTGGGCACAGCCCGTGCTCATCGACTTCGGCCTGGCCAGGTCACTTTCGGACAAGACCTTCACTAGGTATCCGGCGAAGGTGGGCAGCCTCCTGTGGATGTCACCCGAACAGCTGTCGGCGGAACGCGCACGCAAGGCGTCCGACATCTGGGCATGCGGAATCGTCCTGCAACAGGTGCTTACTGGGGATCATCCGTTCGTGAATATGGCGGACCTATCGGGCCTGGATGAGGACGAGTTGTACGACCTCTTCACGGTTCCACCCAAGGCTCTACCGGACGGCGCCCCCGGTTCTCTCGCCGTTCTCGTAGGCCGGTTCCTGACCGCTGAACCTCTCTATGCGCGCGGGACTGCTCAGCGTGCCATTGCCGATCTGAAGGGGAAGTAGATTGTCCGACCAGCCGACCGCAGCCGCCCCGTGGCAAGGCGCAACACTCAAACGCTCGCTGAGCGGCAAGGTGCCACTACTGATTGTGAACCGGAGCCACCAGAACGCGCAGCGTCTCCACGAGGTGTTTGGTCATATGGCAGCCGAGCACGGCAAGGATCTGGGGGTGGCGGCGCAGATTCGTCTTCCTGGCATGAGCTCCGCGGGCGCAACCGCCTTCATGTCGAATGTGCAACACGTCCCGGTGAGGATCGCTGATCCGGAGCTGTGGCGGGTCCCGAACTCGGGTTGGCCATCAGCCAAGCCGTTGAACACGAACGAATCGAAGTGGGCGTATCTGACGGCCACTCCCGCCAAGGTGTCGGCGCCTTGGACCAAGAGCGTGCTGGACGCCCAGAGAGGCTCCGGGGCTTCTGTTCTACTCAGCGCCACCGGATGGTTGAGCGAAGCGAATGCGTCGAAGTCCCTCGCCACAGCGATGGAGTGGGTCGCTGAAAGCCGCCGTCAGGTGGGCAGCGATCCGATGTTGGTTAATCTCACGATGGACTCCAAGTGGCTGAGCGACACAACCCTCCGCAACGCCCTCATAGATGAGATTGTGGAGAGCCCAGAGCGGTCCTGGTACCTGCGATTCTGGTGGCCGGAGGTCAAGCCGCGGTACGGGCAGCTCTTGGACGATGCTCTCCTGAGGGGTTATCGCGAGCTTGCGACGGCCACTGCGCTCGAAGGGAAGCGCGTCTATCTCGCAAACAGCGGCCTCACGGGGTGGGTTGCAACAGCGCTAGGTGCCGCAGGATTCTCTACCGGCCAAGCCTGGGGCGAGCAGGCGTTCGCGGCGACGCGCCCGATGGGCTCGCAGAAGGGCGCCAAGAGGCCGCCGAGGATACCCAGGATGTTCGACTCCACCGTCCTGCACACAATGGACTTCAACGAATACTCGCGCTTGCGCGGCATGCCGAAGCACCGCGAGTACTCGACTCCGTACTCCGCCGAGATAGACGCTGACGTGCATACAGCCGAGCGGGCAGGCCTTCACTACTTGCTCGCCGTTGGCGAGCTGACAGCGGGCCTCAAGGGCACTCGCCCGCACTTCCTAGCGCACCGCCGAGTGCGCCGGGGCCAGAACTTCATCGATGGTCTCTCGCCAGTCGATCAGCTCAACGGCATCAGCAAGCCGCTGCACCTCACTCCCTGGATGAAGCTACTCAGGTAGCGGCAGCGTCCATCCGAACACGGGGCTAATCTGCCCCTCGCGCGTGCCGCGGGTCATCATGTCCAGCGCGCGTTCTGCAACTAGCGCGCGCCCCACCGCCGTGGATCGTCGAGGGGAAGCCACGGGCCGCGCCAGAACACGTACGCGCCCCGTCTCAGCGTGAACTGACAGCACACCGACACCCTCGTGCGCGATCTGATCGGCGTAGGGGGCTACACGCGCCGCCGCCCGCACGTCAAGCGCGATGTACGCCGCGTCCGCGGAGTGCTTCTGGCGGCGTGCCTGCGCGAGAGCGCGACGCCAGTCCCTCAGCTTCGCCTCCACCGTGACGACGCGCTGTCCCACCCAGAGAGCTTCAGTTCGCCTGGTGACACGTTCGCCGTCGCGCGTTACCCATCCAAGATCGCTGAGCAGTGGGACAACGGCACGACGCACGTAGTCTCGTGACATGCCTATAGATGCGGCGATCTCCCCGTACTCGGCGCCGCTAGCACCAATGGCATGGATAGCGCGCACTTCGGTGTCGCCGGAGAGCGGGGATACCCCCGCCGCTCGACGGCTCTGCACGGCCGCGGCATCGAATCGGACGCCGACCACATCGGGGCGCCCATGCACTGCCGGGACCTCCGTGAACACCTCAACGGAAGGCCGGTACCGGTGTCCGAAGGCTACGTCGGGAAGCGCAGCGCGCAGCGCCGGGATCATCTCGGATTCGTAGCGGAACTGCGCGACCGGATCTGCGAGGGCAGCATGGCTCATCCGAGACTCCCATCCGTCGTAGCGTGCGCCGGACCCGCACGAGGTCTGTGCGCCAGCACTGACACGATACTCGGGACCACTCCCGTAGAGCTGATTGAGTAGGACGAGCTCGCGTCAGTGGCGTGCGCCTCGGCCTCCTCATGGTCGTCTTGACTAGTCACGCGGCGTGCCCAGATCGCGCCCAAAGTCGTGGGCACGAACGACGCTCAACCCTGAGCACGCCGCTCCATTGTCTAGGAGAATCGACGGTGTCGAATCGCAATCGGGAACGAGAGTGATTCTCGCTCCCCGGTTCAGAGCTCGCTGAGCAGCGGTCCGAGCTCGGCGAAGGCGCGGGCGCGGTGCGACGCGGCGTTCTTCTCGGCGGCCGAGAACTGACCGACCGTGCGCTCCGCGCCGGACTGCCCGTCGGGGATGAAGATCGGGTCGTAACCGAATCCACCGGCACCGCCGGCGGCGAGCGCGAGCCGGCCCGGCCAGACGCCCTCGACGACGTGCTCGGCACCGCCGGGCATGACGAGGGCGATCGTGGAGACGAACTGCGCGGTGCGGTGGGGGTCGGCGATGTCGGAGAGCTGATCGAGCAGCAGCTCGAGGTTGGCTGCGGCATCCTTGCGGTGCCCGGCCCAGTAGGCCGAGAACACGCCCGGCGCTCCCCCGAGCACGTCGACGCAGATGCCCGAGTCGTCCGCCAGCGCGGGGAGCCCGGTGTAGGCGGCTGCCGCGCGGGCCTTGATCAGCGCGTTGGCCGCGAAGGTCACGCCGTCCTCGACCGGTTCCGGCCCGTCGTAGCCGATGACGGTGAGGTCGGGACGGGTCGCCTGCACGATGTGGCGGAACTCCTCGACCTTGTGCGGGTTGTGCGTGGCGAGCACCACGCGGTCGGTCACGCCTCGTCTCCCGCCGCGAGCGCCGCCGCCTGCGCCTGACCCAGCTCGCCGCATCCGGCGACCGCCAGCTCCAGCAGGGCGTCGAGCTCTCGCTTGTCGAACGGCGCCCCCTCGGCGGTGCCCTGAACCTCGACGAACAGACCGCGACCGGTCACGACGACGTTCATGTCGGTCTCGGCGCGCACGTCTTCGACGTACGCGAGGTCGAGCATGGGCTCACCGTCGATGATGCCGACCGAGACGGCTGAGACGGAGTCGAAGAGCACCTGAGCCTTCTGCCCGATGAACTTCTTGCGACGGCCCCACTCGATCGCGTCGGCGAGGGCGACGTAGGCGCCGGTGATCGCCGCGGTGCGCGTGCCACCGTCGGCCTGCAGTACGTCGCAGTCGATGACGATCGTGTTCTCGCCGAGCGCCTTCGTGTCGACGACCGCTCGCAGCGCCCGGCCGATGAGGCGCGAGATCTCGTGCGTGCGACCGCCGATCTTGCCCTTGACGCTCTCGCGGTCGTTGCGGTCGTTCGTGGCCCGCGGCAGCATCGCGTACTCCGCGGTGATCCACCCCTTGCCCTTGCCGGTGAGCCAGCGCGGTACGCCGTTGGTGAACGACGCCGTGCACAGCACCTTGGTGTTGCCGAACGAGATGAGCGCGGAGCCCTCGGCCTGGCTCGACCAGCCGCGCTCGATCGTCACGGGACGCAGCTGCGAGACGGTGCGCCCATCGGCGCGGGTGATGTCGGTCATCGTTCTCCTCGGGTAGGGCGGATGCGGGAAGTCGGGGATGCGGCGTCAGGACGCGGTGGTGCGGGGCAGATCGATCGTGCCGGTCTGCACGAGCTGCACCTGACGCACCTCGCGTCCCATGAGGCGGTGCGCGAGCTGGATGAAGTCGTCTGCCGACGAGCCCGTCGCCTCGTACACGTGCTGGGCCACGGCGTCGGGGCCTGCCAGCAGATCGCGGGAGACGAGCTGACGGTAGACGTCCTTCGCCGTCTCGGTGTCGCTCGAGACGAGACTCACGCCCTCACCCATGACGTAGCTGATAGCGCCCTCGAGGAAGGGATAGTGCGTGCAGCCGAGAACGAGCGTGTCGACACCGGCGTGGCGCAGGGGCGCCAGGTACTCCTCAGCGATGTGGAGCACCTCGGGCGAGCCGGTGACGCCGGCCTCGACGAAGTCGACGAAGCGCGGGCACGCCTGCGCGAACACGGTGACGTTCGGGTTCACCTCGAGCATGTCTTGGTAGGCGCCGGAGCCGATCGTCCCGGTCGTGCCGATGACACCGATGCGGCTGTTGCGCGTCGTGGCGAGTGCCGTGCGCACGGCGGGGCCGATGACTTCGACCACGGGTACGTCATAGCGCTCGCGCGCATCCCGGAGCACCGCGGCCGACGCCGTGTTGCAGGCGATGACGAGCATCTTCACGCCCTGCTCGACCAGTGTGTCGAGGATCTCCAGCGAGTAGCGGCGCACATCCGCGATCGGCTTCGGACCGTAGGGCGAGCGTGCGGTGTCGCCGATGTAGAGCAGCGATTCGCGCGGCAGCAGCTGCGAGATCGCGCGAGCGACGGTCAGACCACCCACTCCGGAGTCGAAGATCCCGATCGGCGCGTCGTCCACCACGATCACCCACCCTACCCGCGCTCGATAGAGTGACCGCCATGCCCGAGACGACCTCGCTGCTCACCGACCGCTACGAACTGACCATGATCGAGGCGGCGCTGCGCGACGGCACCGCCTCCAGGCCCACGGTCTTCGAGCTGTTCGCCCGGCGTCTGGCGGGAGGGCGACGCTTCGGCGTGGTCGCGGGAACCGGTCGCCTGCTGTCCCTGCTGCGCGAGTTCCGCTTCGGCGACGATGAGCTGCGGTACCTGCGCGACAACCGCGTGGTGGATGCGGTCACGCTCGCGACCCTCGCGGATTTCCGCTTCACCGGGTCGATCACCGGCTACCGCGAGGGCGAGCTGTACTTCCCCGGCTCTCCGGTGCTGACCGTCGAGGGCAGCTTCCTCGAGGCCGTGATCCTCGAGACCCTGGCCCTCAGCGTGCTCAACCACGACTCCGCCGTCGCCACGGCGGCCGCGCGGATGTCGCTGGCCGCCGGCGACCGGCCGCTGGCCGAGATGGGCTCGCGGCGGGGCCGGAGAGCGCTCGGCCGTCGCCGCCGCGCGAGCCGCCTACATCGCGGGCTTCGGCGCCACGAGCAACCTGGAGGCGGGACGCACCTGGGGCATCCCCACGATGGGCACCGCCGCCCACGCCTGGACACTGCTGCACGAGCGCGAAGAGGATGCGTTCCGCGCGCAGATCGCCGCCCAGGGACTCGGCACGACACTGCTGGTCGACACCTACGACATCCAGCGGGGCGTCGAGACCGCGATTCGCGTGGCGGGAACGGGGCTCGGCGGCGTGCGCATCGACTCGGGCGATCTGCCCGTGGTCGCGGCGCGCGTGCGGGCGCAGCTCGACGCGCTCGGCGCCACCGACACACGCATCACCGTCACGAGCGACCTGGACGAGTACGCGCTGGCAGCACTGGCCGCCTCGCCCGTCGATGCCTACGGCGTCGGCACCTCCGTCGTCACGGGTTCGGGTACGCCCACCGCGGGGATGGTCTACAAGCTGGTCGCACGTCAGGAACCGGACGGTACCTGGGTGAGCGTCGCCAAGGCGTCCGCCGAGAAGACCTCCACGGGCGGGCGAAAGACGGCCTTCCGGGGCCTGCGAGGCGGAACCGCCGAGGCGGAGCTCATCCGCATCGACGCGGCCGACTCACCGGCCGCGCTCACGGATGCCCGGGCATTGCAGGTGCGGCTCGTCGAGCACAGCGAGATCGACGCCGCTCACGAAGGGCCCGAGGGTGTGCGCGCCGCACGGGCTCACCATCTGACCGTCCGCGACGAACTCCCTCTCGCCGCGCACGGTCTCAGCCGGTCGGATCCGGCCATTCCCACCCGCTACCTGTGAGCGCTGCGCGTCACTGCTGCAGCGACTCGTAGATCTCCTTGCACGACGGGCAGACCGGGAACTTCTCCGGGTCTCGTCCCGGCGTCCACTTCTTGCCGCACAGCGCGCGCACGGGCTTGCCCGTGATGGCCGACTCGAGGATCTTCTCCTTCTTCACGTAGTGCGAGAAGCGCTCGTGATCGCCGGGCTCGATGGTCTCTTCGCGGATGAGCTCTTCGAGCTCGCGGTCGAGGGTGGCGAGGCCGCCCTGGTCGGGGCTGTCGGCAGGGGTGCTCATGGTCAGCAAGTGTAGCCGCGAGGGGTGTGCGCGGCTCGGGTCAGGAAGTCGTGGCGGCGAACTCCATGAGCTCGCTCTCACGCCGCTCGAACACCTGCGCGCCGATCGCGAGCCCCGCCCCGAGCACGACGACGCCCGTCACCGCTCCGCCGACGAGCGCGGCGAGTCCGAACGACTGATCGTCCGAGACAGCCTGCCACGCCCACCAGAGCGTCGGCACGCTCACCGCGAGCGCCCCCAGCATCACGAGCGCCTGCGAGAGGATGCCGGCCGAACCGGTGCGCTGAGGCTGCTGGAAGGGGCTGTCGCCCGGACGCGACACCGCATAGGGCGCCGCCGCCGAGGCGATGGAGGAGAGTCCCAGACCCGACAGGAACAGACTGATGGTCACACCCGCGAGAGCCGGCAGGTGCGCCCAACGCCCGTGGATCGCCACGGCGACCGGCACTGCGACGGCGAACGTCGGCACCGCGATGAGCAGGATCGGCACGAGGCGTCCGACCCGATCGGAGATGCCGCGCACGCCGGATGCGACGTGCATCCACACCGCCGTGGAGTCGTAGGCGACATCGTTGTGGGGCAACCAGCCGAAGAAGAGCGCGATGATCGGCACGGGCACCAGCGCCACGTACTCGGCGGGCACGCCCGCGACCAGGAGCGGGATGGTCGTCAGCAGCGCCGCGACCGGGACCACGAGCACGTTCACGCCGTAGCGACGATCGCGCAACCAATAGGTGAGGCTGCGGGCGGCGATGGCGCCTCCGGCCGTGCCGGGCAGCACCGAGAACCATCCCATGCCGCCGCGCTCACGCGCGGCGAGGGGACGCTCGATCGTCGTGAGCGCGCGGCGCACGATCGCATACCACGCCCACCCGAGCAGGGCGATCGTGACCACCGAGACGATCGCGGCGAGCCAGAGCCCGCCGACATCGCCGATCGCAGCGAGGCCCGGCAGCGCCCACGCCGCGCCGATCGGCGTGAACGCGAGCACGTGCGCCGCCGCGTCGAGCTGGCTCGGAACCGCGTCCCCCCAGTCGAGCGAGGCGAAGAACACCCCGACCGGCACGAAGACGACCAGCAAAGCGAGGATGAACAGCCCGGTCAGCTCACGTGATCGACGCGGGAGCGTCCACATCGAGGCGAGGCCCGCGGCGACGCGGGTCAGCAGCACCGCTGTCACCAGGCCGAGCAGGGGGCCGATCGCAGCGAGCGCTCCGGCGTCCTGCGAGAACCACATCACGGCCGTCGCCACAGCGACCGCAGCCAGCGCCAGGACGGGAACGCTGACGACGCTCGCGAGCAGAATCGCGCCGGCCAGCGGCTTGGGTTCCAGACCGAAGGTCTGGAACCGGCGCGGGTCCAGTTGGTCGGGGCTGCCGGAGATGGGCGGCGCGAGCGCGTAACCGACCGCGACGGCGCTGCCGCCGAGGACCGTCACCACGAAAGCGGATTGCGCGGTGACCGCCTGCAGCGCGATCTGCGCGACGCAGGCGGCGACGACACCGCCCACCACCAGGACGCTCGCGATGATCGCGCGCCAGCGCTCCGCGGCGTCGCCGCGCAGCGCTCCGATCAGGAGAGCGGCCCTCAGTCGGAGAACGTGTGCAGCCATTCGAGGCCCTCCACCTCGTTCGAGCCGCCGACGAGCTCGAGGAACCGCGCCTCGAGCGTCTGCTCGCCGCGAACCTCGGCCACCGTGCCGTCGACCAGCACCTGACCGGAGACGATCACCGCCACACGGTCGCACACGCGCTCGACCAGGTCCATCCCGTGGCTGGAGAGCAGAACCGTTCCTCCGTGCGACACGTAGGTGCCCAGGATGTCGAGGATGACCGAGCTCGAAACCGGGTCGACGGCCTCGAAGGGCTCGTCGAGCACGAGCAGCCGGGGCGAATGGATGAGGGCTGCGGCCAGCATGACCTTCTTCGTCATGCCCGCCGAGTAGTCCGAAACGGATCGGCCCAGCGCCGCTGTCAGGTCGAAGGCTCGCCCCAGGTCGGAGGCGCGGCGCTCGACGGTGTTCGCATCGAGGCCCCGCAACAGCCCCGCGTAGGAGAGGAGCTGGCGCCCGGTCAGGCGATCGAAGGTGCGCAGGCGGTCCGGTAGCACCCCGATCAGCCTCTTGGCCTCTCGTGACCGGGTGCGCGCATCGACGCCCGCCACGCGGATGGTGCCCGCATCCGGTTTCAGGAGCCCGGCGATCATCGAGAGCGTGGTGGTCTTGCCCGCACCGTTCGGCCCGACGAGGCCATAGAAGGTGCCGGCGGGGACGGCGAGATCGATACCCGCGACCGCGACGGTCGAGCCGTAGGACTTGGACAGTCCGTTCACCTCGAGCGCCAGAGGGGGCTCGTCCGCTGCAGCCGCCGGCTCGGCGACATCGGCGAACAACCGTTCGGACGCCTCATCCTCCGCACGTTCGGTCACGACGACGACCTCTGCCTCCGCCGGTGTCGGCACGTCGGGGGTCTCGTCGCCGGCATCGACGACGGCGGGAGGCTCGGGCACCTCGTCGACGATCTCTTCGACCACGACATCGTCCAGCGTCTCCACCGGCTCGGGCGACGACGCATCGGCGGGCTCAGGTCTGCTCTCCTGCTCGGTGTCCGCATCGGTCGCCGAGACGACCGGCACCTCGTCGAGCACCTCCGGCGATGCGGCCTCGACCGGCGCCTCGTCCGGGACGATGACCTCGTCGACAGCGGCGGGCTGTTCCGCATCCGCCGGCGCGGGGCGCGACGGCAGGGGCGGCTTGGGCGGAATGACGAAGTCCACCGGAACCGGCGCGTCGATCGGCGCCACGGGCGGCGTCTTGGCGGCTGTCGTGCGCGGCGCCTTCGCTCCCGCCTGCGCCGACTTCGTGCGCGGCGATGCGGTCCGCGGCTTGGGCGCGGTCTCGCCGGTACGGGCCGTCGTCGTCCGGGCGGCAGGCTTGCGGGGTGCGGCCGGCTTCTTCGCGGCAGCCGGCTTCTTCGCCGCAGCGGCCGGCGCCGCCGCATCCTCCGCGGGCGAACCCGCGGGACGCTTGGCTGCCGTCGGCCGCTTCGCCGCAGGCTTCTTCGGAGCTGCGGGCGCCGCAGCCTCCTTCTCGGCGGGCGCGGGCGCTGCCGCCGACGACGTCGCCGGCTTCTTCGCGACGGGCTTGCGAGCCGCTGCCGGACGGGTGGTCGTGGAGCGCGGAGTGCGCGGCGTCGAAGGGCGCGCGGATGCCGGCTTCTTCGGTGCCGCGGAGACCTCCTCGGCGGAGCCGTCGTCGGGCGTGGGCGCGTCGGAACCGGAAGGAGTGGAGGTCACTTCCCCAACGTATCAATCGCCCCTGACGATCCCGTCGGTGGGATGCGGCCCTGTCACCGATTGTCACGAATCCACAACGGGAGCGGGGTGATCTGCGGGCTTCCAGGTGGCCCGGATACCATGGGCACGGCACAAAGGAGTGTTTCGTCGGTGAACCGACCGTGAACTTCGACTCCAGGAGCGATGAATCTTATGAGACTTCAGACTGTGATCCTTGCCGCCGGCATGGGCTCGCGCCTCGGCCGCAGCCTGCCGAAGCCCCTGACCCAGCTGAACGACGGGCGCAGCATCATGCGCCAGCAGCACGACAACATCCGCGCGGCTTTCGGCACCGACGCCAAGCTCACGACGGTCGTCGGCTACCGCGCGGAGACCATCGTCGAGGCCTTCCCGGACGCCGACTACGTCTACAACGAGCGGTACGACCAGACCAACACGTCGAAGAGCCTGCTGCGCGCGCTGTCCGCAACCGGCAAGGCCGGTGTGCTGTGGATGAACGGAGACGTCGTCTTCGACCCCCGGGTGCTGGGCCGTGCCGTGGCTCTCATCGAGCGCGAGCAGTCCTTCGTCACCGTCAACACCGCCAAGGTGAGCGACGAAGAGGTCAAGTACACCGTCACGAGCGAGGGCTTCATCAAGGAGCTGTCCAAGACGGTCCGCGGTGGAATCGGCGAGGCCGTGGGAATCAACTACATCTCGCGCGCCGACAAGCGTTCGTTCATGCACCACCTCGCGCGCGTGGACGATCAGGACTACTTCGAGCGCGGACTCGAACTCGCCATCCAGCACGACGGCCTCCTTCTCGAGCCGATGGACATCTCCGACCTGTACGCGGTCGAGGTCGACTTCGCCGAGGATCTCGAGCGCGCGAACCAGTTCGTCTGATCCGCAACCCCCCGGCACCGTTCAGCCGAGCCGCTTAGCATCGCAGGATGCCGGAGAAGGTCCACCGCATCCACAGCCTGCCGGACGAGTCGCCGTGGCAGGGAGGGATCCCACCCGTCGGGTCTGCTGAGCACCCGTTCACGGTGCGCGCCCTCGATCGTGTGCTCGCCGTGCAACGCCCCGTCGTGCTCGCGCATCTTCGCAGCATCCGGGTACGTCACCCGCGCGCCACGACCCTCGAGATCGTGCGGATGCTGGAGCGCCGATACCTCGCGGCGGTGACCACCGGCGGAGCAGCCGTCGGTGCGACCGCCGTGGTCCCCGGCATCGGCACCGGCGTCACGTTGGCGCTGAGCGGCGTGGAGACTCTCGGCTTCCTCGAGACGACGACACTGTTCGCGCAGTCGGTCGCCGAGGTGCACGGGCTCCCGGTCGAGAACCCCGACCGCGCCCGCGCGCTCGTGCTGACGCTGCTCCTCGGCCAGGAGGGGATCGACCTCGTCACCCAGCTCGCACGGCAGGCCGGCGGCAAGGGTCCGTCACGCAGCACGTACTGGGGCGAGTTGATCACCACGACTCTCCCCCGGGCGGCCCTCGGCCCGCTCGTCGACCGGCTGAAGACCTCGTTCGTGCACCGCTTCGCCGCGCGCGGCGGAGCCTCGTTCGTCGGAAAGGCGCTGCCCTTCGGCGTGGGCGCCGCCGTCGGCGGCGCCGGCAACCACCTGTTGGGCCGACGCGTGATCACCACGTCCCGGCGCGCGTTCGGGATGCCCCCCAGCGATCTGCCTGCGGAGCTCGAGCCCCGGCCGGGAGCCGCGCCGATCGAACGGCTCGCAGGGCGGGGTCTCGCCCGCGCCGGTGGGCTCGTCGCGCAGGCGGCGGGATCCGCCACGCGGCGCACGCGCGACGCCACGAAAGCGCTGGGCTCCGCTCGCCGCAAGCAGCGAACTTCCGACACGTCCGCTGATCCCTCGACCACCGAAGAACCGGGGCGCTGAGCGGGCGATCGGCTCAGGAGGCTTCTTCGCGGCCGGCGTTCGAGTCGAGCTCCGCCTGCGCCGCGGCGTCGTCCGCGTCACCGCCCGCTCTCGCGTGCCACTCGTCCCACTCGTCCATGAGGCGCCCGATCGCCGCGTGGAAGCGTGCCGTCGGGGCCCCCGGGGACGTGTCACCGAAGTAGTGATCGACCCAGTACGCCAAGCGTGCGACGGCCTCGGGATCGCCGACCAGGCGATCGACCTCGTCCAGGATGCGAGGCGCGTCGGCAGCATCCAGCCACTCGCATGCCGAGAGATAACCGCTCGTGTCGACCGCGGCGCGCTCATCGACGGGCCGCGTGATGAGCAAAGGCCTGTCGGCGGCGAGGCGGTCGTAGACCATGGCGGAGATGTCCACCACCGCGACGTCGGCTGCCGCTAGCTGCCAGCCGAGTTCCGGTCCGTCGTCGTAGACGTGCTGCGCGGTGGGGTCGGCGGCGTTCGCCGCGGCGATCGCGGCGACGATGCGTCGATGCGCGGCGAGGTACTCGCGATCGACCACGCCGCTGCGCGGATGCGGACGGTAGATGAGGCGATGGCGTGCGGAGCCGAGGACGGCTGAGGCCAGTGCCTCCCCGTGACTGGCGATGGATCCGTAGAACGCCGAGGGCCGATCACCCTCCCACGTCGGCGCGTAGAGCACGACCGTGCGATCGTCCGGCGTGTAGGGAAGCACCCCCGAGTAATGGTCCGCCTGCGGCCGACCGATCGCGATCGTGCGCGCATCGAGGTCGTAGTTCCAAAGCACGCGCCCCAGACGCTCGCGCGCGGCGTCCCCCGCGATCAGGGCGTAGTCATAGGCCTTGAACTGGTTCGTCGTCATGTACATCTTGTCGGACTCGCCGTGGTTGATGAACACGTGCCAGCGGTGCCCGTACCGGAACATCTGGAAGTTCCGCGTGTTCTGGTTGACGTACAGCACGATGCGCAGCCCCTGCGCGGCCACGACCCTCTCCAGGTCGCGCACGGTCGGCACGAAGGCGACGGGCAGCTCGCTCTCGGTCATGATCGCCGCCGCCGATGTGGCGTTGCGGCTCAGCACCAGGACGGGCCAGGTCTCGGCGAGCTTCTGGAGCGGCTTGTACCACTGACGCATCTGGTAGAGGTTCACGGCACCGTCGGCGAAGTAGACGCCGACCCGGAAGCGACCGACCGGCAGCGGGGTGCGCATGGTGCGCACCTGGCGGACGGCGGAACGGTTGTCGAGGACTTTCCGGAGAAGTCCCCGCGCCTTGCGGATGTCTGATGCCAGGCCCATCCTTCCAGCCTAACCAGCGCACGCATGGGATGATCGTCGGATGCACGTCGACGCGGGGGGCCATCGTGACGCCCCGGTTCCCAGCGCCGAGGCAGGGGTTTCGTTCGTCATGCCGGTGCTCAACGAGGCGGGATATCTGGAGCGCGCCGTGCAGAGCGTGCTCGCCCAGCAGACCCCCGGCCCCATGGAACTCGTGCTGGCGCTGGGCCCCTCCTCCGACGGCACCGACGCGATCGCCGAGCGTCTCGCCGCCGACGACGAGCGCATCCTGCTCGTCCGCAACCCCGACGCCGATATCCCGACGGGCTTGAACCTGGCGATCGCGCGCAGCACGCTGCCGACCATCGTGCGGGTCGACGCCCATTCGGAGCTCGCTGCCGGCTACACGCTGAGGGCCCTCGAGACGCTCGCACGCGTGCGCGCCGCGAACGTCGGCGGGGTGATGCAGGCCGACGGCCGCACGCCCTTCCAGCGCGCAGTCGCCCGCGCGTACAACTCCCCGTTCGGCCTCGGCGGCGGGGCCTATCACGGCGGCCGGCGCGAGAGCGCCGCCGAGTCCGCCTACCTCGGCGTCATGCGCCGCGTCGTCGTCGACGAGGTCGGCGGATTCGACGAGTCCCTGCGCCGCGGCGAGGACTGGGAGCTGAACCTCCGCATCCGCCGGGCCGGCTACCGCGTCTGGTTCGATCCGGCGCTGCGCGTGACGTACTGGCCGCGCGAGAGCTGGCAGCGACTCGTGCGGCAGTTCCGTGCCACCGGTGCGTGGCGCGGCGAGCTGGTGCGCCGCTACGGCCGTCGCAACTCCCTGCGCTTCTTCGCGCCGCCCGTGCTCGTGGCCTGCGTGGCGCTCGCCCTCGTGGCCGCGGCGCTGCAGCTCACCGGAGTCCTCTCGGGCGCCGCAGCCCTCGTCGCGAGCGGGATCTACCTCCCCTTGGTCGCGTACGCGGTCCTCGTTGCCGGCGTCGCCCTGGGCCCCGGCGGCGGGAGCGGATGGCGCGACAAGCTGTGGACGGCGGGAGTCCTCCCCTCGATGCACCTCGCGTGGGGTGCCGGCTTCATCCAGGGACTCGTACGCGGCGCCCGCGACACCGTCGACACCTCGCGGCTCGGATCGCGCAACACACCGCTGCCGTGAGTCAGCCGCCGATCAGACCCTGATCGAGGATGCGGGCGACGACGCGCTCGGCCGCGTGGCCGTCCTCGCGCGCGTTGAAGGCGCGCTGCCAAGCCGCGTACCGGTCGGCGTAGGCCGCGGTGTCCTGCGCCAGAGCCCGTGTCAGCTCCTCCTGTGTGCGCACGAGCGGTCCGGGGGCACGCTGCGCGAGATCGAAGTAGAACCCGCGCAGGCGTCCTCGGTAGTCCTCGAGGTCGGGCACGAAGAAGTAGACCGGCTTGCCGGTGACCGTGAAGTCGAACATCACCGACGAGTAGTCCGTCACGAGCGCGTCGGCGGCCAGAAGCAGTTGTGCGGTGTCGGGGAAGCCCGTCACATCGACCACCCGCGCCCCCTCGGCGTCCCTGCCGGGCAACAGCGTGCGCGAGTGACCTCGCACCAGCACCACCGCGCCGGTATCCGCGGCGAGCCTCTCCGCATCCAGGAAGTCGACGATCTGCTCGCGATCGTCGCGCCAGGTCGGCGCGTAGAGGATGACGCGTTCGTCCTCGCCGATGCCGAGGCGCGCGCGGACACCCGCCGCATCCCCGGTGCGCAGCACGTCGTTGCGCGGGTATCCCTCGACCCAGATCGGTCGGCGACCGAACGCATAGGCGCGACGCAGGATGGACGCCGCGTACGGGTTCTGGGCCAGCAGCACGTCCCACCGGCGCGATTCGCGCACCACGGCGACGGCCCGCCGCGGATCGAAGCCCGGCCGATGAAGAGCCAGCCGCTTGAGGGGCGTGCCGTGCCAGGTCTGGACCACGCGCTGTCCCGGCCGGCGCACGTAGCGCCGACGCATCCAGTCGTTGACCACCAGCAGGCGCGAGACCGCGCGGGCCCGCCACCAGTCCGGACTGCCCTCGACGACGGGGATCGCGCCCTCGGGAACGTCGACGGAGAGGTCGACGACGCTCCAGTACCGCACGAGGCCGGGGATCCGTTCGCGCAGCACGCGGTCGATCGCGAGCGGATTGCAGCTGGCGTTGCGCCCGTAGAAGCTCTCGAAGAAGACGGCTTCCTCCAGCGGCTCCCGCCCGGTCGCATAGCGCCGCTCGAGGGCCCCCCGCGCCTCTCCGGCGTCGTACGCCGGATCGACGGGAGGTCCGATCTCGAGCTCCCAGCCGTTCAGCGCCGCGCGCAGCGGCCCGAGCTGCGAGAGCGCGAGGGGCTCGGGGGCCTCAGGGTTCTCCGCGGAGCCGGCGGGCTCGACGTGCACCCGGTAACGTCCGCTCGGCAGCGGGAGAACCGGCCCGCCCCAGCGCGAGGCGGAGAGCGTCAGTGTCGCGGTCCACGTCTTGCCCCGACCGGTCAGCGTCGCCGCGACGCGCGCACGGGCACCGACCAGTTCGACGCGTTCGGGGCGCGCCCCCGTCCCCCGCAGGACGAGCGCCGGGGCGCTCCCGGTGGTCCACTCCGCCGTGGTCATGCGGTCTCCTCCCGAGGGTCGTCGCCGCCGATGGCGGCCGTGATGGCTCGATAGACCCGTTCCGCGTTACGGCCGTCACGGTGCGCGTGCACGAGCGCGTCCAGGCGCCTGGCCCGTTCCAGCCGCACCTCGCGCGCGTCGTCGTCCGAGAGCACGGCCGCGATCTGCGCGAGCGCACCCTCCCAGTCCACGGCGACATCCGTGCCCGCGACGTCGGCGTAGGTGCCGTAGAAGCCCCGACGTCGCGCGTAGGCCTCGACGTCCGGCGCGAAGTACACGACCGGCAGCGGGACCAGCGAGGAGTCGTAGGCCAGCGAAGAGTAGTCGGTGACGAGCAGATCCATGCCGGGGAGTACCGGCGTGACGTCGGCCAGACGGTCGCTGCCGAGCAGGTGGACACGCCCGGTCCCCTCGGGCGGGGCGTACTCCCCGGCCCCCAACGGATGCGGGCGCACGATCAGCCGCGCGCCGTGCTCGTCCAGCAGGGCGGTGATGCGCGCCCAGTCGCCGGCGGTCGGGATCGCCGGATCGTCGTCGCCGTCGCGCCAGGTCGGGGCGTACAGCACCAGACGGTCGTCGCCGAGCGGGCCCAGCTCCGCTTCGAGCCGCTGACGAGCGCTCTCCCGTCGTTCGGTCGCACTCCCCCGCGACAGCACGTCGACGCGCGGCTCCCCCACCACCGGCACGCGCGAATCGTCGAGCGAGAACGCCGACTCGAGGCGGCCGCGCACGAGGTGGGATGCGGCCGGCAGAAGGCGTATCCGGCGCGTGGCGCTGCGGTACATGAGCGCCAGCAGACGCCGCACGAGACGAGAGGACGGCAGGAGGGAACTGCGCAGGGTCTCGGGCGAGTCGATGCCGATGCGCTTGAGCGGGATGCCGTGCCAGAGCTGCACGAGGTACGACCCCGCGACGGCATAGCGGTTGACGTCGCCGAAGCCGTGCGTGACGACGACGACCTCGGCGCGTGCCGTGAGCCAGAGTCCGCGCAGCGAATCGACCCGAGCGTGCGGGATCCCGCGCGACGCCGCATCCCGCGCCTGCGCGTCGGTGCGGATCAGCCAGACGGCACGGTGACCGTGCACGGTCGTCTCGTGCCACAGCGCGAGCGCGCCGTCGGCGATGCCCGCGGCCGACCCGAAGACCCACCTGCCGCGCGCCCGCGGCACGAGCAACGTGAGAACCCGCCCTGCCGCATAGAACGGGATGGCGAGGAGCTTCTTCGCGTTGCCGTCGCCGAACGAGAAGGACGCCACCCCGCGAGCCTATCGCGAGGTGGCGTCCGAACCGTCGGAGCGGTGTGGTTACTGCAGCGTGCCCAGCGTGAGCTTGGCGGTCTCGGTCTTGCCGTCGCGGACGTAGCTCAACGTCGCGCCGGAGCCGCCCGCCGCCGCACGCACCTGCGCGGTGAGGTCGATCGCGTTGGTGACGGGAACGCCGTTGAACTCGGTGACGATGTCGCCGGAGCGCAGCCCCGCAGCGGCGGCCGCACCACCCGAGGAGACGTCCTGGATGTAGGCGCCCTGGATCGTGGCGTTCTTCTGCGAGGCCGCATCGGCGACCGTCGCGCCGAGCAGGCCGTGCGTGGCGCTGCCGTCCTTGATGATCTCGTCCGCCACGCGCTGGGCGATGTTGGCGGGGATCGAGAAACCGACACCGATGTTGCCGGACTGACCGCCCGACGAGCTGCCGCCGGAGGACGCGATGGCCACGTTGATACCGATCAGCTTGCCGTCGGAGTCCACCAGCGCGCCGCCCGAGTTGCCCGGGTTGATCGCCGCGTCCGTCTGGATGACCGCGATCTTGATCGTGGCGTTCGCGGACTGCTGCTGTTGCTGCTGGCCCTGACCGAAGTCGAACTGGAACGGGCTCTCCTGCTGGCCCTGACCGCCGTCGTCCTTGGTGGAGGAGTCGTCGGGAGCCGCCGAGGAGGCGATCTCGATGGAGCGGTTCAGGGCGCTGACGATGCCCGTGGTGACCGTGTTGTCCAGGCCCAGCGGGGCGCCGAGCGCGATCGCCTGGTCTCCGACGTTGAGCTTGCTCGAGTCGGCGAACTCGATCGGGGTCAGCCCGGAGGCGTCCGTCAGCTTGATGACGGCGAGGTCATACGTCGGGTCGGTGCCGACGAGCGTGGCCTTGTAGACCTTGCCGTCGGAGGTCGTGACCGACAGCGTGGGGTCGGCGGTGGCGCCGTCGAGCGTCACGACGTGCGTGTTGGTGAGCACGTACCCGTCCGCGGAGAGGACGACACCGCTGCCGGTGCCGCCGCCGTTGCTCGCGGTGGCCGAGATCGTGACGACACTGGGCAGGACCTTGGCGGCCACGGCGGTGACGTTGTTGACCTTCTGGGTGTCGTTGACGGTCACGACGGTGGGGCTGCTGGCCGCCGTCGTCTGGGTCTGGCCCCACATGCTGATGCCGGCGTACGTTCCGCCGACGCCCGCGGCGCCCCCGACGAGGGCTGCGGCGACGAGCAGGCCGACCGTGCGTCCGGCGGTCGACTTCTTGCGCGCGGGGGCGGACGGCGCGGGGGCGCCCAGCGGCAGCGTCGGCGCGGTCTGGGCGCCGGGGCCGAAGGCCTGGCCCGTCGCGGAGGCGCCGCCCGCGGCGGCGCCGTATCCCGTGGGCGCCTTCGGGTACGAGGCGGGGTAGGGCGGACGCGGAGGCATCGCGGGGGCGGTCGCGGCCGGCGGGGTCGTCGGCACGTCGGACGCGGGGGCCGGCTGCGGCGATGCGGCGGGCGCTACGGGTTCGGAAACAGAGTCTTCGGATTCGGGGCGGGAGCCCTGGTTGTCACTCATGGTTGCTCCTTCTGACAGGCGATCTTCACTGTGACCGTCGTCTCTGTGGTTTTCCTATGCCAGCCGTGGGACAGCCCTATGGGACTAACGTGTGCTGAATGCGAAACCAGAACGCGCCCTGGCAACGGGTGGCCGCGGGCGCCGGGCTCCTGGGCTCGGACGGCACCCCCGCCCCTACGATCTTCGCAGAGATGAGCGCGCTGGCGGCCGAGACGGGCGCCATCAACCTGGGCCAGGGCTTCCCCGACGAAGACGGCCCCGCCGAGCTTCTCGGGGTTGCGCGCGACGCGATCGCGACGGGGAGCAACCAGTATCCGCCCGGTCGCGGCACAGCGGATCTCCGCCACGCGATCGCCGAGCACCAGGCGCGGTTCTACGGGTTGCGTGTCGATCCCGATCGCGAGGTGCTCGTCACCGCGGGGGCGACCGAAGCGCTCGCGGCGACGCTCCTCGCGCTCGTGGGCCCCGGCGACGAGGTCGTCGTCTTCGAGCCCCACTACGACGCGTACGCGGCGGATGTGGCGCTGGCAGGCGCCACGCTCGTGACCGTGCCCCTGCACTGGCCCGACTTCCAGCCCGACCTCGACCGGCTCGCCGACGCGGTCACCGACCGCACCCGCGTCATCCTGTTGAACGATCCGCACAACCCCACCGGAGTCGTGTTCGCCGACGACGTGCGTTCCGAGATCGTACGGCTCGCCCACCGCCACAACGTGATCATCGTGACCGACGAGGTGTACGAGCACCTGGTGTTCGACGGCCGCCACCACGTCCCCATCGCGACGCTGCCGGGAGCCGCTGAGCGCACGATCTCCATCTCCTCCGCGGGAAAGACGTTCTCGGTCACGGGATGGAAGATCGGATGGGCGACGGGGCCCGCATCCCTCATCGACGCCGTGCTCACGGTCAAACAGTTCCTCACCTATGTCAACGGTGCACCGTTCCAGCCTGCCGTCGCTGCGGGGCTCCGCCTCGACGACGCCTTCTTCGAGGGCGTCGGGTCCGCACTGCAGCGCAAGCGCGACGCACTGCGCGAGGGGCTCAGCGCTGCCGCGTTCGCGCCGTTCCGCGCCGGGGGTTCCTACTTCACGGTGGCGGATGCGGCGCCGCTCGGCGTGAGCGATGCGCATGAGTTCTGCCGTCGGCTTCCGCACACGGCCGGGGTCGTCGCGATCCCGCTGACCGCGTTCGCCGCCAAGGAGCGGCGGCACGAGTACGCGAGCCTCGTGCGCTTCGCGGCCTGCAAGCGGCCCGAGGTCATCGCCGAGGCCATGCACCGCCTGACGGCGCTGGCCTGAGTCAGCGAGGCACCACGCGGTAGCGTCGCAGCTGCAGCGCCGGATTCACCGCACGGATGCGGTCGAGCTCGTCGAGGTCGATCGGCGCGACCGCGAGCCCGTCTCCTGCGGCGAGCCCGGCGAGCACGACGCCCTGCGGGTCGAGGATGACGGAGTGCCCGACGCCCACGGGCGCGGGGTGGTCCGCCGCCGCGACGAACGCCGTGCTCTCGATCGCCCGCGCCGCCAGCAGGGTCTGCCACTGCTGCTCCTTCAGCGGACCGCGCACCCATTCGGCCGGCACCAGGATGACGTGTGCGCCGGCATCGACGATGCGGCGTGCGGCCTCCGGGAAGCGCAGGTCGTAGCAGGTCATGATGCCGAAGACGACGCCGTCGACGGTGAAGGTCTGCGGGTCGTCGATGTCCCCCGGCGCGACCCAGTCCGACTCCCGCTGCCCGAAGGCGTCGTAGAGGTGCTGCTTGCGGTAGCTCGCGACGACACCCGAGGCATCGACCGCGACGACCGTGTTGTGCACGCGGTCCGCATCCGCCGCCTCGACCAGGCCCGCCACGAGAGTCAGGTCTTCCCGCTGGGCGATGTCGCGCAGAGCCTGCACGAAGGGTCCCTCGAGCCCGGGCTCTGCGTTCAGCCGCAGAGACGCGTCGAACGGGTCGACGAAGAAGCTGCTGTACTCCGGGAGCACGAGCACGCGGGCTCCGCGTGAGGCGGCCTGCGCGGCGAGGAGGCGGATCCGATCCAGGTTGGCGACACGGTCGGCGATCGGCGCGAACTGCGCGACGGCGAGGGAGAGAACGGCGGACACTCCCCCATCCTCGCGGCGCCGACGGGCGACGGCAACCGCCTCGATTCGCGCATCGCCCGAACGCGTGCTAGTGTTATCTCTTGTGCCGCGGGGTGGAGCAGTTCGGTAGCTCGCTGGGCTCATAACCCAGAGGTCGCAGGTTCAAATCCTGTCCCCGCAACAAAAAGAAGGCCCGGATCCTCGGATCCGGGCCTTCTGCTTTGCCGGGAAAGTCCCGATCAGACCCGCTTGTGCTGCCTCACGCGTCCGGGTCGATGCCGACCGACATCCGCTCGAGGAAGTCGGCGATCACCGCCAGATCCGTCGGCGAGTAGTCGAACGCGACGTCCCGCATCGCGTCGATGCTGTCGCGGAAGTGGTGCGTGAAGTCGGTGCGGGACTTGTCCGTCAACGAGATCAGCCGCGCCCGACGATCGACCGGATGCGGCTTACGCACGACGTGACCGGACTCCGCCAAACGGTCGACGAGCTTGGTCGTGGAGGCGGTGGAGATCCGCAGATGGCGGGCGATGTCGTGCGGACTGACATCCTGCCCCCGCTGCTCGCGGATGATCAGCATGCGCAGGGCGGCGAGATCGGTGGCGTTCATGTCCATGTCGCCCTTCATTCCGCTGTACATGCGATCCATGGCGTCACTGAAGGCGCGCACGGCCGACAGGACGCGCCATACTGCGCGATCCTTATCACGCGACATATCGTCGGAGTCAGCGGGATTCGCCATGTGGACACCCCCTCAGGCCGTATGTATGCTCGATCGAACTCAGTTAGCTAGTAAAGCTAGCAAAATGGAAGGGCGCATGGACGAGATCGAACAGGTCATTCTTGTGGATGATGAGGGCAACCAGATCGGGACGGCGCCCAAGAGCAGTGTCCACGGTACAGACACTGCGCTGCATCTCGCGTTCTCCTGTCACGTTCTGGATGACGAAGGCCGCGTGCTCGTCACCCGCCGTGCCCTGCACAAGCGCACCTGGCCCGGGGTGTGGACCAACTCGTTCTGCGGACATCCTCGACCGGCCGAGCCCGTCCTGAACGCCGTCAAACGACACGCGGACTCCGAACTCGGGCTGCGTCTGAGCGACATCGAACTCGCCCTCCCCCTCTTCCGATACCGCGCCACCGACGCGAGCGGGATCGTCGAGAACGAGATCTGCCCCGTGTACATCGCACGCGCCGAGAATCTGCCGCAGCCGAACCCTCTCGAAGTGCTCGAGACGCAGTGGGTGCACCCCGCCGACCTGGTGGGGGCTCTGGATGCCGCGGAGTGGGCGTTCAGCCCCTGGCTCGTGCTGCAGGCCCGTCAGCTCGATCTGTTCGTCGCCCAGCGGCGGATACAGGCGAGGGCCCGATGATCTCCTGGTTGAGCGCGGACAACCGCGCGGGGATCGACGCGGCGGTCGATGCGGCTCTCGCCCGCATCCGTCGCCGCGCCACCGACGGCGCGGAGGCCTACGCCGCGCTGACCGCCGCCGTGACGCGCGCGGCCACCGGCGGCAAGCGATTCCGCCCGGCCAACGTCGTGGGCGCGTACCTGGCATTCGACGGAGCGGACGAGGCGCTGCCTGCCGTCTACGAGGTCGCTGCGGCCTTCGAGCTGCTGCACGCGGCCTTCGTCGTGCACGATGACGTGATCGACCACGACGTCCAGCGCCGCGGCGTCCTGAACATCTCCGGCGAGTTCCGCACGCGAGCCACCGCCGCCGGTGCGTCCGCCTCCGGCGCCGACGATCTCGGCGACGCAGCGGCGATCCTCGGCGGCGACCTGCTGCTGTACGAAGCCACCCGCATCCTCGCGCTCGTCGATGTCCCCGCGGCGACGCGGACCGCACTCGTGGCACTCTTCGACGACGCCGTGTCGGTCTCGGCCGCGGGCGAGCTCGCCGACGTCGAGAACTCGCTCGGACTGCACGCTGCGGAGGCGGCCGCCGTGCTCACCACGGCACACGACAAGACCGCGGTCTACTCCTTCGACGCGCCGCTGCGTGCCGGTGCGCTGCTCGCCGGCGCGAGCGAGCCCGAGCTCGAGGCGCTCCGCCGGGCCGGCGGCGCGCTGGGACTCGCCTTCCAGCTCGTCGACGATCTGATCGGCGCCTTCGGCACGGCCGACCAGGCGGGCCGGGATGCGGGCAGCGACCTTCGTGAGGCCAAACGCACCCCCCTCGTCGTCCTCGCACAGCAGGGAGCGGGCCGTGACGCGGTCGCGGAGGCCCTCGCAGTCGCGCACACGGGTCCGGTGGCGGTGCTGGCCGCACAGCGGGCGCTGAAGGCGACCGGCGCCCGCGAGCGTCTCGCCGTCCTCATCGACGAGACGCTCCGCTCCGCTCGAACCGACGCAGCCACTCTCTCGCCCGCCGCGTCCGGGCTCGTCGACGAGCTCGCGACCCGCATCGCGGAGAGGATGCCGTGAGCGCACGCGACCAGCCGAGCGGGCTGTCCCTCTACGACCGGACGGCAGTGGCCGCCGCCGCATCCGTCATCCGCGCGTACTCCACCTCGTTCGCCCTCGCGACCGGGCTTCTCAGCCCGCGCACCCGCCCCCACATCCGCAACGTCTACGCGCTCGTTCGCGTCGCCGACGAGATCGTGGACGGGCCGGCCGGAGAAGCCGGGCTGGACCGGGCGCAGCAGGAACAGGTCCTCGACGCGTTCGAGCAGGAGACCCGCGCGGCCGTCGAGCGGGGCTTCAGCGCAAACCTCGTCGTGCACGCGTTCGCCCTGACGGCCCGCGAGTGCGGGATCGGCGAGGATCTGACGGCCCCGTTCTTCGCGTCGATGCGCACGGATCTGGGCGTGCGCGAGCACGACGACGTCTCGCACGACACCTACGTCTACGGATCGGCGGAGGTGGTGGGGTTGATGTGCCTCGCCGTCTTCGAGAACGCCGGACGCCGTTCCCCCTCCTCTCCCCCGGCCGACCTCGTCGCCGGGGCGCGCGCTCTCGGACGCGCCTTCCAGGACGTCAACTTCCTTCGCGACCTGGAGCACGATGCGGGCGCTCTCGGACGCGATTACCTCGCCGTCGACGGCGTCGAGCGCACGAGGGACGACGTGCTCGACCGGATCGACGCCGACCTCGCCACGGCGGCCGCCACCATCCCCCTCCTGCCCCCGGACTGCCGCAGAGCCGTCACCGCCGCCCACGATCTGTTCGCCGCACTCTCCGCGCGCCTGCGCGGCACGAGTGCCGAGGGCCGCGTGCGCGTGCCCACATCGCAGAAGGCTGTTCTCGCCGCCCGCGCCTGGTTGGGCGCCGCACCTCTGAAGGAACGCTCATGAGTCGTACCGTCGTCATCGGAGGCGGGATCGCCGGGCTCGCCACGGCCGCGCTGCTCGCCACGGACGGGCATGAGGTCACCCTGCTCGAGGGGCGCGACGCAGTGGGCGGTCGGGCAGGCTCGTGGGAGAGCGACGGTTTCCGCTTCGACACCGGCCCCAGCTGGTATCTCATGCCGGAGGTGTTCGACCACTTCTTCCGCCTGCTCGGCACGACGACGGCGGAGCAGCTCGATCTCGTCGACCTCGTCCCCGCCTACCGCGTCTACGCCGAATCGCACCTGGACGAGGCTCCCGTCGACGTCGTTTCGGGTCGCGAGGAGGCGACCGCGCTGTTCGAATCGATCGAGCCTGGAGCCGGCGCGCGCCTGGCCGCGTACCTGGACTCGGCCGGCGAGGCGTACGACCTCGCGGTCGACCGCTTCCTCTACGACACGTACGAGTCGCTCGGCAACCTGACCGACCCCGCGATCCTGCGCCGGCTGGGACACCTGACACGGCTGCTCACCCAGCCGCTGCAGTCGAAGATCGACAAGCGGTTCACCGATACGCGGCTCCGCCAGATCCTGGGCTATGCCGGTGTCTTCCTGGGCGGTTCGCCCTACCAGCTGCCGAGCCTGTACCACCTCATGAGCCACCTGGATCTCGACGATCGGGTGGCGCTACCCGCAGGGCGGCTTCACCGCCTTGATCGACGCCATCGCACGCCTCGCCACTGAGCGCGGCGTCGTGATCGAGACCGGTGCGAGCGTCGAGCGCATCCTCGTCTCCGACGGTGTCGCGCGCGGCGTGGTGACCGCCGACGGTCGCCGCTTCGACGCCGACGCCGTGGTCTCCAGTGCCGATCTGCACCACACCGAGACCCGCCTCGTCCCGGAGCGCTACCGCACCTACCCGGAGTCCTGGTGGCGTTCGAAGACGCCGAGCTACGGCGCGCTGCTCGTGCTGCTCGGCGTGAAGGGTGAGCTTCCCGAGCTCACGCACCACACGCTGCTGTTCACCGAGGACTGGCGCACGAACTTCGCCGCGATCTTCGGCGAGACCACCCGCATCCCGGATCCGGCTTCGCTGTACGTCTGCCGGCCCAGCGCGACCGACCCCTCCGTCGCGCCGGAGGGCCACGAGAACCTGTTCGTCCTGGTGCCGATCCCGGCGGACCCCGGTCTCGGCCACGGCGGCGTCGACGGGGCCGGTGATGTCGTGATCGAACGCGCGGCGGATGCGGCCATCGATCAGATCGCCGCATGGTGCGACGTGCCCGACCTGCGTGATCGCATCGTCGTGCGCCGCACGATCGCACCCGGCGACTTCGAGGCCGACCTGCACGCCTGGCGCGGCAACGCGCTCGGTCTCGCACATCCGCTCCTGCAGAGTGCGCTGTTCCGCCCCCGCAACGCCTCCGCCAAGGTGGACGGGCTGTACTACTCCGGCGCGTCCGTGCTGCCGGGCATCGGGCTTCCGATGTGTCTCATCTCGGCCGAACTCGTGGTGAAGCGGATGCGCGGCGACCGCTCGGCGGGCCCCATCCCCGAGCCGGCGGCCGAGGCGGTGTGATGCCGGGTCTCTACCTGCTGGCGCTGCTCATCAGCATCGCCGGGGTGGGCGCCCTCGACGCTCGGTTCCGGCTGGCGCTGTGGGCACGTCCGGGGCTGACCGCGGCAGCCGTCGCCATCGGCACCGCCTTCTTCCTGCTCTGGGACGCCGTCGGCATCGTCACGGGCGTGTTCGTCAAAGGTGGCAGCCCGCTGCTGGTCGGGATCGACCTCGCGCCGCACCTCCCGCTCGAGGAGCCGGTGTTCCTCGCGTTCCTGTGCTACCTCGCGCTCGTCGTGCACGCCGCAATCCTGCGGGTCACCGGGCGCCGGCAGGACGCGGCATGACCTACCCGCTGATCGTCGCGCCCTTCGTCCTGGTCACCGCCGTGGTGACCGCGATCAGTGCCCGCCGCCCCGGTTTCGCTCGACGGATGCGGGCCAGCATCGTCGCCGCCGTCGTGCTGTTCGCGTTGACAGCGGTCTTCGATAACGTGATGATCGCCCTCGATCTGTTCACCTACCCCGCGGAGCATCTCAGCGGCATCCGGATCGGACTCGCCCCGATCGAGGACTTCTCCTATCCGCTGTGCGCAGCGTTCGGCGTTCCCGCCGTGCTGTCGCTGCTTTCGACTCGGAAGACCGAATGACAGACCTCCGCTCCGCCGGCGTGCTCCGCACGCTGTTCGTCTCGTCGCGCCCCGTGAGCTGGATCAACACGGCGTTCCCGTTCGCGGCGACCGTGGTGATGACCACGCGCACGGTGGATCTGACGCTCATCGTCGGCACGCTGTTCTTCCTCGTTCCGTACAACCTCGCGATGTACGGCGTGAACGACGTCTTCGACTACGAGTCCGACCTGCGCAATCCGCGCAAGGGCGGCGCGCACGGAGCTGTCCTCGACCGGCGGATGCACCGGATCACGCTGTGGGCGGCGGCCCTGTCGTGCCTGCCGTTCGTCGTCTACCTCGTCGCCGTCGGCTCGCCCGCATCCTGGGTCGTGCTCGCGGTCAGCCTGTTCTTCGTGGTGTTCTACTCGGCCCCGCCGCTGCGCCTCAAAGAGGTGCCGTTCGCCGATTCGATGACGAGCAGCATCCACTTCTTCTCGCCCGCGGTGTACGGGCTCGTGCTCGCGGGCGCGACGTTCACTCCGGGGCTGATCGCCGTTCTCGTCGCCTTCGCGCTGTGGGGCGTCGCCTCCCACGCGTTCGGTGCCGTACAGGACGTCACCGCGGACCGCGAGGCCGGCATCTCCTCGATCGCGACCGTGCGCGGCGCACGGTGGACCGTGTGGTTCGCGCTCGGGTGCTACGTCGCGGCGGGCCTTGTGATGCTCGCGTCGGCGTGGCCGGGACCGCTCGGCGGCCTGCTCGTCATCCCGTACCTGCTCGCGCTGTGGCCCTACCGCTCGATCACCGATGAGACGTGCGAGCGCGCCACGGTCGGGTGGGGGCGGTTCCTGTGGCTCAATCAGCTGGGCGGTTTCGGGACGACCCTGTTGCTCATCTGGTACGCCCTCCTCACCGCCTGACGCGGGCCCCCTCACCCCTCCCCTGACCCGCGAGACTGCATCCCGCGCACGAGATCACGGGTAAATACCGTGATCTCGTCGCGAAGATGCAGTCTCGCGGGGTGGTGAAGCGAGCGCGCCAGCCCCGCGGAATGCGGGGCCGGCGCGAGGGGATGCGGATGCGGCTCAGCCGCCGAGCTGGATCAGCTTGTCGACCGCGGCGGTGAGGCGGCTGTCCGCCTCGCCGTACTTGGTCCAGTCGCCGGCCTTGAGGGCGGCGTCGCGGTCGAGCAGCGCCTGGCGGGCGTCCTGCAGCGCGGCCTGGTAGTCGGGGCTTCCGGTCCCGCCGCCGGACGAGCCGTCGCTTCCGCCGGTCTGCTCGGGCGAGGGAGTCGCACCCGGGTCGGGTGCCACGTCCTGATCGCCGGCGTTGGCGCCGGAGTCGCCGCCGAACAGCGCGTTGAGTGCCTCGTTCAGGGTGTCCTCGAACGCGACCTCGGTACCGAATGCGACGAGCACCTTCTGCAGCTGCGGCAGCTGCGTACCGCTGGAGGCCTGCACGAACACCGGCTGCACGTACAGCAGTCCGCCGCCGACGGGCAGGGTCAGCAGGTTGCCGTTGATGACGTTCGACTGGCCCTGCTTCAGGATGTTGATCTGCGCCGAGATCCCGGGGTCCGAGTTGAAGGTGTTCTGCACCTGGCCGGGACCGGGGATGGTGGCTCCCGCGGTGATCTCCAGAAGCCTCAGCTTGCCGTAGTCGGCGCTCTTCACGCCCGCTTGGCTGCCGGCATCCGAGTCGACCGAGAGATATCCCATGAGGACGTTGCGCGACTCCGTGCCCGTCGACTGTGGGATGAAGCTCGTGAACATCGAGTAGCTCGGCTCATCCTGACCCGGCATCTTCATGCTCAGGTAGTACGGCGGCTGGTTGACGTCGGCGTTCTGCGGGTCGGCCGGCGTCGACCAGGCGTTGTCGCGCTCGTAGAGCGACTGCGCCGTGTCGACGTGGTACTCGCCGAGCATCGCGCGCTGCACCTTGAACAGGTCCGTCGGGTAGCGCACGTGGCTCATGAGGTCGGCGGACATGTCCGAGACCGGCTTGATCGTGGTCGGGAAGACGTTCTGCCATGCCTGCAGCAGCGGATCGGTGTCGTCCCAGGCGTAGAGGGTGACCTTGCCGTCGTAGGCGTCCACGGTCGCCTTCACCGAGTTGCGGATGTAGTTGACGTTGTCGAGCGCGACGCGCGGCGTCGGGTTGTTCGCGTCCTCGATCGCTTGCGACATGCTCGTCGCCGTCGAGTAGGGGTACTGATCGCTCGTCGTGTACCCGTCGACGATCCACACCACGCGACCGTCCACCACGCTCGGATACGGGTCCGAGTCGAGCGTCAGGTACGGCGCCGCCTTCTGCACGCGCACGGCGGGGTCACGGTCGTACAGGATCTGCGACTTCTCGTTGATCGAGTCGGAGAAGACGATCTGCTCCGACTGGAACTTCAGCGCGTAGATGAGGCGGTTGAACATGTTGCCGATGGACGGGCCGCCGTCGCCGTCGAAGGTCGTGCGGGTGTCGTTGCCGCCGTCGCTCGCCGACGGGTAGTCCAACTCGATCGGCGTCGTGCCGTCGGGCGCGCCCACGATGGAGTACGCGGGCGAGTTCTCGCCGAAGTAGATGCGCGGCTCGTACTTCTCGTCGGTCAGGAACCCGGATGCGGGGATGCTGCCCTCGATGAAGACGGGGTCACCGTCGGTCGTGCGCTCGTTGCCCTTGGCGACGACGAGCCCGTAGCCGTGGGTGTAGACGAGCGTGGAGTTCTGCCACGAGCCGGCGTCGCCGAGGCCCGCGGTGTTCACCTCGCGGACCGAGACCACGGTGTCCTGCGTCTGACCGTCGATCTTGTACCGGTCGACATCCAGCGGGTCCTCGAAGCGGTAGTACGGGCGGTACTGCTGCAGCTGGCGCACCGTCGGCTGGATGATGGCGGGGTCCATGATGCGGATGGATGCGGTCGTGTCGGCGTCCGAGCGCAGCTGCCCGGGCTCGGCGTCGGTCTTCGCGTCGTACGACGTCGTCTCGAGTCCCTCGATGTTGAACGCGGTCTTGGTCGCGTCGAGGTTGCGCTCGAAATACGGCATCTCGAGGGTGCGCTGGTTGGGGCGCACCTGGACCGTGTTGAGGATCCACGGGTAGGCCACACCCACCACCAGGGAGGTGACCACCAGCAGCGCGGTCGCGATCAACGGGTAGCGCCAGCGTCCGATGACGGCCGTGACGAAGAAGAGCACGGCGACGAAGGCGGCGACGATCGAGAGGATCGTGAGGCCCGGGATCGTCGCGTTCACGGTCGTGTAGCTCGCGCCGGTGATGCGGTCGCCGGCCTGCGTCAGGGTGCCGAAGCGGTCGAGGAACAGACTCACGCCCTGCAGCAGCAGGTAGAGACCGGCGATGATCGCGAGCTGGATGCGGGCGGGCTTGGAGATGCGCAGTTCACGCTGGCCGATGCGCACCGAGCCGTAGAGGTAGGACACGAGCGCGGTGACCAGCAGCGCCACCAGCACGACGGCCGAGGCGAAACCGACAGCCCCCTGGTAGAAGGGCAGCGCGAACAGGTAGAAGCCGGTGTCCATGCCGAACTGCGGGTCGGCAGTGTCCGTGTGCACGCCGCCCAGCCAGAGCGCCGCGGTCTCCCACTGCGCCGAGGTCGCGAAGCCCGCGAAGAAGCCGAAGAAGACCGGGATCCCCCACATCGCGAGACGACGCAGCGGCTCGACGACCTCCTGGTAGCGGTCGAGCTGGGAGCTCAGACGCACGTAGACCGGGCGGAGGCGGTAGGCGAGCTGGATCGTGATCCAGATCGGGATGGCCATCCCGAGGAAGCCGACGACGAACATCGCCGCACGCCAGAGCCACTGCGTCGCCAGAACCGACGAGTAGCCGAGCTGGTCGTACCAGAGCCAGTCGGCGTAGAGGCTCGCGAAGAGGAAGAACGCCACCGCGAGTGCCGCGATGACGGCAAGCGAGATCGCGATCACCCGCCGGGATCTATTGACAGGGACGGGCGTCGGCGCTGCGGTCGAAGTCACCCCTTCATCCTACGAGGGGCGTACGCCGACGGTCGCCGTGAGCCCCCTATGCACGGCGATCGGTCAGCTGCAGGTGGGAAGCGCATCCAGATCGGCGCCGGACGAGATCGCGCCCAGCACGTCCACGGCGTCGTCGAGCGTCGACACCGAGAAGACCCGGAGCCCGTCGGGAACATGGCCGACGACCTCGTCGCAGTTGCTTCCGGGCGCGAGGAAGTACTGGGCACCCGCGTCGTGCGCGCCCCAGAGCTTCTGCCGGATGCCGCCGATGGGTCCCACGTCGCCGTCGGCGCTGATGGTGCCGGTGCCGGCGACCTGCGCGCCTCCGTTGAGCTCGCCCGGGGTGAGCTGATCGATCATCCCGAGCGCGAACATCATGCCGGCCGACGGTCCCCCGACGTTGTTGAGCTGCACCTGGACGTCGAAGGGGAAGGTGTAGGAGACGGTGAGGGTGATGCCGATCTGCCACACGCCCGCGGCGTCGCCCGTCCCCTCCTGCGGGGTGACCGTGACGCTCTGCTGCGCACCGCCGCGGTCGACGAGGATCTGGATGGGGGCGCCCGCACCGTCGTTGATGATGCGGCGCAGGCCCTCGGCGGTCGTGACAGCCGTGCCGTTCGCCTGAAGGACGCGGTCCCCCGCCTGGAGCTGACCGTTCGCGGGTGACCCGTCAGCGACGGCGGTGACCTGCAGCTGCGGGTTCACGTCGTAGCGGAGATGCGTGAGGGCGGCCGCGGTGGCATCCGCCTGCGAGTCCACCATCATCGCGGTGTTCTGCTCCGACCGCTGCTCGCTCGTCTGTCCCGTCGGGAAGATCTGCTCCATGGGGACGACGGCCTTCGTGGGATCGAACCAGGCGACGGCCGCATCCAGCCAAGACAGCCGCTGCTCCGGAGAGCCGATGACCTGCACGGTCAACAGGTCCAACGATCCGTCGGTGGGGTATGTCTCGGCGCCGTCGATGGCGATCAACGGCACGTCCTTGCCGTCGGCGTCGGTGACCTCGCCGAGGGTGTTGTAGACGGGCCCGGGGCGCTCGATCACGTACGGGCTGGGCAGGAACGACATCGCCAGCAGCGCCAGCAGCGCCACGATCAGCGCCCAGATACCGGCCACCACGCCCCGCGGCATGCGTCGCCGCGGCGGCTCGGGCGCGAGCGCGCCCGGGGTCTCGAACAATGTCACTGTGCCTCTTTCGTCGGCCGTTCGCGGCCGGCGTACGGCGAAGTCGTGTTCGCCCGGCTGTGCGATGTATCCCTGCGACTAGCGTAGAACGGGACGTTATCCCCCGGCTGAAAGGCGCCTGACGTGGCAGACGAGGACGACCGGAGCCCCGAAGACCAGTTCCAGGAGCTGCTGCGCCAGCTGTTCGGAGCCGACGGTCTCGACCCGGAGCAGCTGCGACAGCTCCAGCAGATGGGCGTCGACCCGGCGATGATGCAGCAGATGATGGGCCAGATGCAGCGCGCCTTCACGAGCTCGGACGGCTCGATCGCGTGGGATGCGGCCGAGCGTCAGGCTCTGCACATCGCGAACCAGAGCGATCTCGGCGTGGCCGCAGTATCCCGCAGCGACCTCGACCAGGCGTTCTCGCTCGCCACCCTGTGGCTGGGTGAGGCCACCACCATCTCCGAGCTCTCCGAGGCGCCGCGCGCCCTCACCCGCGGCGCCTGGGTGGAGGCGACGATGCCGGTCTGGCGCGAGCTCGCCGAGCCCGTCGCCACGAGCATCGCCGACGCCCTCACGGCGACGCTGTCCGAGCAGGCTCCCGAGGAGATGCAGGCCATGCTCCAGGGCGCGGGGCGCATGATGCGCTCGATCGGCGGCTCGCTGTTCGCGACACAGCTGGGCCAGGTCGTCGGGCGACTGTCCATGGAGGTCGTCAGCGGCGGCGACGTGGGGCTTCCCGTCATGCCCGCCGGCGCCGCGGCGATCCTGCCGCAGAACTTCGCCGACTTCGGCCAGGGTCTGGAGATCCCCGAAGACCAGCTCGCGCTGTACGTGGCGACGCGGGAGCTCGCCCACGCCCGCCTCTTCCGCCATGCCCGCTGGCTGCGACTGGACGTCATCGCCCAGGTGACCGAGTTCGCCCGCGGCATCCATGTCGACACGAGCCGGCTCGAAGAGCTCGCGGAGCGGTTCGATCCCAGCCAGCCCGAGGAGCTGCGCCAGGCTCTCGAGAGCGGTGCGCTGCTTCCCGAGCGCACCGAGCAGCAGGATCTCGCCCTCACACGCCTCGAAACCCTCCTCGCGCTCATCGAGGGCTGGGTCGACATCGTGACGGCAGACGCGACCCATCGGCTGCCCAGCGCCGACCGCATCGCGGAGGTCGTCCGCCGACGGCGCGCCGTCGGCGGTCCCGCCGAGAAGGCGCTGGGCTCGCTGGTCGGCCTCGAGTTGCGTCCACGGCGGATGCGGGAAGCCGCGGCGATGTGGCGACAGGTCACCGACGCGGTCGGTGTCGCAGGTCGCGACGCCCTCTGGGACTATCCGGACCTGCTCCCCGGCGCGGCCGACATCGACGACCCGACCGCGCTGATCGAGCGACTCTCCGCACGTGCGCGGGGCGAGGCTCCGGAGCGGGACGCGATGGACGAGGCCCTCGAGCAGTTGCTCGCCGAAGAGGAGGGCGGTGAGGGGCCCGAGGGCCCCCGTCCCGTCTGATCTCTCCTCCCCAGCCGGCCAGCGGCCGGTTGCGGCGGTGTGGACAACCGCGGCGTCGGTGCCGACGGGAACAGAATCGGGGCATGCTCCGACTCGATCCCGCCTATCCACCGGTCTGGCGCGACGAGCGCACGCTGCAGTTCGGAGACCAGGCGCGCGCCGTGATCGCCGAGGCGGAGCCGTGGCACGAATGGCTCGTGCATGCGCTGCGCACCGGTGTGAGCGCCAACGACGCGATGACCCTGGCCGCCTCGCTCGGGGCGGACCGAGCGGCCGTGGCAGACATGCTGGAGCAGCTCGCGCCCGTCCTGTGCTCGGACGCTCCCCGCACGCGCGTGGGCTTCGAGGTCTCCGACGCCGTCGACGGCGCCGTCGCCGTCGCCGTGATCCGGCTGCTCGACACCTCGGTCGAGCTCGTGACCGATCCCGACGAGCGCTGCACGGTGATCATGCTGGAGTCGTTCGTCGCCGACCCCGGTCGCTATCGCGGACATCTGCGGGACGAGCGGCCGCATCTGCCGGTCATCCTCGCGGGTGACCGGGTACACGTGGGGCCGCTGGTCACGCCCGGCGACGGCCCCTGCCTCGCGTGCGACGCCGCGCATCGTCGTGACGAGGATGCGGCATGGCCGGGCATCGCGGCGCAGCTCATGTCCCAGCCCGCACCCCCGGTGACGGCGGCGCTCCTCGGCGAGGCCGTCGCCTATGCCGCTCGCCTGCTCACCGGTCAGCTGCCGCCGTCGGCCGCCCGGTGCCGGATGACGTTCGCGGCCTCCTCACCCCACCGGCGGTCGGCCTGGCCGGTCGTTCATCCAGCGTGCGCGTGCCGATCTCTTGCAGAAATCTCGACGGCTGCCGCGCCTGACGCGCCGACTGCGATGCCCACGAGAGCGACAGCGTACGCGCGGCCCGCGTGATGCCGACGTATGCCAGCCGCCGCTCCTCGTCGATCTGCTCGAATCCTTGCGCGTAGGAGATGGGCAGCAGCCCCTCCGACAACCCGACGAGGTGCACGTGGTCCCACTCGAGGCCCTTCGCCGCGTGCAGCGTCGCAAGCGTCACCGTCGCCAACGAGGGCTCGTGCTGATCTCTCGCCCTGGCCATCAGATCGTCGGTGAACGCGCGCAGCGTGGTGTCCTCGGGTTGCTCCTCGGCGAGCGCGAGCAGCGCAGCGCGTGCTTCCCACGCATCGCGCAGGGCCCCGCCGACGGCCGGCGGCTCGTCGGTGTACCCGCATCCGCGGAGCACGTCGCGAACCGTGTCGCGGAATCCTCCCTGCATGGGGGCCACCGTCGCGGCGCGCAGCGCCATGACGGCCTGACGCACCTCGGGCAGGTCGAAGAAGCGCTTGCCGCCCATGACGCTGGTGGGAACGCCCGCATCCGCGAGTGCCGTCACGAGCTCCGCCGACTGCGCGTGGGCCCGGTACAACACGGCGATCTGGCGCGGATCCACCCCGTCGTCGAGCTGCGCGCGGATGCGGGCGGCCACACCCGCGGCCTCGTGGGCGTCGTCGTCGAAGCGGGTCACCGTGGGCACGGGAGAGTCCGCGCCGCGATCGGTGACCAGCTGCAGCGCGCCGGGACGGCCGCGCATGAGCGCGTTGGCCACCCGGAGCACGGGCTGGTCGCTGCGGTAGTTGTGCTCGAGGGTGAAGCTGCGCGCGTCGGGGTGGTGCCGGGGGAAGTCCAGGAGATAGTCGGCGCGCGCGCCGGCGAAGGAGTAGATGGTCTGGCTCGCGTCGCCCACGACGCACAGGTCGCGTCGCTCGCCGAGCCACAGCTCGAGCAGTCTGTTCTGCAGCGGCGACACGTCCTGGAACTCGTCCACGGTGAAGTGCCGGTACTGCTCGCGCACCGACTGGGCGACGCGCGGCTCCGCCTCGATCATGCCCGCGCAGGCCAGCAGGACGTCTTCGAAGTCCAGCTGGTGACGTTCGTCCTTCAGCTTCTCGTAGGCGGCGTGCAGATCGCGGATCTGTCCGGTGTCGAGCGTGCCGATGGTGACGGGGCGTGTGCTGCCGATCTCGTCGATCCGCCGCATCGCGACCTTGCGCTGCTCGATGTGGGAGGCGACGTCGCGCAGGGTCGCGGTGTCGAGGTGCAGGCGCTGCTGCTCCGCCGCCTGTGCGAGCAGGCGCACTTTGTTGTCGACGATGCGCGGGGCGGGTGAGCCCGCCACCTGCGGCCAGAAATAGTTCAGCTGGGAGAGCGCGGCCGCGTGGAACGTGCGCGCCGCGACGCCCACGATGCCGAGCGCGCGCAGACGCCCGCGCATCTCGCCGGCCGCCTTCGCCGTGAAGGTCAGCGCCATCACGCGCCCGGGTGAGTACGTGCCGCTGTCGACGCCGTAGGCGATGCGTCGCGTGATCACGCGGGTCTTGCCCGTGCCCGCTCCGGCCAGGACCCGCACCGGACCCCGCACCGCCATCACCGCGGCGTGCTGCTGCTCGTCGAGCCCGGCCAGGATGTCGACGCTCACTTGCGCTCCTCGTACCAGTCGCGGATCAGACGCCAGGAGATGGATGCGGAGCCGGGCAGCACGATCTCTCCCCTGCCCTCGAGCGCCTCCCCGATCTCCTCGCGCGTGAACCAGCGCACCTCGACGATCTCCTCGCCGTCGGGGCGAGCCGCCTCGGCGACCCGTGCGGCCGCGTGGAAGCCGAGCATCAGCGAACGCGGGTACGGCCAGGACTGGGAGCCGCGATAGCGCACACCGACCAGCTCCACCCCCGCCTCCTCCGCGACCTCGCGGGCGACCGCGTCCTCCAGGGACTCGCCCGCCTCCGCGAAGCCGGCGAAGCAGGAGTACCTTCCCGCGGGCCAGGCGGCGTTGCTGCCCAGAAGCAACCGATCCGGGTCGTCGGCGTCGTGCACCGCGACGATGATCGCGGGGTCCGTGCGCGGGAAGTGCTCGCGGCCGCAGTGCGGGCAGTGGCGTGCCCAGCCCGCCTGACGCAGTTCGGTGCGCGTGCCGCAGAACGGGCAGTACGCCTGCTCGCGCAGCCAGCTGCCCAGTGCCACGGCGGTCGTCGCCGCATCCGATTCCGTCTGCGGAAGCAGGCCGCCGATCTCCCGCAGCCGGGCGAACGGCTCACGCACGGTCTCGGTCACCGCCGCGAGGACGCCCCGACCGTCGATCGTGCGGCCGAGGAAGGCCCACTCGGATGCGGTGACTTCGGCTGCGGGCACCAGGCGCAGGCGAGGATTCTCGGCGCTGCCGGATATCGACACGAGGTCGCCCGCCACGGCCAGGGCGAGAGTGGTCTCGTCGGCGCGCAGCCTGTCGACCAGCGCCGGATCCTGCCGCTCGTCCGCGGCACGCCGGAGCGGGAACAGAGACTGTGCACCGGTGTCGGAAACGCTCACCGATACCTCCTCGACGGGCGTGGCGACCGGCTCGGGCCGGGGGTGGACGCCTACCCTGAGTGCATGCCACGCTCACCTCTCACTCTAGCCGCGTCGGTGACGGCGGCTCTTCCGGAGGCCGTCGTCGTGAGCGCGGGGCGACTGGGCAGCACGGATGAGGCCGGCACCGCCGCGGCGCTGGTGGATCTCGCCGACGGCCGGCGCGTCGTGGTGCGCGTGGCAGCAGACGACGAAGCGGGTCGCACGGCGCGCGCCGACGCCCGCGTGCTGTCCTCGCTGAGCGCCGGTGTGCGCAGTCTGCTCCCCTTTCAGGCGCCCACGGTGCTGGGCGAGACCTCGATGGGATCCGACCAGGTCATCGTCACCGACTACCTGGCCGGCTACCGCGTCGACGCAGCCGATCTGCCGCCCGGTCCGGGATTCACCGGACTCGTCGGCCGCGCGATCGCCGCGGTGCACGACCTTCCCGTCACCGTGATCCGCGCCGAGGGGTACCCGGTGCGCTCCGCGCAGCAGGTGCGCACCGAGGCACGGCGCCTCGTCGAGCGCGCGGACGACACAGGTCGCCTCCTGCCCGAGCTCCGCGAGCGCTGGCTGAGCCTTCTCGACGACGACGCCGCATGGCGCTACGAGCCCACGGTCGTCCTCGACGGGCTCGATGTGTCCTCCTTCGTCTTCGACGACGTCGATGAGATGCCCGAGGTGGTCGCCCTTCTCGATTGGCAGGGCCTGTCGATCGGGGATCCCGCCGTGGATCTGCGGTGGCTGGGATCCGCGCCGGAATCGGTCGAGGGCGTCCACGAGGGATACACGGCGGCCTCCCATCACTCGCCCGACCCGGCCCTGATCGCCCGGGCGAGACTGTTCGCCGAGCTCGAGTTCGCCAAGTGGCTGGTGCACGGCGTCGATCAGGGCGACGAGTTCGTCGTCGAGGACGCCACGAAGCTTCTGGCATCCCTCGCCGACGCGACCGTGGGAACCGAGCTCGTTCGGACCGGTTCCGCCGATGTCGACGACGCGATCGCCCTTCTCGGGCGGGTGCCGGAGACCGAGCCCGCCGGTGGGCAGACGTCGATGCAGACCGACGCCTACGATCCGGCGGAGCTGGGCGCGTACCTCTCGGAGGAGGAGGATCGGGCGGGCTCTGCGTCCGCGGAGGGCATGCCCACGCTGCCGGTCGACCTCTCCGAGTGGACGGCCAGGCCGCAGCCGGCGCACGACGACACCGCCGACACGGCGGAGGACGATGAGGAGAGCCGCGAGGAGACCGCGCGCGCGTCCCGCGAGGCGCTGCGCCGATGGACCGAGGGCTGAGCGCGCTCGTACCCCGGCTCAGTCGCGGATGACGAGATCGTCGGCGACGTAGTAGAGCGCCACGTCGATCTGCTCGATCGGCACGCCGTGCCTGGCGTGATAGGCCTGACGGTACAGCTCGAGCTGCACGAGACGCTCGCGTCGCTCGGACTCCGAGCGAGGAGCGCGGCCTGTCTTCCAGTCGACGATCTCGATGCGCTCGCCCCGGCGGTAGACGGCGTCCAGCTTGCACACCACGACATGGGGCCGTTCGTCGAGGCCGATGTAGCGGAAGTTGATCTCCGTCTCGACCTCGATCGGCTGCAGCGCCGCCCACTCGCTCGCCTCGAAGATCTCGACGAGACGCTCGAAATCCGCGTCGTCCCCGCTCTGCTCGGCATCGCTCGACCAGAGCGGACCATCGAGCGAGGCTGAGGCGCTCACTCCGGAACGGCGTTCCACCCATGCGTGGAACCGCGTGCCGAGCGAGGTCTGCCGATACGGCCGCTCCGGCATGGGGCGCTCGAGCGCCGCGACGGCGGCGTCGTAGTCGGTCACGAAGTCCTTGTACGCGGATGCGGGGATGCGCACCGGCGCACCCGAGCGCGCGGGCCGAAGGCGTTCGGTGCGCTCGGCCAGCAGCAGGGCGAGCTCGTCGTCCGCCTCGCCCGGATCCGCACGCGCGGTCTCCACGGCCGCGGCGGCATCCGTCACCCGCGTCCTGCGCGACCCCAGGGCGTCGAGCGGCCAGTGCAGGGTGCGCGCCGCATCCGCCAGCGGATTCTCACCCGGATCGATGCGGGGATCGGCCTGCTCGAGCGCCTGGGCGATCTCGATCGTGAAGCGGCTCAGTTCGCGCGGCCTCGTCGTTCCCGCCCACGGTGATCCGCTCAGCAGCAGATGGTCGCGTGCTCGCGTGACCGCCACGTACGCGAGACGCCGATCCTCCTCGAGCGCGCGGTCCCGGTGGGCGTCGACGAACGCGGAGCGGCGGTCGCGCAGCTGCTGCTGGCTCTCCGCGCCCTGCCACGGGTACAGCGGCAGCCACGCGGAGTCCCCTCGGAAGGCATAGGGCAGGACCCCTGCGCCGAGCCAGCCCCGTGTCTCCTTCGGCGTCGAGGGAAGCTCGCCCTCGACGAGCCGGACGACCGCGACCGCATCCCACTCCAGCCCCTTCGAGCCGTGGATGGTCAGCAGCTGCACCACGTCCGACTCCGGAGGATCGGTCCTCGGGGCCAGGTCGTCGCTGCGCTCGGCGTGCTCGAGCCAGGCCAGCAGGCTCGCCAGAGATCCGTGTTCGTCGGCCGCGAGGAACGCGTTGACCTCGTCGACGAAGGCGCGCACCTGCGCCGCCGCCGTGCGCGCCGGCCCGCGGCTCTCGTTCGCGGCGAGCTCGATGTCCAGCCGGAGCTCCACCTCGATCGCGCGCACGAGCTCGGTCAGGGGCAGTGTCGCCGCGACCTGCCGGAGACCGGCGAACACCGCCGCCGCCTCCCGCAGCCGGTCCCGTGCCTCGGGGGTGAACGTCTGGAACCAGGCGTGTTCCGGGCGGAGCCTCGTGAACAGATCGAGGGCGTCGATGAGCGATCCGGTCTCGGTACGCGCGCTCCGACGCAGCCGCGCCAGCAGGTCCGGCTCGCTCTCGCCCGAGGCCTGGGCGCGCACCTGGCGCCGGGCGAGATCGTGCAACGCTGACAGGTCAGCCAGCCCGATCGCCCATCGCGGGCCGCTCAGCAGCCGGATGAGGGCGGAGCCCTGCGTCGGATCGCTGACGACGCGCAAGGCGCTGACGATGTCGACGATCTCGGGCGTGCTCAGCAGTCCGCCCAGGCCGAGAACACGATGCGGGATACCGTGACGGGCCAGCGCCTCGGCGAATCGCGGCATGTGCTTCTTCGCCCGAAAGAGGACGGCGCCCGTGGTCGAGCGCCCCTCGGCGCCGCGCACACGGATGACGTCGGCGAACCAGCGCGCGACCGCATCCGCCTCGCTCTCCAGGTCGGGCTCCGTCACGATCTCGACCCGCCCGTCGTCGGCGCCGGGCCTGGCGCGGAGCGTGCCCACCGCGACCGCGCTGCGTTCGGCGAGCGGGGCCAGCACTGCGGTGGCCGCGCGCAGCACCGCCGGAGCGTTTCGCCAGCTCGTGAGCAGGTCGAAGCGGGCACATGTGCCGTGGCTCGAGAATGCCGCGGCGAAACCGGCCAGGCTGCCGGCGCTCGCACCGCGCCACCCGTAGATCGCCTGGTGAGGGTCTCCCACCGCCATGACCGCCGAATCGGCGAACAGGGTCGAGAGCAGCAGGCTCTGCACCACGGAGGTGTCCTGATACTCATCCAGCAGCACGACGCGGTACTGCTCACGCAACTCCTCGACCAGTCTCCGATCGCCCCGCACGATCTCGAAGGCGCCCGCGACCTGATCGGCGAAGTCGATCACCCCGGTCCGGCGCTTGTTCCGGTCGTACTCGCGGGCGAGGCGCGCGTAGAGCGGGAGCTTGCCGACCGCGGCGACATCGTCCAGCACGTCCTTGTAGACCGTGGTGCGCGCGTTCTCCGAAGGGATGTCGACGACGCGCGCGAACCTCTCGGGGAAGCGCTCGAGCTCGTCGAGATCGACGAGGTTGTCGACGGCGTCGCGCGCGATGCGCAGCGCACGATCAACCAGAGTCCGCAGCGACTCCTCCGTCGTCTCCAGCTCTGAGTCATCCGAGGCGAGCACGGTGCGGCGCATCAGCAGCCAGGCGGCCGACTCCGACAAGACGACGGCTTCCGCGTCGCGCCCGATACGGGCCGCGTGTTCGCGCACGATGCCGTCGGCGAAACTGTTGTACGTCGAGACCGTGGGCCGGTCGAGCAGATCGTCGGCGTCGCCGGCGGGCGCAGCGTCGACGGCGTGCTCCTCGGCGAGGCGATCCAGCAGTCTGCGTCGATCGTCGTCGGATCCGCCGGACCGCTCGATCTCGCCGAAGCCCGCCAGCTCGCCGCGATGGTGGAGATCCTCCAGGCTGCCGAGGAGGCCGCGCCGCTCGAACTCCGCGAGACGCGCCAGGCGACGCTGGATGCGCTCGGCCAGCTCTCCTGCCGCCTTACGCGTGAAGGTGAGTCCCAGGATCTGGTCGCGGCGGACGAGACCGTTCGCCACGAGCCACACGACGCGACCCGCCATCGTCTCGGTCTTGCCGCTGCCGGCTCCCGCGACCACGAGCGCCGGTTCCAGATCGGACTCGATCACAGCCGCCTGCTCGGCCGTGGGCGGGAACTGCCCGAGCGCGGCGGCGATCGCCGCCGCGCTGATCAACCCGGTCACGGCGCGCTCACCGGCGCGACGGTATGGATGCGGCAGACGCCGTGTGAGAAGTCGTCGCGGCAGTGCGTCTCGTAGTGCGCCTCGAAGGAGCGCGCGCTCATCACCGCCGCCGCAGCGTTCAGCCGGCCGAGGAAGGCGGCACGCGCCGCGTCGTCCAGCGGAGGCTGCGTGGGCGTCGCGAAGATCGACCGGGATGACGTGGGCTGCAGGACCAGCAGCTTGGCGCCCGCGCTGTCACGCCCCTGCGCGTCCGGCACCATGCCGGCGTCCACCGCGACCTGATAGGCCGCGAGCTGTGCGTTGTCGGCCACCTTCGCGTCCGTACTCGCCACCGAGCGCCCGGTCTTGAGATCGACGATCTCCACCCGGCCGTCGGGCAGGAGCTCGACACGATCGATGGTTCCCGACAGCACCATGGGCTGAGCCTCGTCTCCGGCCGGATGCGGCAGCGGCACCTCGAACTTCGATTCGGCTCCCAGCAGCGTCCCGCCGCGTGCCTCGAAGTCCCGGAGGTAGGCCGAGAGCCGCCGGACCAGGTCGCGCGCGCGGTCTCGCTCGACGCGCTCGCGCCACGGCGCATCGAACTCCAGTTCGTCCCAGCGCTCCTGGACCGCTCGCCAGAGCGACTCCTCGTCCGGCCCCGCGGTCTCCATCGCATGGTGCAGGAGCGTCCCGAGACCGGCCGTCGTCTCGGTGCGCGCACCGCCGAGATCCGCGATGACCCAGTCGAGCTGACAGGTCTCCAGCGCTTCGAGTCGCGAGGGCGAGAGCCGCACGGACGTCTCGGCGGCGTCGTGCAGCGGCGCGTGGGATGTGGCGGGAACCATGCCGTACCACTGCGCGGGTGCGGCGCCGGCGACACGGGCATCGGCCAGATGAACGAGCTGCCTGGCCGCGTGCGAGCGCGCCGCGGGAGCGCTCGCGGAGGTCAGGGTACGCCGGTGGGCGGCCACGAGTCCTCGTAGTGAGAGCGGATGCCGGTTGGGCGCGGGCTGGGCGTCCGGCAGCAGCTCCAGGAGCGGGCTCGGAACCGATGCGTCGTCCGAGACCGCGGTCACCACCACACGGCTGCGTGCACGGGACAGCGCCCGGGCGAACAGCCGCAGCTCATCGTGCAGCACCTCTCGTCGCCGATCACGAGTGCTCGGGGCGTCCGCACCGATGCGAGCCTCCGCGAGCCGCCATGCCTGCAGCAGGGTGCCGCGCAGACGCGTGTTGGGCCAGACGCCCTCCTGCACGCCGGCGATCACGACCGTGTCGAACTCGGCACCCAGCGCCGCCGCAGGCGTGAGCACCTGCACCCGCTCCCGCCGGCTCGGCGGGGCGAAGAGGTCCTCGGCCACGTCGCTGTCGAGGACACCCCGCACGAACACCATCGGATCGCGGGGACCGCCCTCCTCGGCACGCTCTCCGAAGCGTTTGGCGGCTTGGAAGAGTGCCACGACCGCATCCAGGTCACGGTCGGCCTGCTCGGCGAGCGGACCCGATCCCCGGGCGAGCGTCGACCACGCGGACTCGAGCCCGCTGCGCGACCACGCGGTCCACAACAGCTCGTGCGCGGTGGCACCGCGCTCCAGGTCGTCCCGCAGCTGGGCGAGCGTCGCGGCGATCGTCGCGGCACGCGATCCCTCGCGTGTGCCGAGCGCCTCCAGGCGCGCAGGCTCGTGCAGCGCTTCGACGAGCAGTTCCGCGGCGGGTCTCGTGCCCGCCACGAGTACCTCGGCACGACGCAACGCCGCTCGGAGTCTGCGGAGGTCGACCGGGTCGAAACCCGCGGACAGCAGCGTCTCGGCCGGATCGACCTCCTCCGCCGCGGCGCGGACGACCGTGAGCAGACGCCTCACGCTCCCCCGGCTCCCCAGGGGTTCGACGAGACCCGGTGCGCGGGCAGGCACCTCCCGCGCACCGAGCTCTGCCTCCAGGGCGGCGACCTGCCGGGAGTCGTGGGCGATCACGGCACAGTCGGCCCATGCCACTCCGTCGCGCAGATGCCGCTCGCGCAGCACGCGCGCGATGAGGTCGTGCTCCTCGGGTGCGGAACGTGCGAGGTACACCCGCAGGCTCTCGTCCACGGGTGCCCCCTGCGGAGCCCGCCGATGGGCCACGACGCCCGCCGCGCCGATCCTGCTCGTGACGCGCCGTACGGCATCCGTCTGCAGAGCGGTTCCTCGATGGGCTCGCTCGAGCACCGCCGTGCGTCCGAGGGAGGCGGCCAGACGCGCGAAGTGCTCAGGACGCGCACCGCGGAAGGCGCCGGAGCCGATGTCGGGGTCGCCGAAGGCGGTGACCGCGATCCCGCGCGCGTGCAGCGCCTCCAGCAGTGCGACGGCGCCAGGGGTGAGCTCCTGCGCGTCGTCGACCAGCACGGCGCGCAGGCGCCGCACGACGGCGAGGGCCGGGTCGGCCGCCTCGAGCCGGCCGAGCAACGACACGGCCTCGGTGACGAGCCCCGCCGCGTCGCGGTGGGAGGAGCGCAGATGACCGCGGGCATCGTCGTACTCGACGAGGAACGAACTCAGCGCCTCCCACACCGGCACGCCCTCGGATGCGGCCAGCGCGGCGAGCTGCGCAGCGTCGATGCCCCACGTGGTGCATTCGGCGAGGAACGCCCGCAATTCGCTGCGGAAGGCGCGCGAGGAGCGCACCGCCGCGCCGAAACCCTCCGGCCAGCGGGATGCGGCCCCGTCCTGTTCGTCGAGCTCATCGCCGCGCAGCAGATCGTGGACGATCTGGTCGTCGTCCGCGCCCGTGAGAAGCCGCGGCGCGGGGCGGCCGCGGCGCACCTCGTTCGCGCGCACGATCTCGAACGCGAGAGACGCGACGGACCGCGCGGGGGCGCCCGATCGGGCACCCGTCATCGCCAGCGAGAGGCGGTCGCGCAGTGCGGTCGCGCTCTGGCGCGTAGAAGTGAGAACCAGGACCTCGTCGGGATCGAATCCCCCGGCCGTGAGCCCAGCCACGCGCGCGATCAGCAGCGCGGTCTTGCCCGACCCCGGCGCGCCGACCACCACCAGCGACCGATCAGGGGCCGCCTCCAGCACCGCACGCTGCGAGGCATCCCACTCGGGCGCCTCGAAGACCGGCTCGGCGTCGGCGGCGGCGCTCGCGGAGGCGGAGAGAAGAGGCATCGGCAAAACGCTAACGCGCCCCGGCGACACGAGCCCGAAGCGACGCGTTCGCCCACAGCGTGCACCGTCGTCCGCCCCGCCGGGCATCGGCATTCTGCGGTGCCGTAGAGTCGGAACGTCCCCGAAGACAGACGAGAGAGGCGACATCCGTGGAGATCCGCATCGGCATCGCGAACACCGGCCGCGAGCTCAACTTCGAGACCGACCAGGCCGCCGACGACGTGAAGAAGTCGCTCGCCGACGCGCTCGGCTCGGGCGCTGCGTTCGTGTCGTTCTCCGACACCAAGGGAAACTCCTACATCGTCCCCGCCGCGAGCCTTGCCTACGTCGAGCTCGGCACCGAAGAGGCCCGTCGGGTCGGCTTCTTCGCCTGAGCGATGGAGATCCTGCTCGCGCTGATCTACGGCGCGGCCGTGGGCACCGCGGCACATTTCGCCCTCCGTGGTCGTGAGCTGCGCGGCGTCGCGCTCGCGCCGATGATCGGGGCCTTCGTCAGCGGGGCCGCCTGGCTCGCGCTCACATGGGCCGGCACGACCACGGCCGAGCCGTGGCTGTGGCTGGCCGCGCTCGTGGCCGCCCCGGTCGTGGTGGTACCCGTTCTCGTGGTCGTGAACCGCATCCGCTCGGCGCACGACGCGCGGGAGCGTCAGCGGCTGCACATCGGCTGAGCCGATGGGCGCATCCGCCGTCCGACTCATCCGCGCCCGACAGCTGAGCGACGTGGCCGAGTACGCCTACGCCGCCACCGCGCCCGCAGGCACCCGCTTCATCTTCCTGGCGGGAGCATGCCCGCTCGCCGACGACGGTTCCACCGTCGCTGTCGGCGACTATGCCGGGCAGGCGTCTCGATGCATCGCGACGCTCACCGAGGCCCTCGCGGCCGCCGGCGCCGGACTGCACGACGTCATCAGCACCCGGGTGCTGGTCGCCTCGGCGCGCCAGAGCGACCTCGTCGCGGCGTGGGAGGTCGTGCGTGACGCGTTCGGGGATCACGATGCGCCCAGCACCCTGATGGGAGTGACGGTGCTCGGCTACGACGACCAGCTCGTCGAGATCGAGGCGGTCGCCGCCGTCGCGGACTGAGACCGGCCGCGTCGCCGCTCAGGACGACAGGCCCAGCGACTCCATCCGGCGCGCGTGCGCCGCCATGAGCTCGGTGAACACCGGCTCGACGGTCTCCTGCATCGCCGTCGGATTCTCGGTGCCCGTCAGCGCCGCGCGCGCGATCAGCAGGGTGTCGCCCACGAGGCGGCGTCCCCACAGCGCGAGCACGCGACGGCCACTCCTCGCTCTCGGCGAGGGTCTCCAGCAGGATGTCGACGAGCGCGCTGCGCGCGTCGTCCGCCTCCAGCGCGCGGGCCACCCGCAGTCCCGTCTCGCCGTAGCTCGCCGAAAGCGCCAGGTAGAAGTCGTCGAGCATGCCCGCGGTCAGATGCACCGAGAGCATCGTCTCCGGCCACCGCACGCCGTGCACCTCGGCCCGGAACGCGTCAAGCGGTTCTCGGAAGGGCAGCATGAGCGCGGTGGGATCTTCGTCGCGATCACGGATGACGGCGACGAGCTCCTCGTGCTTTCGCAGCGCGGCGCCCGCCGCGCGTGAGATCGCCTCTTTGCGGGCGAGCTCGGGCGTCAGCGCGATGAGCTCCGTGAGCGTCTCGAAGAAGCCGAGCTGCAGATAGGCGGCCTGACCGAGGAAGGTGTCGATGTCGGGGGCGAGCTCGGCGAAGTCGACGCGCGTGATGCCGTCGTACTCCCCCCGTGAGCGCAGGCGCAACGTACGACCCGCAGGCCTCGAACGACGTCGGAACCAATCCCACACACGACCAGCCTAGAAGGTTCCTCGCCCGCGCGCCGGAGCGCCAGGCGGCGGCGAGGGCGTGCTCCGGTATCCTGGTGGGGTCCCGGCATCGGATCGGGACCTGCGCGCCTGGGGCTGACAAGGGCGCGGACATCCGGCGGCGCTCCCCGCGCCCACAACCAGACAGGTGCATATTGTGACGACCTTCGCCGAGCTCGGCGTCGACCAGGACATCGTCGACGTTCTCGCCGCTCGCGGCATCGCCGACGCGTTCCCCATCCAGGAGCAGACCATTCCGCTCTCCCTGCCCGGGCAGGACATCATCGGCCAGGCCAAGACCGGTACCGGCAAGACCTTCGGCTTCGGCATCCCCGTCGTGCAGCGTCTCGGCGTCTCGCCGGAGCCCGGCGTGAAGGCCCTCATCGTGGTTCCCACCCGCGAACTCGCGGTGCAGGTCTACGAAGACATGGACCTGCTGACCTCCGGCCGCAGCACGAGCGTCGTCGCCATCTACGGCGGCAAGGCCTACGAGGGTCAGATCGACCAGCTGAAGGCCGGTGCGCAGATCGTCGTCGGCACGCCGGGCCGGCTCATCGACCTCGCGAACCAGCGTCTGCTCGACCTCTCGCACGCGACCGAGGTCGTCCTGGACGAGGCCGACAAGATGCTCGATCTCGGCTTCCTGCCCGACATCGACAAGATCTTCTCCAAGGTCCCCGCTGTGCGGCACACGCAGTTGTTCTCGGCGACCATGCCGGGGCCGATCGTCGCGCTCGCGCGACGCTTCATGTCCAACCCCATCCACATCCGGGCAAACGACCCCGATGAGGGTCTGACGCAGGCGAACATCCGCCACCTGGTGTACCGCGCCCACAGCCTGGACAAGGACGAGATCATCGCCCGCATCCTGCAGGCCGAAGGCCGCGGCAAGACCGTCGTGTTCACGCGCACCAAGCGCGCGGCGCAGCGTCTCGTCGACGAGCTCAACGACCGCGGCTTCAACGCCGGCGCCGTCCACGGAGACATGAGCCAGGAGTCGCGCGAGCGGTCCATGGCGGCGTTCAAAGCGGGCAAGAAAGATGTACTCATCGCGACGGATGTGGCCGCACGCGGCATCGACGTCGATGACGTCACCCACGTCATCAACCACACCATCCCGGACGACGAGAAGACCTACCTGCACCGCGTCGGCCGCACCGGTCGCGCCGGCCGCACCGGCATCGCGGTGACCTTCGTCGACTGGGAGGACCTGCACAAGTGGGCCCTCATCAATCGCGCACTCGAGTTCGGACAGCCCGAGCCCGTCGAGACCTACTCGTCGAGCCCGCATCTGTTCGCCGACCTCGACATCCCCGAGGGCACCAAGGGGCGCCTGCGCAAGGCCCCCGCCACGGCGACCGTCACCACGGTGTCCGGTGACGCGCCCGCCGCAGACGCAGCGCCCCGCAATCGCCGGCGCCGGCGCACGGGCGCGAGCTCGGACGCGCCCAGCGCCCCCGCCGCATCCGGGTCAGAGGCTCCGCGCACCGACGGCGGCGGCACCCACGACGGCGGCGGTGCCGAGCACCACGATGGAAAGCCCGCGGCGCGGCGTCGCCGGCGTCGGCGCGGTCCGCGCCCCGACGCATCGGCTCCCTCGGCCTGAGACCTCGCGGCGCGCCGGTCCCCCTCAGGGGTGGACCGGCGCGCTGCCGCTTGCGCGGGCGATGATCCGTGCGAGCATCTCGGCCGAGGTGGTGTTCTCGCCGGGCCGATTGGGCTTGCCCGCGCCGTGATAGTCGCTCGAACCGGTGACGATGAGGCCGTTCTCCGCGGCCACCCGGCGCAGGACCGCCTTGCCGTCCGCCGTGTTCTCGCGGTGCTCGATCTCGAAGCCGCCCAGTCCGTGCGCGATGAGCTCGTCGATCACGGGCATCGGGAGCATCCGGTCGCGACCGTGAGGCGTCGGGTGCGCGATGATCGGCACCCCTCCCGCGCGGCCACCACGAGCTCGACCGCGGTGAGCGGGTCAGGCGCGTAGTGCGGCTCGTAGTAGCCCGCCCGCGGATGCAGGACGCCGTCGAACGCCGCGCCCCGGTCGGCGACGATGCCGCGCGCGACCAGCGCATCCGCGATGTGCGGACGCCCCACTGTCGCATCGGCCCCGGTCTGTGCGAGCACGTCCGCCCAGGTGAGGTCGTAGTCGCGCGCCAAGCTGGCGACGATGCGCTCAGCCCGGCCGATGCGGTCGTCCCGGATGCGGCCGAGCTCCGCCGTCAGGGCCGTGTCCGTGGGATCGAACAGGTACGCGAGGACGTGGACACTGCGCCAGCCCTGACGCGCGCTCATCTCCATCCCCGGCAAGAACGTCATGCCCAGCCGCACGGCTTCGCCCGCCGCCTCCTCCCACCCCGCGGTCGTGTCGTGGTCGGTGAGCGACACCGTGGCCAGTCCTGCCGCACGCGCCTGACGCATGACCTCGGCGGGAGACTCGGTGCCGTCCGAGCGCGTGGAGTGCAGATGCAGGTCGGCGGGCGTCGATACGCGGCCGTCTGCACTCATCCCCCGAGCGTACCGCGCACCCGGAAGGACCCTGCTGCGTGCGGCCGACGCTCAGGTCTGCTGCCTAGGCTCGGAGCGTGTCACGTCTGCTGGGAATCCTGCTGAGCCTGCTCTGCGCGATCGCGGCGGCCGTGCTCACCTGGCCGGACTTCTTCCGCCTCTCGCGGACCTTTCCGCTGACCCAGATCGTGTCGTTCCGCTCTCTCGTCGCTCTGGCGTTCGCGGCTCTCGCCGTCGTCGCGCTTCTGCTGTCGGTCGCACGTCCCGTGCGTCGCGTCGCGCTTCCCATCGCTCTGGTCGCCGTGCTCGCCGTCGGCGCCAACGCGACCATCATCGTCTCGCGCGGCACGGGCACGACGGCGCTGCCCGCGAAGAGCGAGAACAGCATCCGGGTCATGACCTGGAACACCGCAGGCGATGCCACCTCGCCGCAGACGATCGCTCAGACGGCCATCGCCATGGGTGCGGACATCGTGAGCCTTCCCGAGACCACGATCGAGACCGGCGCCGAAGTCGCCGTCGCGATGCGGGATCTCGGCAGTCCCATGTGGGCGCACCACACCGAGTACGGCACCGACGGGTGGGCGGCGGATTCGACGACGCTGCTCATCAGCCCGTCACTCGGCACCTACTCCGTCATCGCCTCCTCCCAGGAGGGCACGAGCACGGTGCCCAGCGCCGTCGCGATGCCGACCGACGGCAACGGCCCCACGGTCGTCGCCGCCCACGCGGTCGCTCCCCGCGAGGATCACATGGAGCAGTGGCGCCACGACCTGCAGTGGCTGGCCGACCAGTGCGCGGGAGGAGACGTCATCATGGCGGGCGACTTCAACGCCACCCTCGATCACATGGCCGGGCTGGGCACCGACGGCGGTACGCTCGGCGCCTGCAGGGATGCGGCATCGCAGACGGGCAACGGCTCGGTCGGCACCTGGCCCACCGACCTCCCCGCCCTCGCGGGCGCGCCGATCGACCACGTACTCGCCACGCCGCAGTGGACTCCCACGGGCTCTGTCGTGCTGAGCGGGATGGACGACGCCGGCAGCGACCACCGGCCGCTGGTCGTGCAGTACGAGCGCACCGGCTGAGCGAGCCGCCGAGGAGGGTGGGAGACTGGAGGCATGTCGGAATCCACGGACACCTCACCCGCGACCGCTGACGAGCCGGTCGTCTCGAACCGCAAGCAGCCCTTTCCCCAGGGGTTCCTGTCGACGATCTCGACCGGATGGGCCGAGCGCGCGGAGACGATCGCTCCCCCGCGCATCGAAGCGGCTTACGCCGCCGCACGCCGCGTCGCTCTCTCCGCGCTGTTCCCGGGCTCGCGCCTCGTGATCCCCGCCGGCGAGCTGAAGCAGCGCAGCAACGACACCGACTACCCGTTCCGTGCGCACTCCGCCTTCGCCCATCTGACCGGATGGGGCGCGGACAGCGAACCGGGCTCCGTCCTCGTCTTCGAGCCGCGAGGCGACGAGGGCCACGACGTCATGCTCTACTTCCGCGAGCGCGCCGACCGCACCACGAGCGAGTTCTACGCCGATGCGAGTGTGGGCGAGTTCTGGATCGGTCCGCGGCCGTCGCTGGCGCAGGTCGCGGCGGATCTCGCCATCGCGACGGCTCATCTCGATGCGTTCACGGCGAGCGACGCGGATCGCGTGGTCGACGAGGATGCGGAGCTCAGCCGCATCGTGTCGGAGCTGCGCCTCATCAAGGACGAGCACGAGATCGCCCAGTTGCAGCTGGCGGTGGACGTCACCGGTGCGGGCTTCGACGACATCGTCCGGGAGCTCCCCCGCATCGTCACTCACCCTCGTGGGGAACGCGTCGTGGAGGGCGTCTTCCACCAGCGGGCTCGCAGCGACGGCAACGGGGAGGGCTACGACACGATCGCGGCTTCCGGTGCCCACGCCTGCTACCTGCACTGGACCCGTAATGACGGCAGGGTCCTGCCGGGCGATCTCATCCTGATCGATGCCGGTGTCGAGGTGGACAGCCTCTACACCGCCGACATCACTCGCACGCTCCCGGTCAACGGGCGATTCACCGAGGTCCAGCGCCGTGTGTACGAGACGGTGCGCGAGGCGGCCGACGTCGCCTTCGCCGCTGCTCGCCCGGGTGTGAAGTTCCGTGAGGTCCACGAGGCGGCCATGTCGGTCATCGCCGCCCGCGTCGCAGAGTGGGGCCTCATCCCGGTCACGGCGCAGGAGGCGCTGGACGCCGATCGCGGCGGCCAGCACCGGCGATACATGGTGCACGGCACAAGCCACCATCTGGGCCTCGATGTGCACGACTGTGCGCAGGCGCGGCGCGACATGTACTACGAGGGCAAGCTGGCTCCCGGCATGGTGTTCACGATCGAGCCGGGCCTGTACTTCCAGGCCGACGATCTCACCGTCCCCGAGGAGCTGCGCGGCATCGGCGTGCGCATCGAGGACGACATCCTCATGACGGCCGAGGGCCCCGTCAACCTGTCCGCGGGCATCCCCCGTACCGCGGATGAGATCGAGGCGTGGATCGCCCGCCTTTCGGGCTGAGGAGCGCAGCCCGGGCCGGATGCGGCGCGCTCAGGCGCGGTCGTCGTCCTGTCCGGGCTGCGGTTCTTGCGCCGCGGGCCGCTCCGCGGGCGGCGCCTGGGGCGGCTGGGCGCCCGGCGTGATGCGCTCGCCGTAACGAGGCGGGGTGTCGAGGCGCCGCGGCGCCGCCGCAGGCCGCGTCGCGGTCGGCGCTGTGCCGAGCGCCGTGCGCGCCTTGTGCACGCTGGCGGGCGCGACCTTCACCTCGTAGTGGTCAGCGACGACCTGCATGACGGAGGCGTAGTCGCGCCGACGGCGCACGATCGAGAACATCAGGATGTTCAGCAGCATCCCGAGCGCGATGCCGACCAGCAGCACGCCGACGAAGGCCTGAATCGGGGCGGCGGGCGAGCCGAGCACGAAGATGAACGAGAAGAGCACACCCAGCATGAGACCGTTGATCGCGCCCGATCTGGCGGCGGTGGCGTAGCCCAGCCGGCCGGTGATGCGCTCGATGGAGCGCAGGCCTGCGCCCACGATCGCGATCTCCTTGGCCGGAACGTCGGCCGCGATGAGCGCGGAGACGGCCTTCTGCGCCCCCTCGTACTGCGTGAACGAGGCGACGGTCTCGCCGGTCTCGGCGGAGCCTTGTGAGAACGGTGCACCCTGGTTGCTCATCGCCCCATCTTCCCACGCCGTGCCGCAGCGCTCCCGGCCTGCTCATCGAGGCCGGGGCTAGGCTGGTCGGGTGAGCACACAGCGGGTATTCGTCGCGCGTCTAGCCGGATGCGCGGTCTTCGATCCCGCCGGCGACCGCCTCGGTCGCGTGCGCGACGTCGTCGTGATCTACCGCCCCGACGATGCTCCCCGTGTCATCGGCCTGGTCATCGAGATCCCCGGCCGGCGCCATGTGTTCGTCTCGATCGGGCGGGTCACCTCGATCGACACCGGGCAGGTGATCACGACCGGTCTCATCAACGTGCGCCGTTTCCAGCAGCGCGGCGGCGAGGTTCGGGTTCTGGCCGAGCTCGTGGGACGCAAGGTGTCGCTGCGTGACGGCTCCGGCCAGGCCGTCATCGAGGACGTCGCGATCGAGCGGAACCGCCTCGGCGAATGGGACGTGTCGCAGCTCTTCCTGCGCAAGCCCAAGACGAGCCCCTCGCCCTTCGCGAAGGGCGCCACGACCTTCGCCTCGTGGCACGACGTCAACGACGGTCAGACACGCGGCGAAGCGCAGTCCGCCGCGCGGTTGGTCGCCAGTTACGCGGAGCTCAAGGCCGCCGATCTGGCCAACACTCTGCTGGATCTTCCCGAGGACCGTCTCCTCGAGGTCGCGGAGGAGCTTCCCGACGACCGTCTCGCCGACGCTCTGGAAGAGATGCCGGAAGAGGAGCAGGTGCATATCCTCGAAGCCCTGGGCGATGAGCGCGCCGCCGACATCCTCGACGCGATGGAGCCCGACGACGCCGCCGACGTGCTCGCCCAGCTGCCGGCCGAGCAGCGCGAGGAGCTGCTCGAGCTGATGGAGCCCGATGAGGCGGAGGATGTGCGCGCCCTCCTGCAGTACGGCCCCGACACCGCCGGCGGGCTCATGACGCCGGAGCCCATCGTTCTCTCGGCAGACAACACGATCGCCGAGGCGCTCGCGCTCATCCGCCGCCACGAGACCCATCCGGCCCTCGCAGCCGCCGTGTTCGTGACGCTGCCTCCCTACGAGACCCCGACGGGCCGTCTGCTCGGCACGGTGCACTTCCAACGGATGCTGCGCTATCCCCCGCACGAGCGACTCGGCGCACTGCTCGATGATTCGCTCGAGCCGGTGCCCGCCACCGCCTCCGCGGCCGTCGTCGCTCGTCTGCTGGCCACCTACAACCTCGTCTCGGTGCCGGTGGTCGACTCCGCGCAACGACTCGTCGGCGCCGTCAGCGTCGACGACGTGCTCGACTACCTGCTTCCTGAGGACTGGCGCACGGGCGACTCGGAAGGGCGGCCGCAGTGATGGCGCGCTCCCCCCGCAAAGGGGCGCTGGACGCACCCCGCGGCCGGGGCGGCATGCTGTCGCGGTCCCCGCAGCCCTCGCGCGATCGCTTCGGCCGCTTCACCGAGGTGATCGCCCGCGGCATGGGAACGCCGTGGTTCCTGGTGGGACTGAGTGCGTTCTGCGCCGCCTGGCTCGCCTGGAACACCATCCTGCCGCCGGAGCTGCGTTTCGACTCCTCGGACAACGGTTTCACGGCCCTGACGCTCGTGCTGTCGCTGCAGGCGTCCTACGCCGCCCCGCTGATCCTGCTCGCGCAGAACCGGCAGGACGACCGCGACCGGGTGCAGATCGAGCAGGACCGGCAGCGGGCGGAGCGCAACCTCGCCGACACCGAGTACCTCGCCCGCGAGATCGTCGCGCTGCGGATGGCGCTGACGGACGTCTCGAGCGAGTCGGTCACGCGCGAGGTGCTGCGCGATGAGCTGCGGGCGCTGCTGGAGGATCTGCAGGCGCACGACGCCGGCGAGGAGCCGGAGCAGGTGCGGGCCGAGCGCGAGGAGAAGCGCCGTCGGGCCGAACGCCGCGAGAAGGCGGAGCGCGAAGCCCGTGAGCTCTGAGACCGACCGCATCGCCCGGGTGCGGGAGGCGGTCGGCGCCGTCACCGATCCCGAGCTGAGACGCAGCCTCGCCGACCTCGACATGCTGCGCGAGGTGACGGAGCTCGCCGACGGGGCTGTGCGCGTCGCGGTGGCGCTCACGATCGTCGGCTGTCCCGCGTCCGATCGCATCGAACGCGACGTGCGCGCTGCCGCCGAACGAGTGGTCGGACAAGCACCGGTCGAGGTCGTCCTGGGCGTCATGAGCCCCGAGGAGCGGGAGGCGCTGACGACGCGCCTGCGCGGCGGCCGCCGGCGCAGCAATCCCTTCACTCCCGAATCGCTGACGCGGGTGGTCGCCGTCACGAGCGGCAAGGGCGGCGTCGGCAAGTCCACGCTCACCGCCAACCTCGCCGTCGCGCTGGCGCAGCACGGGAGGCGTGTGGGCATCGTGGATGCCGACGTGCACGGCTTCTCGATCCCGGCGCTGCTCGGACTCGTCGATGCCGACGGCGCGAGCGTGCGACCGACCCGGATCGACGAGCTCATCGTCCCGCCGGTCGCTTTCGACGTGAAGGTCGTCTCGATCGGGATGTTCCTGCCCGAGGGAGCGGCCCGCAGCGCCGTCGCGTGGCGCGGCCCCATGCTTCACCGCACGATCCAGCAGTTCCTCACCGAGGTGTACTTCGGCGACCTGGACGTGCTGCTCATCGATATGCCCCCCGGAACGGGCGACATCGCCATCTCGATAGGACAGCTTCTGCCGCACGCCGACGTCCTCGTCGTCACGACTCCGCAGGCGGCAGCCTCCGACGTGGCGGCACGCAGCGCGCTCGTGGCGAGACAGACGGGTCAGAGCGTCCTGGGAGTCGTCGAGAACATGACCGCCATGACACTGCCCGACGGCACGACGTTCGATCTGTTCGGATCAGGCGGCGGGGATCACATCGCACGGGAGCTGAGCACTGACGCCGAGACGGTCGAGGTCATCGCGCGCGTGCCGCTGAGCCAGGCCCTGCGCCAGGGGGGTGACACGGGCGAGCCGGTCGTGAGCAGCGCTCCGGCGGACGCGGCATCGCTCGCGATCGAGCAGGTCGCAGACCGCATCCTGCGATCCGGCAGACCGCTCTCCGGCAGAGCGCTGCCCATCACCCCGCGCTGATCGCGGGAGGTGTCAGGTCGCCTCGTCGTCGAACGGAGGCCGCTCTCCGGACTCCAGATCGAAGCTCTCTGCCGCGCGGGTCGTCGACACGGTCATGGCCGCCGCAGCGCCGGCGGCACGCACGGTCGCCGTGGGCGGGTCGTCGAGCAGCGCCTCGCGGATGATGCGCCGCGGGTCGTACTGACGCGGGTCGAGCTTGCGCCAGTCCACCTCGTCGAACTCCGGACCCATCTCGTCCTTCACGCGGCTGCGCGCACCGCGCAGGAACTCACGGGAGCGGTTCGTGAACCGCGCGAGGGCCTCCGCGTAGCGCGGCAGTCGTTCCGGGCCGATGAGGAAGGCGGCGATCACGGCGATCACCAGCAGCTTCTCGATCGTGAGCCCGAACACCATGCCTTCAGATTACCGCCGCGCCTGACCGCCGCCGCCCATCGACGACCGTAGGCTTGCGGAGGAGGAACACCATGGCCGGACACGACGCGAGCGACCGCTTCGCTCGCGAGGCGACCGTCGAACCCGACGCGATCGCCCGCGCACGCACGCACGCCCTCGAACTGGGCGCAGATCCGGTGAGCCCGCCCATCGGTGCGCAGCTCGCGCTGCTCGCCCAGGTCTCGCGCGCCCTGAACATCGTCGAGATCGGAACGGGTGCGGGCGTGTCGGGGCTGTGGCTCATGCACGGGGCGCCGCGGGCGATCCTCACGACCATCGACAAGGAGCCCGAGCACCTCCAGGCCGCCCGTCGTGCATTCGCGGACGCGCGTATCGCACCGGCTCGCGCCAGATTCATCACCGGTCGTGCCTCCGACGTCCTGCCGCGCATGAACGAGGCCTCCTACGACATCGTGCTCGTCGACGCGGATGCCGACGGCGTGATCGAGTACGTGGAGCACGGCCTGCGGCTGGTGCGTCCGGGCGGGCTCGTGCTCGTGCCCCGCATCCTCGCCGGCGGCGCCGTCGCCGATCCGGTGCGCCGCGATCCCGTGACGACCGCCTACCGGTCACTCATCCAGGAGACGCAGTCCTCCCCCGCGGTCATCGGCGCGCTGTCGATCGTCGGCGAAGGTCTCCTCCAGCTCACGACGATCGACGAGAACCACTGACACGCCACTGCGGCCGGTCCCGAAGGACCGGCCGCAGTGAAGCAGGAAGTGAACAGCTCAGGCGCCGACGACCCCCGCGAGCACGTCGTGCAATTCCTTGGCCTCGGCGTCGTTGACCGACACCACAAGACGCCCGCCGCCCTCGAGCGGAACACGAACGATGATCAGGCGCCCCTCCTTCACAGCCTCCATCGGCCCGTCTCCGGTTCTCGGCTTCATGGCTGCCATCGTGGCTCCTCTTCGTCAATGGTGAGTTCCCAGTTTATCGTGCGTGAGAGCGCGCCCGACGCTTGTCCTCAGGGGATCTGCCAGAGCGTGTTCCCGAGCGCGTACATGTTGTAGACCCACCACCACTGTCCTGCCAGACCTGCGACCAGGACGCCGATGCGCCAGATCGGATGACGTCCGACCGCGACGGCGCCCCAGAGGGGCGAGAGCGGGACGAGCAGACGGAACGTGCTCGACTGCGGGAAGAAGACGGCGAGCAGGTAGAGCAGGTAGCTCGCCGACCACAACCGCACCTCCATCCCGAGCCGGCGCACCCCCGGCGCGAACAGCAGGACGGCGGCCAGCACCAGCACGACCGCGGCCAGCAGCGCGAACCCGAGCCACAGCGGCCAGCCCCACAGCCGCGCCCAGAAGGCGGTGCCGGCGAAGAACCCGTCGAACGGGAAGAAGTGCGCGGCCGCATCCGGGATCCAGTTGCGCCGCCAGGCGAGCTCCGTCATCAGATAGGCGCCGGGATCGCCCGTTGCGACGGCCGCGATCACCTGCCACGAGAAGCCGACCACCGTCGCCAGGGCGGCGAGGGCGACCAGGTGCACGATCTCCCGCGCCGGCAGAGGATCCACGCGCCTGCGCAGCCACCGCCAGACGCCCACGAGCCCGAGCGTGAGAGCGAAGGCGAGGATACCGGGGCGCGTGAAGCCCATGAGCGGGATGAGCAGGTACAACCACACGTAGCGGCGCCGGAGCAGAGCGTCCAGCGCCAGCATCAGCCAGAGCAGGAACAGCGATTCCGCGTACGCGATCTGGAAGAGCGCCGCCAGCGGACCTGCCACGAAGAAGACGACCGCCCAGGTCGACGTCGAGCGGTCCAGGCGCTGACGCATCAGGCGATAGAACGCGAGCGCGGCGAAGTACCCGGCGATCAGCGCGACGAGAGGACCCGCCACGGTCCACCCGCCCACGAAGAGTCCCACTCCCTGCGACAACCACGGATACAGCGGAAGGAAGGCCCAGGCGTTCTCAGCCACCTGTCCCGCCTCGGTCACCGGCAGGGGCGAGGGGTACCCGTTGGCGGCGACCACCCAGTACCACTGCGCGTCCCAGCCCATCAGCAGCTTGCCGATGCCGGGATCCGCGCCGAATCGCGATGCCGGGGTCGACAGCGCCGATGCGAGGGCGAAGAAGCCGAGCGTCACCAGACGGGCGGCGACGTAGATCAGCCCGATCCGAGCGGCGACGGGCCAGCGGCCGACGCGAGTCAGGTGCTCAGCCACGTGCGCAGTCCGCGCTCGACATCCTCGATCTGCGAGATCGGCACACGCTCCTGGTCGTGGTGGGCCAGGCTCGGGTTCCCCGGGCCGTAGTTCACCGCGGGGACTCCCAGTGCCGAGAATCGTGCCACATCCGTCCAGCCGTACTTCGGATGCGGCCGGGCGCCGACCGCGCGCACGAACTCCTGAGCGAGCGGAGCGTCCAGACCCGGACGGGCACCCGCGGACGCGTCCGTCAGCTCGACCTCGAAGCCCGCCAGCACTTCACGCACATGCGCCTCCGCCTCGGCCACCGACCTGCTCGGCGCGAAGCGGTAGTTGATCTCGACCTCGCAGAGATCGGGGATGACGTTGCCTGCCACGCCACCGGTCACGCGCACGGCGTTGAGGCCCTCGCGGTAGGCGAGTCCCTCGACGTCGATCGTCGCCGGCTCGTACGCGGCGAGGCGGGCGAGGATCGGAGCCGCGGCGTGGATCGCGTTCTCCCCCACCCAGGCGCGTGCGCTGTGGGCTCGGACACCGTGCGTGCGCGCCACGACGCGCAGCGTCCCGTTGCAGCCCCCCTCGACCTGGCCGTCAGAGGGCTCGCCGAGAATCGCGAAGTCCGCCTCGAAGAGGTCGGGGCGAAGGCGGGCCACGCGGCCGAGCCCGTTGAGGGATGCCTCCACCTCCTCGTGGTCGTACCACATCCAGGTGATGTCGACGCGGGGGTCGGTGAGCTCCGCGGCGAGCTTCAGCTGCACCGCGACACCCGCCTTCATGTCGACCGTGCCTCGTCCCCACAAGCTCGGTTCCCCCTCGTCGTCGATCAGGCGGGTCGGGAGGTTGTCGTTGAGGGGAACCGTATCGATGTGCCCGGCGATCGCGACGCGCTGCGGCCGGCCGAGGCGGGTGCGGGCGATGATGGTGTCGCCGTCACGGAAGACGTCGAGGTGCGACAGGGGCGCGAGGGCGGCGGCGATGGCATCCGCCAGCGTCGCCTCATCGCCGGAGACGCTCGGGATGTCGCAGATCGCCTGCGTGAGCTCGACGGCGGACGCGGACAGATCCAGCACGGGCATGGTGTCAGTCTATCGAGGCGCCCCGGGCCGATAACCTGAGGGGATGAGCATGAAGCGCGCGGTATGGGGCACGGGTCTGTCGACGACGAGCGAGGACGGCACCGTCCTCGACGCGTGGTTCCCGACGGTCGCGGCCCAGGCGCCGTCCGGCTCGAGCGCCGACCTCGCGGAGTTCGCCGGCGCAGACGCCCGCCGCCGCGTCACCCTCGCTCCCGTCGAGCTGACGATCGACGTGGATGCGCCTCCCGCATCCACGGTCGACGCCTACCTGCGTCTGCACGCCCTGTCCCACCGGGTCGTCGCTCCGAACGAGATCAACCTGGAGGGCGTCTTCGGCCACCTGCCGATCGTCGCGTGGACGACCGCGGGACCGATGCACCCCGCCGATGCGGAGCGCCTGCGTCCGGCGCTGACCCGCGCCGGCATCCAGGTGCACAGCCTCGACAAGTTCCCGCGGCTGCTCGACTACGTGACCCCGCCCGGGGTGCGCATCGCCGACGCGTCGCGCGTGCGCCTGGGCGCCTACCTCTCCCCCGGCACCACGGTGATGCACGAAGGATTCGTCAACTTCAACGCCGGCACCCTGGGCGCCTCGATGGTCGAAGGGCGCATCTCCCAGGGCGTCGTGGTCGGTGACGGCAGCGACATCGGCGGCGGCGCCTCGATCATGGGAACCCTCTCGGGCGGCGGCACCCACCGGGTCTCGATCGGATCGCGCACGCTCCTGGGCGCGAACGCGGGCATCGGCATCTCGCTCGGCGACGACTGCGTCGTGGAAGCCGGCCTGTACGTCACCGCCGGCTCCAAGATCGTGCTCGCCGATGAGCAGCCGAGCGCCGACGGCTCCCGCCCGGTCGTGAAGGGGGCGGAGCTCTCAGGACGCGATGGCATCCTCTTCCGCAGGAACTCGCTGACGGGAGCGATCGAAGCCGTCCGACGCGCGGGCGTGGGAGTCACCCTCAACGAGGCGCTGCACGCATGAGCACCGCGCGGCTGCCGAAGAAGCTCTACGAGCGCGAGCTCGCGCGTCTGCAGGCCCAGCTCGTCGACATGCAGGCATGGGTGCAGGCGACCGGCGCGCGCGTCGTGGTGATCTTCGAGGGCCGCGACGCTGCGGGCAAGGGTTCGACGATCAAGCGGGTCTCGGAGTATCTGAATCCCCGCGTCAGCCGCATCGTGGCGCTGCCGACGCCGACGGATCGCGAGAAGTCGCAGTGGTACTTCCAGCGCTACGTCCCGCATCTGCCTGCGGCAGGCGAGATCGTGCTGATGGACCGATCCTGGTACAACCGGGCCGGCGTCGAACGGGTCATGGGGTACTGCACCGATGCGGAGTACCAGAGGTTCCTGCGCCAGGCGCCGCTGTTCGAGCGGATGCTGGTCGAAGACGGCATCCTGCTGCTCAAGTACTGGTTCAGCGTGTCCGACGTCGAGCAGGAGGCGCGTTTCCGCTCGCGGGCGGCCGACCCGATGAGGCGCTGGAAGCTGAGCCCGAACGACGTGCTGTCCATCACCAAGTGGGAGGACTACTCCCGGGCGAAGGACGCGATGCTCGTGCACACCGACATTCCCGAGGCGCCCTGGTACGAGGTCGACAACGAGGACAAGCGCCGCGGGCGGATCAACATGATCCACCACCTGCTCGAGCGGATCCCCTGGCAGCCTCTCCCCCACGAGACCGTGGAGATCCCGGAACGACCCGCCTCACGAGGGTACGAGCGTCCGCCGCGGAGCCTGGAGGGGATGGTCCCCGACTATGCCGCCACGCTGGAGCGCTGACGGCGTCAGTCGCGCAGCCGCACCGACAGACAGGTGACGCAGCCCTCGAGCTTCTCGAACTCGGTCACCGGGGTCGTGATCACCTCGAGGCCCCTCTCCCGGAAGAGAGCTGCGGATGCCGGCGCGTCCGCCGACATGAGCACCGTGTTCTCGTCGAGCACCACGACGGCCGTGCCGTGCTCCTCGGGGACCGGCAGGAACGCGGGGAACGTCTCGGGATCGTCCACCAGCGGCGGGTAACCGATGACGGTGCCGTCCGGAAGCGCGGTCACCGCCGACTTCAGATGCAGCACCCGTGTCACGGGGACACCGCGGACGTCCCACCCGCGCGGTTCGAGCAGTGCGCGCAGCTGGACCACGGCGTCCTCGGTCGTGCGTGCCGACAGGCCCACGTAGACGGTACGGCCGATCTTCAGCACGTCGCCGCCGTCGAGGGTCGCCGGGGCGACGATCTCCGCCCTCGCGAGCCCGGTCCGCTCGGTCGCGGCTTCGATCGTGGGCCGCTCGCCTCGGCGCGAGTCGGCTCCGGCGCGGCAGAGGACGGCCAGCTCGCCGAAGACGACCACGGCATCCTCGACGAACACCCCGTCCGCCTGCTCGTCCGCTTCGTCGACCTGGACGATCTCCCATCCTCGGGCGCGGAACACGTCGACGTACGCCTCCCACTGCCGGCGGGCGAGCGCGGGGTCCACCGGCACCCGTTCGAGGTGCGTGAGCTCCCCCTCGGCCAGTCGCGAGGACGGCGGCCGCACGAGAAGCCGCGGCATCGTCAGCCCAGGCCCGGGTAGTTGCGCTCGGGAGCGCCGACGTACAGCTGCTGGGGGCGACCGATCTTGGTCTGCGGGTCCTGGTTCATCTCCCGCCAGTGCGCGAGCCACCCCGGCAGGCGGCCGATCGCGAACAGCACGGTGAACATGCGGGTCGGGAAGCCCATGGCCTTGTAGATGACGCCGGTGTAGAAGTCGACGTTCGGGTACAGCCGGCGCGAGATGAAGTAGTCGTCGCGCAGGGCGATCTCCTCCAGCTCCTTCGCGAGATCCAGCAGCGGGTCGCTGACGCCGAGCTCGGCGAGCACCTCGTCGGCGGACTCCTTGACGAGCTTCGCGCGCGGGTCGTAGTTCTTGTAGACGCGGTGCCCGAAGCCCATGAGCTTCACGCCGTCTTCCTTGTTCTTGACCCGCTCGACGAAACGCTGCACGCTCTCGCCGGAGTCGCGGATGCGGCCCAGCATGTCGAGCACGGCCTCGTTCGCACCACCGTGAAGCGGTCCGGAGAGGGCGTTGATGCCCGCCGAGACCGAGGAGAAGATGTTCGCCCCGGTCGAGCCCACCAGACGCACCGTCGACGTCGAGGCGTTCTGCTCGTGGTCCTCGTGCAGGATCAGCAGGCGCTCGAGCGCGCGGGACATCACGGGGCTGATCTCGTACTGCTCGCTGAGCACACCGAAGTTGAGCTTCAGGAAGTTGTCGACGAAGCTCAGGGAGTTGTCGGGATACAGGAAAGCCTGGCCGACGCTCTTCTTGTGCGCGTAGGCCGCGATCACAGGAAGCTTCGCGAGCATCCGGATCGTGTTGAGCTCGACGAACTCGGGGTTGTGAGGATCCGACTGGTTCTCGTAATAGGTCGAGAGCGCCGCCGTGGCAGCAGACAGCACGGACATCGGATGCGCGGTGTGCGGCAGAGCCGAGAAGAAGCGCTTCAGATCCTCGTGCAGCAGCGTGTGACGCCGGATGCGGTTGTCGAAGTCCTCGAGCTCGCTCGCGCTGGGCAGCTCGCCGTAGATGAGCAGCCAGGCGACCTCGAGGTAGGTCGAGTTCTTCGCGAGCTGTTCGATCGGGTATCCGCGGTAGCGGAGGATGCCCTCATCGCCGTCGATGAAGGTGACCGCGGACTTCGTCGCCGCGGTGTTCACGAACCCGTAGTCGAGGGTCGTGTGCCCGGTCTGACGCGTCAGCGACGACACATCGATGCTGGGTGCACCGTCGGTACCCGTCAGCACAGGCAGCTCCGCGGTGTGCTCTGCGACGGTCAGACGTGCGGTCTTCTGCTGCGAGCCGGCTTCGGTCACGGCGCCTCCTTGCGATGGATCGTCGGCGAAAGGTGGGGATCCTCGGTCGCCCGGTGGCGACCTGCCCGGGCACGCTACGTGTCGGCGCGCCCCTGCGATTACAGCCTAGCCGCGGCAGGAGCCTACGGTGACTGGCGCCAAAGGAAAGAGAGATCCGTAGGAGGAAAGCTACGAGCTCGCGGCGCTGAGGCGCGCCGCAGCCGCGGCGATCCGTTCATCCGACGCCGTGAGTGACAGCCGGACGTGCTGCGGATGGTGCGGTCCGTAGAAGTGCCCGGGCCCGGCCAGGATGCCGAGCTCGGCGAGGGCGGCCATGCTGTCCCACGCATCCTCGCCGCGCGTCGCCCAGAGATAGAGCCCGGCTTCGCTGCGGTCGATGCGGAAGCCCGCAGCCTCGACGGCGGGCTTCAGCACCGCCCGTCGGGCGCCGTAACGCTCCTTCTGGACGGCCACGTGCGCATCGTCGCCCAGCGCGGCCACCATCGCGGCCTGCACGGGAGCCGGCAGCATGAGCCCGAGGTGCTTCCGCGCCGTCAGCAGCCGCGCGACCAGTGCGGGGTCCCCCGCGAGGAAGGCGGCACGGTACCCGGCGAGGTTGGACTGCTTGCTCAGCGAGTACACCGACAGCACGCCGGACGGATCGGCTGCGACCACGGCGGGATCCAGGACCGACGGCACGGGGGCATCAGCCCACGGCGCCTCCCATCCCAGCTCGGCGTAGCACTCGTCCGACACCAGCACGGCGCCGAGCTCCCCGGCCCGCTCGCGCGCCCGACGCAGCTCGGGAACGCTCCACACCCGTCCGTCCGGGTTGCCGGGAGAGTTGATCCAGATGAGCTTGGCCCCTGCCGGCCACGCGGCCGGATCATCCTCGGCGACCGCGGTCGCACCGACCAGGCGTGCGCCGACCTCGTAGGTCGGATACGCCGCGACCGGATGCACGACGGTGTCGTCCGGGCCGAGCCCGAGCAGCAACGGAAGCAGGGCGACCAGTTCCTTCGACCCGACGGTCGGCAGCACCTGCGAGGGGGTCAGACCCGCGACGCCGCGTCGGCGTGCATACCAGTCGACGATCGCCTCGCGCAGCGGCGGCGTGCCCACCGTCTGCGGATAGGCGTGCGCGTCGGTCGCGGCCGCCAGGGCGGCTTCGACCACCGCCGGGGTGCGATCGACAGGAGAGCCGATCGAGAGATCGACGATGCCGTCGGGATGGCGTCGCGCGGTCTCGGCGTACGGTGCGACGGCGTCCCAGGGGTAGTCGGCGAGGTCGGCGACGCTCATCTAGGCGTTCACTCGCCCTGCGGCGGCAACTCGGCGATGACGGGGTGGTCCTTGTGGATCACGCCGACCTTGGCGGCGCCGCCGGGCGAGCCGATGTCGTCGAAGAACTCGACGTTGGCCTTGTAGTAGTCCTGCCACTCTTCGGGCAGATCGTCTTCGTAGTAGATCGCTTCGACGGGGCAGGCAGGCTCGCATGCCCCGCAGTCCACGCACTCATCGGGGTGGATGTAGAGCGAACGATCGCCCTCATAGATGCAGTCGACGGGGCATTCGTCGATGCAGGCACGATCCTTGACATCGACGCACGGAAGGGCGATCACATACGTCACGACTTCAGTCTAGTTCGCCTCGGCAGCCCGTCGGGGCGCGCGCGGCCACGCCACCACGACGGCGGCGATCAGCGGGACGGCACCCATCCAGACCAGCGCGAGCGTCTCGTGCTCCACCGTGAACAACACCGACCCGCCCGTCGACGGCTGTGCGAACACGTACGTGATGACCATGACGCCCAGCGCCGCCGCGAGGGTCGTCCATCTGTCCCCCGTCAGCAGGCGCACGGCGATCAGCAACGCACCCGCACCGGTCACCCCGAGCAGAAGTCCGATCGGCACCGGTCCGATGAACGCCGCATGCGCGAAGGAACCGGCGGCGCCGTAGACGACCCCCACGACGAGAGCGATCGCCCAGGCGGCGATTCGAGAGGTAAGCGAGCCCACCCCGGGATCCTAGTCGCCACGGGTGGGAGTCGGCTCAGGCCGCCCAGCCCGCCAGACGCAGCAGTGCCGCGACCGCGGCCGCCGCGACGACCACGACGAGAAAGGGGGCGCGCAGGGCAAGGAGCCCCGCAGCGACCAGGAGAGCAGGCAGGCGCGCGTCGACCACGATCGCCTGCCCCGCTCCCAGCGCCTGCACGGCCACCAGCGCACCCAGCAGCGCCACGGTCAGCAGATCGGCGATGCGCGCCGGCCGCGGCGCCTCGACGAAGCGCGTCGGGATGGCGTATCCCACGGCTTTGAGAGCGAGGCAGATCACCGCGGCGAGAAGGACCGCGTTCCACAGGGTCACGATGCCGCCTTCGTGCCTGGGCGATCGGCCCACCCGACGACGACCGCCACGAGCGCGGCGATCAGGACGGGAACGCCCGGCATGAGCGCGGGCGTGAGCACGGTCGCGACCACGGCTGCAGCGATGCCGACGGCGATCGCCTGCCTGCCCGCCAGCCGCGGCCACAGCAGCGCGAGGAAAGCGGCTGCGGCGGCCGCATCCAGTCCGTACGCACGCGGGTCGCCCAGGACGTCGCCCAGCAACGCACCCGCCAGCGTGGAGATGTTCCAGCCGACGTAGATGCCGACGCCGGTGACCCAGAACCCGAGAGCTCGCGCACGCGTGTCCGTCTGCGCGAGCGAGACGGCGGTCGACTCGTCGATCGTGAATCCGGCGGCGGCCATCTTGCGCCACATCCCGTCGAACTGCGGCGAAAGCCGCATGCCGTACGCGACGTTGCGCACCCCGAGAAGCGCCGCGGACGCGATCGCTGCGGGCGCGGCGGCGATCCCGCCGGCGGCGATGACGCCGACGAAGGCGAACTGCGACCCGCCGGTGAACATGAGCAGGCTCAGCACGCAGGTCTGCCAGACATCGAGGCCCGCAGCGACCGAGAGGGCGCCGAAGGAGATGCCGTACGCGCTCGTCGCCAGAGCGACCGCGAGGCCCTGCCGCACCGCGCGGCGGCCGGGGTCGGGCAGACTGTCCGCATCCATCACCACATGATGTCTTCCGGTCGGACGTTCGTCAAACCGAACGCTCGTGCGCCATACTGAACGAATGGAGACCATAGGCCCACGCATCGCCCGGTCGCTGCGCCGCGAGCGGGAACGCGCGGGAGTGAGCATCTCCGAGCTGGCGCGCCGGGCCGGTGTGGGGAAGGCGACGATCTCACAACTCGAGTCGGGTACCGGCAACCCCAGCGTGGAGACGCTCTGGGCGATCGCGACCGCTCTGGGCGTGCCGTTCGCCGTGTTCGTCGAAGAGCCCGACGACGGGATGCGCCTCATCCGCGCGGGCTCGGACGAGGGCGTCCGCGCGGCCGACTCCCCCTACAGCGCCCTGCTGCTCGCGGCGGGCTCGCCGCACTCTCGCAGCGATCTCTACCTGCTGCGGGCGGAGCCGGGCGAGCCCCGACGCTCGCTGCCGCATACCTCCGGAACCGTCGAGCACGTCGTGCTGATCACGGGACGCGCCGCCGTGGGACCGGCGGACTCCCCCGTCGAGCTCGCTGCGGGCGACTACCTCCGGTATCGCGGGGACGCGCCTCACCTCTTCGAGGCGCTCACCCGCGATACCAGCGCGGTCCTCGTCTCCGAGGTCCGCTGAGTTCGACTCAGGCGTTGGCGTCCTGGCGCTTCAGACGGGATGCGGCGCGGCCGCGCTCGGTCGCGTCGAGCACGACCTTGCGGATGCGCACCTTCTCGGGGGTGACCTCGACGCATTCGTCGTCGCGGGCGAACTCGAGGGACTCCTCGAGCGTCAGCACACGCGGCGGCGTCATCGACTCGAAGGAGTCGGAGGTCGACGAACGCATGTTCGTCAGCTTCTTCTCCTTGGTGATGTTGACGTCCATGTCGTCGGCGCGCGAGTTCTCGCCGATGACCATGCCCTCGTAGACCTCCTCGGTCGGCTGCACGAAGAAGCTCATCCGCTCCTGCAGCGCGATCATGGCGAAGGGGGTGACGACACCCTGACGGTCGGCGACGATCGAGCCGTTCTGACGCGTCGTGATGGAGCCGGCCCAGTCGTCGTAGCCATGGGAGATCGCGTTCGCGATACCCGTGCCCCGCGTGATGGTGAGGAACTCGCTGCGGAAACCGATGAGACCGCGAGAGGGGACGACGAACTCCATGCGCACCCAGCCCGTGCCGTGGTTCGTCATGTTGTCCATGCGGCCCTTGCGCGCGGCCATGAGCTGCGTGATCGCTCCGAGGTGCTCCTCGGGGGCGTCGATCGTCAGGTGCTCGAACGGCTCCTTGAGCTTGCCGTCCTCGCCGCGCTTGGTGACGACCTGCGGCTTGCCGACGGTGAGCTCGAAGCCCTCGCGGCGCATGTTCTCGACGAGGATCGCCAGCGCCAGCTCACCGCGGCCCTGGACCTCCCAGGCGTCGGGGCGGCCGATGTCGACGACCTTGAGCGAGACGTTTCCGATGAGCTCGCGGTCGAGGCGGTCCTTGACCATGCGCGCCGTGAGCTTGTGCCCCTTGACCTTGCCCATGAGCGGCGAGGTGTTCGTGCCGATCGTCATGGAGATCGCCGGGTCGTCGACGGTGATGGCGGGCAGCGGGCGGACATCCTCGGGGTCGGCGATCGTCTCACCGATCGTGATGTCCTCGAATCCGGCGATGGCGACGATGTCACCGGGGCCGGCGGACTCGGCCGGGAAGCGCTCGAGCGCCTTCGTCTTGAGCAGCTCCGTCACGCGCGCGTTGGAGTGCGAGCCGTCGTGGCGGACCCACGCGACGGTCTGGCCCTTCTTGAGGGTGCCGTTGAAGACGCGCAGGAGTGCCAGGCGACCGAGGAACGGGCTGGAGTCGAGGTTGGTCACCCATGCCTGCAGCGGTGCCTCGTCGTCATAGGACGGCGCCGGCACGTGCTCGAGGATCGCCTCGAACAGCGGCTCGAGGTCTTCGTTGTCGGGCAGCGACCCGTTCTCGGGGCGCGTGCGCGACGCGGCACCGGCGCGGCCGGATGCGTAGACCACGGGGACGTCCAGCAGCGCGTCGACGTCGAGGTCGGGCACGTCGTCCTGCAGGTCGGATGCCAGACCCAGCAGGAGGTCGTGAGCCTCCTCCTCGACCTCGGCGATGCGCGCGTCGGGGCGGTCGGTCTTGTTCACGAGCAGGATGACCGGCAGCTTCGCCTCGAGCGCCTTGCGCAGCACGAAGCGGGTCTGCGGAAGCGGCCCCTCGGAGGCGTCGACGAGCAGCACGACGCCGTCGACCATCGACAGACCACGCTCGACCTCGCCGCCGAAGTCGGCGTGACCCGGGGTGTCGATCACGTTGATCGTGATGGGGGTGTCGGTGTGGATGCCGTTGTACGTGATCGCCGTGTTCTTGGCGAGGATCGTGATCCCCTTCTCACGCTCCAGGTCGTTGGAGTCCATCGCGCGCTCTTCGACGTGCGCGTGTTCACCGAACGAGCCCGTCTGACGGAGCATGGCATCGACGAGAGTCGTCTTGCCGTGGTCGACGTGGGCGACGATCGCGACGTTACGCAGATCGGAGCGGAGGGCGCGCGCCATACAGGTTTCCTTGCAGTGAGGGAGGGTGACCCGGGACTCCGGGCGCCTCAGTCTACCGCAGGCGGCTGTGAGCCGGTCAGCCTACCCCGACGACCGCCACGGCGATCCCCGCCCAGACGACCAGGGCGATGAGCGCGCCGAGCGCCGGAACATCCCACATCCGCCGGACGGGGGCGGGAACTGCGGTGGGTTCGAGGGCCGACTGCCAGTCGTCGATGATGCGCTCGGCATCTTGCGAGCCGGCCGCGGGGCGGTCGCTGCTCGGAGAACGGCGCGCGCCGCTGCGGGCCGAGACCGGTCCCCCGTAGCAGGTGAGCGTGCGTCCCTCGGTCGTCTCGATCACGAGCTGGTAGCGCATGCGGATGTCGGCGATCGCGGAGAAGGGGATGCGGGTGATGCGCAGGAAGTTCTGCACGCGCAGACCGTCGGCGGAGCTGGTGACGCTGGACGCGAAGACGCCGACGTAGATCCCCCACAGCGCGAGCAGGATCCACGGAGCGAGCAGGAGCGCGCTCACGATTCCGGCGCGGATCAGTGCGTCGCCGAGCAGGAAGGCGGCGGCGACCGCCGAGATGATGATCCCGACGGTCGCCGACGTCGACCGGTAGACGGTGCGGTTCAGTTGCCGCCTCCGAGGGGAATGGTCGCGCCGGGGATGGCATCCAGCAGGCGGCGGGTGTACTCCTCGGCCGGGTTGGCGAAGATCTCGTCGACCGTGCCCTGCTCCACGATGCGCCCCTTCTCCATCACCGCGACCATGTCAGCGGCCACACGCACGACGGCGAGGTCGTGGGTGATGAAGAGGTAGGTCAGCTCGAGCTCGGACTGCAGCTCGGCGAGCAGCTGCAGGATCTGGTCCTGCACCAGCACGTCGAGGGCGGAGACCGCCTCATCGAGCACGACGATGTCGGGCTTGAGCGCGAGCGCGCGGGCGATCGCCACGCGCTGGCGCTGACCGCCGGAGAGCTCGTTCGGGTAGCGCGTCGCCAGCTCCTGCGGGAGCGAGACCTGGTCGAGCAGCTCACGCACGCGCTCGCGACGCGAGGCGCCGTCGCCGACCTTGTGGATCTCCATCGGCTCGGAGATCGTGTTACCGATGTTGCGCAGCGGGTCGAGGGAGCCGTACGGATCCTGGAACACCGGCTGCATCCGACGACGCAGCGCGAAGGCCTGCCGGTTGGAGAGGCTCGCGATGTTGGTGCCGTCGATCTCGATGGATCCCGCCGTCGGGTCCTCGAGCTTCAGCACCATCTTCGCGACGGTGGACTTGCCCGATCCGGACTCACCCACGAGGGCGAGCGTCTTGCCGCGCGGAATCTCGAACGAGACCCCGTCGACGGCACGGAAGGCTTCGCTGCGGAAGCCGCCCTGGCGGATCTTGTACTCCTTGGTCAGATCCGTCACACGGATCGCAGGAGCGAGACCCTCGATGTCGTCGGTCGTCTCGATACCCCGGCTCTCCGCGCGCGCCTGGATGCGCTGCGACGCGAGCGACGGAGCCGCCGCCACGAGGCGCTGCGTGTAGGGGTGCAGCGGGTTCTGGAGGATCTCGCGGCTCGGGCCGGACTCGACGATCTCGCCGTTCTGCATGACGATGATCTTCTCGGCGCGTTCGGCCGCGAGTCCCAGGTCGTGCGTGATCAGGAGCACCGAGGTGCCCTTCTCCCGCGTGAGCTTGGCCATGTGGTCGAGGATGACGCGCTGCACCGTGACGTCCAGCGCCGAGGTCGGCTCGTCCGCGATCAGCAGCTTCGGGTCGGCAGCGAGGCCGATGCCGATCAGCGCACGCTGACGCATGCCGCCCGAGAACTGGTGCGGGTACTGGTGCAGTCGCTTGGCCGCATCCGCGAGTCCGGCTTGCTGCAGCACCTCGATCGCCCGCTGGGTGACCTCTTTGCGACCGGTGGCGATGCCGTTCGCACGGATCGCCTCCTTCACCTGGAAGCCGATCGACCACACCGGGTTGAGGTTCGACATCGGGTCCTGCGGTACGTAGCCGATCTCCCGGCCGCGCAGGCGTTCCATCTGCGTGCGGCTGAGGCCGGTCAGCTCGCGTCCGTCGAGCGTGATGCTTCCCTGCGTGACGTGGCCGGTGCCCGGCAGCAGGTTCACGACCGCCGAGGCGGTGGTGGACTTGCCCGAGCCGGACTCGCCCACGATCGCGACCGTCTCACCGGGGAACACGTCGAGGTTCACACCGTGGAGCACCTCTCGGCTGCCCGACTGGGTGTCGAAGGCGACGCGGAGGTTGCGGATGCTGAGCAACGGGGTTGCGGCGCTCTCGCTCATCGGCGGGCCCTCGCTCTCGGGTCGAGGGCGTCGCGGATCAGCTCGCCCAGGAGGATGAACGCGAGGACGGTGAGCGTCAGCGCGATCGACGGGTAGATGAGCGCCATGGGAGCGATGCGCAACGACTGCTGCGCCTCGGAGATATCACGACCCCACGACATGACGTCGGGGCCGAGGCCGACACCCAGGAACGCCAGCGTCGCCTCTGCGACGATCGCCGCCGCCAGGCTCAGGGTCGAGATGACCAGCAGCGGCGCGATCGCGTTGGGCACGACGTGCGAGACCATCGTGCGGAAACGCGACTGCCCGAGTGCCCGGGATGCGGTCACGAAGTCCGCCTGCCGCACCCGCAGCACCTCAGCGCGCACGACGCGGGCGGTCGAGGCCCACGCGAACCCGCCGATCGCGAACGCGAGGGTGAAGACGTTGCGGAAGTCCGCGAAAACGCTCATCACGACGACCGCGGCCAGGATGTAGGGGATCGAGAAGAAGATGTCACCGATGCGCGAGAGCAGCGAGTCGAGCCATCCGCCGTAGAAGCCGGCCAGCGCGCCCATGATCAGACCGATCGAGGAGCCGATGAGGGTCGAGAGCAGACCGACCGAGAGCGACGTGCGGGATCCCCACACGATGCGCGCGTAGATGTCGCACCCCTGGAACGTGAATCCCAGCGGGTGGCCGGCGGCCGGGCCGCCGTTGCTGTTGGACAGCTGGCAGTTGTCGTTGGGCGGCGTCTGGGTGAACAGCGTCGGCCACACGGCCATCAACAGGATGAAGGCGACGACGGCGAGCGAGATCCAGAAGGTGGGGCGCTTGCGCAGGTCGCGCCACGCATCCCGCCAGAGGCTGGAGGGCTTCTCGTCGGCAATACGGACGGCATCGACCGTCAGCGACGCGTCCTTGACCTCGGCGACGTAATGCGTCGGCAGTTCGGAGTTACTTGACATAGCGGATCCTCGGGTCGAGCAGACCGTAGAGCAGGTCGATCACCAGGTTGACGAGAACGTAGATGATCACGAAGACGGTGACGAACGACACGATCGTCGGACCCTCGTGACGCAGCGTCGCCTGGAAGAGGGTGTTGCCGACGCCGGGGACGTTGAAGATCGCCTCGGTGACGGTGGCGCCCACCAGCAGGACACCGAAGTTGGTGGCCGAGTTGGTGATGACCGGGATGAGCGAGTTGCGCAGCACGTGCACGGGGATGACGCGTCGGCGCGGCAGGCCCTTGCTGTACGCGGTGCGCACCCAGTCCTGGTTGAGGGTGTCGATGACCGAGCCGCGCATCAGTCGCATGCTCGTGGCGTAGAGGCTGAATCCCAGCACCAATGCCGGCAGCCACAGGTCGCCCCAGTTGTTGTTCCCGCCGACGGTCGGCTTGAACCAGCCGAACTGAAGAGCGAGGAAGTACTGCGCGAGGAAGGCCAGGACGAAGATCGGCATCGCGACGAACAGCAGCGAGATGACAAGCGCGACGTTGTCGAAGATCTTGCCCTTACGCAGGGCCGAGATGGTGCCGATGATGATGGCGAGCGAGAACTCGATGGCGATGGCCATCACCGCGAGCCGACCGGTCACCGGCAGCGTTCGGGCGAGGACGTCATTGACCGATTGGCCCGAGAACGTGTTGCCCAGGTCTCCCTGGAAGATGCCGGTGATGTAGTAGAAGTACTGCACGATGAACGGTTCGTTCAGGTGGTACTGCGCCTCGAGTGCGTCGATGACCGACTGGCTCGGCGTCTTGTCGCCGAACAGAGCCAGGATCGGGTTTCCCGGCATCGCGAAGACGAGGAAATAGATGAGCAGTGTGGATCCCAGGAAGACCGGGATCACCTGCAGGATGCGTCTGAGGATGTAAGCGAGCATCCTCTCTCCCTCCGAGAAAGTGGCCGAGGAGTATCCTCGCACGATCGGTGCAAGAACCCCCCGCCCGACGAGAGACCGGCGCCCGCGGGGTGACGCGGACGCAGGTCTCTGGACAGGCCGCGAGGCGGTGACGGGATCGTCACCGCCTCGCGGTCGCGATCAGAAGAGCTATCAGCCCTTCGTGATCTGGTAGTACAGCGGAACCGAGTTCCAGCCGAACACGACGTTCTGAACCGTGTCAGCGTACCCGCCGTTGACGTTCGAGTACCACAGCGGGATGGCGGGGAGGTCCTTCAGCAGGATCTCCTGAGCCTTCTCGTAGTCGGCCGTGGCCGCGTCGACACTGTCAGCAGCCGCGCCCGAGGCGAGGAGCTTGTCGAACTCGGGGTTCGAGTAGTCGCCGTCGTTCGAGGATGCGCCCGTGCCGTAGAGCGGGGCGAGGAAGTTGTACAGACCGGGGTAGTCGGCCTGCCAACCGGTGCGGAACGCCGTGGTGATCGTGCGGTTGGTCACCTCGGTGCGCAGCGAAGCGAAGTCGACGAACGGAGCGCCGGACGCGTCGATGCCGAGCGTGTTCTTGATCGAGTTCGTGGTCGCGTCGACCCAGGCCTGGTGGCCGCCGTCGGAGTTGTACGCGATCTGGAACGTGCCGCTCCACGGCGAGATCTTGTCGGCCTCGGCCCACAGCTCCTTCGCCTTGTCCTGGTTGTACTTCAGGACATCAGCGCCCTCGAGCGAGTCGGACCATCCGCCGATGACCGGCGACGAGAAGTCGCTGGCCGGCGTACGCGTGCCGTTGAAGATGGTCTTCGTGATCGCGTCGCGGTCGATCGCGAGCGAGAGCGCCTCGCGACGCAGCTGACCCTCTTCGCCCGAGAAGTGCGCGAGGCTCTCCGGGATCGTGAACGACTGGAAGATGGCGGCGGGCTGGTTGACCGCGCGCTCGCCCAGGTCGGACTCGAAGGTCGCCTGTGCGCTGGTGGGGATCGCGTCGAGGACGTCGAGGTTGCCCGACTGGAGGTCGGCGTAGGCGCCGTCCAGGTTGGCGTAGAAGACGATGTCCAGGCCACCGTTCTTGGCCTCGCGGCCACCGGTGTAGGCGTCGTTCTTCACGAGGTTGATCTCGACGTCGTGCTGCCACGCGCCCTCGCCGGCCAGCTTGTAGGGGCCGTTGCCGATGGGGTTCTCGCCGAACGCGGCGGGGTCCTCGAAGGCGACCTCGGGAAGCGGGTAGTAGGCCGAGTAACCGAGACGCTGCACGAAGTCGGCGGCGACGGGGTTGGAGAGCTTGATCGTGAAGGTCGTGTCGTCGACCTTCGTCAGACCGGTGAGCTCGGAGTCGGTCTCCTCGCTGTAGCCCTCGATGTCGGAGAACCAGGAAGCGTTCTTCTGAGCGTTCGACTTCAGCGCGCCGTAGTTCCAGGCCTTGATGAAGCTGTCGGCGGTGACGGCCTCGTCGTTGCTGAACTTCTGGCCCTCCTTGAGCTTCACCGTGATGGTGTTGGCGTCGTCGACGGTGATCGAGTCGGCCGCATCGTTGACGATGTTGCCTTCGCCGTCGTAGTACGCCAGGCCCGCGTAGATCGAGTCGACGATCTTGCCGCCGCCGGTCTCGTTCGTGTTGGCCGGGAAGAGCGGGTTCTCCGGCTCCGAACCGTTGACCTTGATGATGGCACCGGCGTCGCCACCGGCAGGGGTCGGCTCGTCCGAGCCGCCACTCGCGCAGCCGGCGAGGGCGAGAGCCCCGATACCGGCCAGCGCCACGCTCGCGAGAGCGATCTTGCTGCGCTTCACTATTCCTCCTGGAAAAGGGATGATGCAGGCACGACGAGCTGTGAGAGCATCGTGCCGCGGATACCGAAACACTAAGCACGACCCACTGCTTGGTCAAAACGACCGCGCGAATAGTTACACACCCTTAACGAACCCCCGCGCGAACCGAGCACATTGCTAAAGCCTGCCGACGACACGCAGCCGCGGGGGCCGGAACTATTCCCCGGTCGGTCCCGCTCGGTCGGACGAGGGGCGCCACGACGCGAACGTTGCGAGGATGCGATCGCCCGACACCTCGGCCGGAGGCCCCGCGAGCGCGTCGGACCACACCGTGAGCTGCGGCACGGCGAACAGGGGCAGCGCCCACGCCCTGTCGGAGACGGCCTCGTCCAACCGGGACAGAAGCTGATCGCGCTGCGTGCGGTCCAGGGCGGACGACGCATCGACGACCAGCGCGTCGACCTCCTCGTCACTCCAGCCGTACACGTTCTGCACCGCCGCGGTGTGGAACACCGTCGCCTGCGCCACGGTCGCCGCGGGGTCGGGACTCCAGGCGAACAGGGCGGCGTCGTACGCACCCGGCTGGCCGCGCAGCACATCGCCCCAGTCCGGCGAGGAGACATCGACGAGGGTGACGCCCGCACGGGACGCGGACTCGGACATGAGGGCGAACTCCGCGGCTCGGCGCTCATCGCCCGCCGGGTACAGCACGCGAACGGTCAGCCCGGCCGCATCCGTCGCCGGCGGGGCCGCGCTGTCGGGCGTCGACGAGGGCGACGCGGCGACCGCCTGCCCTCCGGCCTCGATCATGCCCTGCCTCAGGGGCTCGGCGGCGAGCAGCGGACGCACGAGGTCGTCCAGCATCTGCTGCCGCGGAACCGTCGACAAGAACGCGGCACGGGCGCGGTGCGCGCGATCCGCATCCCCGCCGTACGATGCCGGATCGAACACTCCCCCGCCCGCGGTCTGCAGATCGAGATGGTCGAAGGCGTCCCCCGCTGACACGCGGGAGCGGCCAGCAGCGGTCGCCGCGTCGACGAGACCCTCGTCCGCCGCCGCCGCGGCCAGATCCGCCCCACCACCGGCGACGGCCGCGACGCGTTCGGCCGGGTCCTGCATCGCCCGCACCTGCACCCGCTCGACGCGCGCGGCGCTCGCACGATCCGCGGCGGTCAGATCGATCGACCGGCCCTCGTCGGCGATACGCGCGATGTCGTACGCGCCGGCCGTGACCCGCGCCGCGGCCGGGAGGTCGCCGTCGAGACGGAAGTCCTCGCGGAAGGCGCGCGACACGGGCGCGAGCCAGTCCAGATCGCCGGCCCGGACCGCATCCGTGAAGGCTGTCTTGGCCGCCGCGGCATCCGCGTAGCGCCCCGGGTAGGCGAGATCGACCAGGACGTGAGCGGCCACCGGCGGCGCGTCGAAGGCGAGCTGCCAGTCCGCGTACGGCGTGTCGTAGACCAGGGTCACGCTGCGTCCGTCGTCGCCGATCTCGGGGACCTGCGAGACGAGGTCGAGGGCCTGGCCTGCGCCGGCGCCCGCATCCCAGTGCGTCTCGCCGGCGGCATCCGTGCGGTGCGTCGTGCGCGCGACCCACGTGAGCAGCAGGTCGGCGGCGTCGACCGCTGCGCCGTCGGACCAGGTCGCCGAGGCATCGAGCGTGTAGCGGACGGTGAACGGGTCGCGCGAGAGAACGCGGACGGTGCCGAACCGTTCGTTCGCCGAGCGGGTTCCGTCGGCCTCGCGCTGCCAGAAACTGCCCGACGTCAGCGCCGCGAGATCACGGTCGGCGGCGCTGTCCTGCCCCAGAACGAGCGGGTTGAGCGAGGTCACGGGCGCGGCCGTGGCCACGGTCAGAGACGAGCCAGGCACGACGCGGTCCTCGTCGGCCGAGCAACCGACCACCACGCCCGCCAGCAGGCCGATCAGAGCCAGGGTGGTCACGAGCGCGCGACGCCGCATCCGTCCTCCTTCTGCGCGGCGGGCGTGATGCCGCACGCGGTCGTGTGCGTAAGCCGCACACACCCTATGCGCGCAATCTGAGCGCTCTCGAAAGCGGGCTCGGCCCGCATCCGCTATGCCAAGCTGAGCGGATGACGACCCTGCCCGCGCGCGAACCGTTCTGGCGCACCGTGAGGGCTTTCGATCCGCCGCGTGCGACAGGGTCCGCCCGTTCCCGCGTGCGGTGGGAGATCTGGCTCGTGCTGGCGGTGACGGTCGGCAAGTCCGCGCTGTACTCGGTGCTCTCCTTCATCCGCACCCTGCAGCGCTCGCTGCGGGAGAACCAGGCGATCTCCGCGCAGCAGACCCAGCTCAATCCGGCGCGCGACGCCGAGGCGCTCTGGGACGCCCTCTACCAGCTGCTCGACATCTTCTTCTCGCTCGCGCTCGTCGCGCTCGTGGTGTACCTGCTCTGGGAACCCGGGACCAATGCGCTGCGACGGATCGGCCTCGACTTCCGCCGCTTCGGCGGCGATCTCGGGCTCGGCGTCGCACTGATCGCGATCATCGGCATCCCGGGGATCGCCCTCTACGTCGCCGGGCGCCTCGCGGGCATCACCGTGGGCGTCGTCGCCTCACCCCTGGATGCGGCCTGGTACACCGTGCCGCTGCTGCTGCTCTCGGCCGCGCGAGCGGGCCTCACCGAAGAGGTCATCTTCCTCGGCTACCTCTTCGATCGCCTGCGCCGTCTCGGATGGGGCTGGTGGTCCATCATCCTCGCGACAGCGGCGTTGCGCGGCGCCTACCACGCCTACCAGGGCGTGGGTTCGGTGGTCGGCAACTTCGCGATGGGCGTCGTGTTCGGCTGGTGCTACCGGCGCTGGGGCCGAGTGATGCCCCTCGTCATCGCGCACACCCTGATCGATGTGTTCGCCTTCGTGGGCTACCCCCTCGTGGCGTCCCTCTGGCCCGGGATCTTCTAGCCGCCGCATCCCTCCTCTCGCTTCGCGCGACCCCCTTCCCGCGGCCCCCTTCCCGCGGGACTGCATTTCGAGCACGAGATCACGGGTAATGACAGTGATCTCGTGCTGAGAATGCAGTCTCGCGGGATCAACGCGCGGTGCGGCCGCCACTGCGGGAGCGGGCGGGTGCATCGGGACCGGCCCTGCACAGCCGGCCCGCGTCGGGGTGTCGCGCACGGATGCGGGATCAGCCCCGCGCGGGACCAACCGCTGCGCGCAGCGTGGGACGATGACCCAGCCCATTCCCTTGCGCACCGGCGCGCAGCTGCTCCCCTCTCCCGCGCCGTTGCTGCGCGCGCACGACATGCACCGCCCCGACCTCGCGCTGCGCCGCGGTGACATCGTGCGCGTGCACCGCGGCGTGTACGCCCCGGCGCTGGCGTGGAACACCCTCGCACCCTGGGATCGCTACCTCGCGCGCGTGCACGCCGTGGCGCTTCTGATCCCGGATGCGGTGTTCGCACTCGAGTCGGCGGCGGCGCTGCGCGGCATCCCGCTCGTGGGCGAAGCCGCGGAGGTGCACATCCTCAGGCCGGCGCACGGCACGTCACGGCAGGCCGAAGGGGTGCGCGTCCACACGTGCCGGGGCGGCGTCGAGGTCACGGATGAAGGCGGCATCCTCACGACCGGGCCTATCGAGACCGCTGTCGCACTGGCGCGGGCACGCAACCCCGCCCTCGCGCTCAACGTCGCCGACGCCACCCTGCGCGCGCATCCGGACCTGACGACGGAGATCCTCGTGGCGCACAACGAGCTCGCACCCTCGAGCCGTGGCCGTCGGCTCGCGCGTTGGGCACTGCATCGCGCGGATCCGCGCGCCGAGACGACGCTCGAATCGCTCAGCCGGGCCGCCATCGAGTGGCTGGGCTTCGCGACGCCCGAACTGCAGTGGCTCGTGCACGGCGGCGGTGTCGCCGCTGACCGCGCCGACTTCGCGTGGCCGGAGGTCGGCGCCGTGGGAGAGGCCGACGGCCTGCTGAAGTACGACGGCCGCTTCGGCGACCCGGTGCGCGCGCTGCAGGACGAGAAGCGGCGGGAGGACCGCATCCGTCGTCGCGTCCACGGCTTCGCGCGGTGGGGATGGGCAGACGTCCGCGAGCCGGAACGCCTGGGCGCGATCCTGGATGCGGCCGGCGTCCGGCGCGAGCGCACGCCCGACGCGCTCGCGCTCCATGCCCTCGCCCGCGCCCTGCGCTGACGGCGGTGCCCGTGCCCCCTGCACGGGCGACTTCCGTCCCCGCGAGACTGCATCTTCATCACGAGATCACGGGTAAACCCCGTGATCTCGTGCTCGAAATGCTGTCTCGCGGGAAGTGGGACGGCGGATCAGGCGAAAGCCTCCGGGGGCGGGCAGGCGCACACGAGATTGCGGTCACCGTAGGCGTTGTCGATACGACGCACCGGGGGCCAGTACTTCGAGCGCACGAGCGACGGAACGGGATAGACCGCCTCCTCGCGCGAGTACGGATGCGTCCACTCGCCGCTGATGACCGACTGCGCCGTGTGCGGGGCGCCCACGAGCGGATTGTCGGCTGCCGGCCAGCGACCGGCGCCGACCTGCTCCGCCTCGGCGGCGATCTGGATCATCGCCTCGATGAAGCGCTCGATCTCGGCGAGGTCCTCGGACTCGGTGGGCTCGACCATGAGCGTGCCCGCGACGGGGAACGACATCGTCGGTGCGTGGAATCCGTAGTCGATGAGCCGCTTGGCGACGTCGTCGACCGTGATCCCCGTGCGCTCGCGGAGGGGGCGCAGATCCAGGATGCACTCGTGCGCCACCAGCCCCGCCTCGCCGGCGTACAGCACGGGGAAGTGCGCCTTCAGCCGATGGGCGATGTAGTTCGCCGACAGCACGGCGGCACCGGTCGCCTCGCCCAGACCCGCTGCGCCCATCATCCGCACGTAGGCCCAGGAGATCGGCAGGATCGATGCCGAGCCGTAGGGCGCAGCCGACACCGGACCGCCCTCGAAGACGAAGCCGCCCGCGTGGTCGGCGCGCTGTGCGAGCGGGTGTGAGGGGAGGTACGGCGCGAGGTGCGCCTTCGCGGCGACGGGGCCGACACCCGGTCCGCCACCCCCGTGCGGGATCGCGAAGGTCTTGTGCAGGTTCAGGTGCGAGACGTCGCCCCCGAGATCGCCGAACCGCGCGAAGCCGAGGAGCGCGTTGAGGTTCGCGCCGTCGATGTACACCTGGCCGCCCGCGTCGTGCACGGCCTGCGTGATGGCGAGCACCTCGTGCTCGTACACGCCGTGCGTGGACGGATACGTGATCATGAGCGCGCCCAGCTCGTCGGCGTGCTGCGCGATCTTGGCGTGCAGGTCGTCGAGGTCGACGTTGCCCGCCTCATCGCAGGCGACCACGACAACCCGCATCCCCGCGAGCACGGCGGATGCGGCGTTCGTGCCGTGAGCCGACGACGGGATGAGGCACACGGTGCGCTGCGCCTCGTCGTTCGCGAGGTGGTAGCCGCGGATCGCGAGTAGCCCCGCCAGCTCCCCCTGCGAGCCGGCGTTGGGCTGCAGCGAGACCGCGTCGTAGCCGGTGACCTCGGCGAGCCAGGTCTCCAGCTGCTCGATCAGGGCGAGAGTCCCCCGCACGTCCGCCTCGGGCGCGAAGGGATGCACGCGGGAGAACTCGGGCCACGACACCGCGGCCATCTCGGTGGCGGCGTTCAGCTTCATGGTGCACGAGCCGAGCGGGATCATCCCGCGATCGAGCGCGTAGTCGCGGTCGGCGAGAGTCTTCAGGTACCGCATCATCGCGGTCTCCGAGCGGTGCGAGTGGAAGACCGGATGCGTGAGGAACTCGTCACGGCGATGGAGATCGGGTGCGACCCCGGCCAGGGGCACCGCCGCTTCGACGTCGATCACGCTCTCGTCGGGCAGCCCGAACGCGCCCGCCACGGCGGTGAGGTCGGCGACCGTGGTCGTCTCGTCGACCGAGATCCCCACCGTCGCCTCGTCTGCGAAGAAAAGCTGGTAGCCGCGGCGGCGGGCGCGCTCGATGACGCGTTCCGCGGTGCCGGGGACGACGACGCGCAGCGTGTCGAAGAGCGCGTCGTGCACGACCTCGAGGCCGCCGGCGCGCAGCGTGTCGGCGAGCGCCTGCGCCTTGCGGGCCACGTCGGTCGCGATCGCGCGCAGGCCCTCGGGACCGTGGTAGACCGCGTACATCGCCGCCATGACGGCCAGCAGCACCTGCGCGGTGCAGATGTTGGATGTGGCTTTCTCGCGGCGGATGTGCTGCTCTCGCGTCTGCAGCGCGAGCCGGTAGGCGGGGTGGCCCGCCGCATCCTGCGAGACCCCGACGAGGCGGCCGGGAAGCTGACGCTCCAGCCCCGCGCGCACGGCGAGGTAGCCGGCGTGGGGTCCGCCGAAGCCGAGCGGAACGCCGAAGCGCTGCGTGGTGCCCGCGACGATGTCGGCGCCGAACGATCCCGGCGAGCGCAGGAGGGTGAGCGCGAGCAGGTCGGCCGCGACCACCACGAGACCGCCCTGCGCCTGAACGTCGGCGACGAGCTCCGTGGGATCCCACACGCGGCCGCTGGCTCCGGGATACTGCACGAAGGCGCCGAAGACGGCGTCGGATGCGGCGCCCGGCTCCCAGGTGCGGGTGTCGATCTCGCGGATCTCGATGCCGACGGCGCCGGCGCGGTGGTGCAGCAGCGCCTTGGTCTGCGGAAGCGCGTCGGCGTCGACCAGGAAGACGTCGGACGAGGACTTCGAGGCGCGGCGCGCCACCAGCATCCCCTCGACGACGGCCGTCGCCTCGTCCAGCATGGACGCGCCCGCCGTGGCGAGGCCCGTGAGGTCGGTCACCATCGTCTGGAAGTTGATGAGCGCCTCGAGCCGGCCCTGCGAGATCTCGGGCTGGTAGGGCGTGTAGGCGGTGTACCAGGACGGGTTCTCGAAGACGTTGCGGGCGATGACCGCGGGCGTGAACGTATCGTAGTAACCGAGGCCGATCATCGCGCGTGCCGGGCGGTTCGCATCGGCGAGCGCGCGGAGCTCGGCCAGAGCCTGGGCCTCGGTGGCCGCGTCCGGGATGCTGCTCGTGGCGCGCGGGGCCCCGTGGACGGATGCGGGAACCGCCGTCCGCACCAGCGCATCGACGCTCGCGTATCCCAGCGCATCGAGCATGTGCCGCTGGGCGGTCGCATCCGTGCCGATGTGGCGTGCCGTGAAGGGAACGCTCACGCGGCGCCCTCGATGAGCGCCTCGTACCCGGCGCGGTCGAGCAGGGGTGCGCTCTCGCCGTCGAGCTCGATGCGCACGAGCCACGCGCCGTAGGGGTCGGCGTTGACGAGCGAGGGATCGGAGTCGACCTCGCCGTTGACCTGGATGACACGTCCGCTGAGGGGCGCGTACAGCTCGCCCACCGACTTGGTCGACTCGATCTCGCCGCAGACCTGCCCGGCGACGACGGGCGCGTCGATCGCGGGAAGGTCGACGAAGACGACGTCGCCGAGCTGTTCGGCGGCGTAATCGGTGATGCCGAAGGTGGCGACGCCGCCTTCGATCAGCACCCACTCGTGCTCTGCGGTGTAGGACAGCGTGGTGGGATCGACGGTCATTTCTTCCTCCGGTAGAAGGGCGGTTCGGTCACGGTCGCGGGGATTCGCGTGCCGCGTACATCGATGAACAGTTCTGTGCCGACGAGGCTCCGATCGCCGTCGACGTAGGCGAACGCGATCGGGTGCCCGAGGGTGGGGCTGAGCGCACCGCTCGTGATCTCGCCGATCACGGCGCCTTCGGCATCGAGGACCGGATAGCCCGCGCGCCCCGCGCGCTTGCCCTCGGAGACGAGGGCGACCAGAACACGCGCGCCGGATGCGGGCTCGGTCGCCCCCTTGCCGACGAAGGCGTCCTTGTCGGCGGCCACGACATGTCCGAGGCCCGCCTGCGCGGGCCGCACGTCGCGGCTCAGCTCGTGCCCGTACAGCGGCATCCCCGCTTCGAGGCGCAGGGTGTCGCGCGCGGCCAGGCCCGCGGGAACGAGACCGAAAGGCTCCCCCGCTGCCAGGAGGGCGTCCCACAGCTCTCCCGCCGCGCTCGCGCCCAGGAGGAGCTCGACGCCGTCCTCGCCCGTGTAGCCGGTGCGCAGGATCAGCACCGGCTGCCCGGCGAAGACCGCCGCGCGCACGCTGTAGTAGCCGAGCTCGTCGAAGCTCCATGGCGTCGGCGCATCGCCCTGACGCCGCGCGGGTTCGGCGAGCTCCAGGTCCGGCAGCGCCTCGAGCACCGCGATCGCCGCCGGGCCCTGCAGGGCCAGCAGCGCGGAATCGTCCGACGCATCCTCGACGGTGACGTGCGCGCCGGGGATGAATCCGAACGACCCGTCGGCGGCCACGGCGGGCGCGGGCGGTGTGAAGGAGGCGCGGGCGTCGGCGAGCGCCTCGGTGACCGCAGCGTGGTTGCCGGCGTTCGCGATCACGATGAACCAGTCGTCGGCCAGGCGGTAGACGATGACGTCGTCGACGATGCCGCCGTCTGCGGCGAGCACGAGCGAGTACTTCGCCTTGCCGAGCCGCATTCCCGAGTGCCGTGCGGCGAGCGCGTAGTCGAGGAAGGCTCCCGCGTGCGCGCCCGTCACGAGGAACTCCGCCATGTGCGAGATGTCGAACAGCCCCGCCGCCTCGCGCACGGCGCGGTGCTCCGCGAGATCGGACCCGTACCGCACGGGCATGAGCCATCCGCCGAAGTCCGTGAAGGCGGCTCCGGCCGCCTCGTGGCGGTCTCGGAGCGGGGTGGAGCGTGGATCGGTCATGAGTTCTCCCGGGTGGATGCGGGTAGGCGAGGGCCTGAGAACTCCCCCTCTGTCATGGGCCTGAGAGTTTCGAACACGCGGAGCGCGATCTTTCACCGTCGGCGGATCCGCGAGGATCGCTTTTCAGAGTCGCCCGACCGGGGCGGTACGCGTACCTGAGAGATTGGCGGGGAGGCTTGCTCCTTCGGTGCTCGGACAAGATCTCCGAGGCTCTCCCGCACCGGTCGTGGGGCCGATATTCACGTTGTCGGGCCAGCATAGCCCGCCGCGCCCGCGCGGGCGATCAGGGCACGCAGGCGCCGGAGCCGACGGCATCCGTCAGGGTGGGCGCGGCCTGCACGAGCGGGGCGAGCTCGTTCGCGGTCGACGCGTAGCCGACCTCGGAACCGTCGTCGGCACGCGCGAACACGATGCCCACGACTTCGCCCGCGGCATTGAGCAGCGGACCACCGGAGTTGCCCGGGCGCACCGTCGCCGCGAGGGCGTAGACCTCGCGCTGATCGCGTCCCTGTTCGTAGATGTCGGGCACCGAGACCACTCCGACGGTCTGCACCGTGGCGGTTCCCATCGTGAACGGTCCGCCGTAGGGGTAGCCCTGCACAACGGCGGCGGCGCCGGGGCCGAGATCGGCGCCGATCGGCAACGCGGCTGCGTCCAGATCGTCCACCGCGATCAGGGCGAGGTCCGCCGTGGCATCGACGTACACGACACGTCCCTCGCGCGCCGCGCGCCCCGGCAGCTCCACCATCGGACGTTCGACGCCGGCGATCACGTGGGCGTTGGTCACCACCCGGTCGGGCGCGACGACGAAGCCGCTGCCGGTGAGATTGCGGCCGCACGAGTACGCCGTTCCGGCGATGCGCGCCACCGACTGGGCCGCGGTGCTGAGGGCCGGGTCGTCGAGGTCGACCGGCGGCGCCACCTCGGTGGGGGCGGTCAGCTCTCCGAACAGCGCACCCAGCTGCGGAAGCCCGTCGTCGAGGACGCTCGAGCGCACCTGCGCCAACGCCTCGTCGACGGGGCGCGGCGTGACCGTGTCGATCGTTCGCAGCACAGCCGACGACGCGAGCGCCGAGGACACGAACGGGATGCCGAGGGCTGCGACGCTCTGTCCGACGAGCGAGAGCACGAGGGCTGCGACGACCGTCATCGCCCCGGCTCCCAGTACCCGATCGATACCACGCAGGCGGATGCGGGCGGCTCCCCGGCGCAGCGCCCGGCCGAACGCGCCACCGAGCGACGCCCCGAGCACGAGCAGCCCCACGGCCACACCCAGCGCCGCCCAGCCGCGCCAGGCCGCGTCGGGGACCCAACGGGACACGACGGGCACGAGCCACCACGCGGCGGCCGCTCCGAGGACGAGCCCGGCGATCGTCCCGACGCTCGCCAGGAGCCCCCGCCGCCATCCCTGGATCAGCACGACCACCAGCACCACGACGAGCAGGATGTCGATCACGATCGGCGGCATGCGGTCAGCGTAGGCGGCCGATCTGACAGGGCGCCCCGAGCCGCCGGAACCGGCGCTGGATTTTACTTCTGGTCGCGATGACATTAAGATCGTCGCGAGTTAAGGTCACCATGACACGAACTAACCCCTCTCCCGACACCGCCGACGCCGAGTCCACCGAGACGCGCGTGGCGGTCTCCACCGTGATCTTCAGCCTGCGGCGCGACGGAGACGAGGATCCGCGGCTCGTCCTCCCCCTCGTCAAGCGCACCCGCGATCCGCACGAGGGGCTGTGGGCCCTGCCGGGCGGTTGGCTGGACGCCTCGGAGAACCTCGAGGTGGCGGCCTCGCGCACGCTCGCCGAGACGACCGGTCTCAGTGCGAGCTACCTCGAGCAGCTCTACGCGTTCGGGGATATCGGCCGCTCCCCCGGTCGCGTCGTCTCGATCGTGTACTGGGCACTGCTGCGCTCCGACGAGGTCGATGCGCAGAGCGCGGCGCACGCGGCGGCGGGAGATGCCCCCGAGAACGTCGACTGGTTCACGGCGACCGATCTTCCGGCCCTCGCCTTCGACCACAACGCGATCATCGACTACGCCCTGTGGCGACTGCGCAACAAGGTCGGCTACAGCCGCATCGCGCACGGCCTGCTCCCGGACGCCTTCACCCTCGCGGATCTGCGCGAGGTCAACGAGGCGATCCTGGACCGCAAGCTCGACCCCGCCAACTTCCGCCGGCAGGTCGAGAACAGCAACACCCTGATCCCCACCGAGTCGTTCCGCACCGGGAGCCACCGGCCGGCACGGCTGTACCGCTACAACCAGGACGTCGAGCTGGCCGATCGTGGCCCGCTCGGCCGCCCGCGAAGTCACGAATCGAGCACGACATGAGCACGACGCTGACCATCCAGCCGCGTCCCATCGATCCGTCCGTCGATCACGAGATCCAGGCGATCGTCTCGGGCGCCGGGTCGGGGTCCACCTGCAACACCGACCTCGCGGCGGGCCCGTGGGACTTCGACACGCGCCCCGGATACGGGCCCGGCGCCTCGATGGGCGATGTGATCCCCACCGGATCCCCGCGTCAGGGCATGCTGCCGGCGGCCTATCGCGATGCGAGCGACGACGAGCTCGATGCCCGCATCCGCCGCGCGAAGGAGACCCTGGGCGACCGCGTGGTCGTGCTCGGGCACTTCTACCAGCGCGAAGAGGTCGTGCGTCACGCCGACTACGTGGGCGATTCGTTCCAGCTCGCCAACGCCGCGCTCGAGCATCCGGATGCGGAGGCGATCGTCTTCTGCGGCGTGCACTTCATGGCCGAGACCGCCGACCTCCTCTCTCGGCCCGAGCAGGCCGTCATCCTCCCCAACCTGGCCGCCGGATGCTCCATGGCCGATATGGCCGACATCGACCAGGTCGAGGAGTGCTGGGAACAGCTGGAGGAGCTCTACGGCGACATGGACGCCCCCGACGCCGACGGCCTCGTGCCGGTGGTGCCGGTGACCTACATGAACTCCTCCGCGGCGATCAAGGGCTTCGTCGGACGCCACGGCGGCATCGTCTGCACCTCGTCCAACGCGCGCACGGTGCTCGAATGGGCCTTCGCCCGGGGCCGTCGGGTGCTGTTCTTCCCCGACCAGCACCTCGGACGCAACACCGCGAAGGCCATGGGCGTGCCGCTCGAGCAGATGCCGATGTGGAACCCGACGAAGCCGCTCGGCGGCAGCGACGAGCAGACCCTCACCGACGCCCGCGTCATCCTCTGGCACGGCTTCTGCTCGGTGCACCGCCGTTTCACGGTCGACCAGATCGACAAGGCGCGCGCCGAGCACCCCGGCGTCCGGGTGATCGTGCACCCGGAGTGCCCGATGGCCGTCGTGGACGCCGCCGACGAGGCGGGCTCCACCGATTACATCCGCAAGGCGATCGCCGCGGCCACCGAGCCCACGACCTTCGCGATCGGCACCGAGATCAACCTGGTGCAGCGCCTCGCCGCGCAATATCCGCAGCACGAGATCTTCTGCCTCGACCCGGTCGTCTGCCCGTGCTCGACCATGTACCGCATCCACCCCGGCTACCTCGCGTGGGTGCTCGAGGGTCTCGTCGCCGGCGAGACCCTGAACCGCATCACCGTGCCCGCCTCCGTCGCCGACCCGGCTCGTGTCGCCCTGGAGCGGATGCTGGCCGCCAAGCCCTCCGGCAGCGCGGCATGAGAGCGGTCGTCGTCGGCAGCGGCATCGCCGGGCTCACGGCGGCGCTCACGGCGGCCGAGAACGGTGCCGAGGTCGTCCTCATCACGAAGGCCGCGGCGGATGCGGGCAGTACCGCGCACGCGCAGGGCGGGATCGCCGCCGTCACCGCGGCGAGCGACTCCCCCGACGCCCACTTCGATGACACGCTGACCGCGGGCGCGGGTCTGAACGACCCGACCGCGGTGCGGGTGCTCGTCGAAGCCGGCGGAGAGACGATCCGCGCGTTGCTGGCGGCGGGCGTGCCGTTCGACCGAGACGGCGCCGGCGAGCTGCGACGGGGCCTTGAGGCCGCGCACTCGGCGCCCCGTGTGCTTCACGCGGGCGGCGATGCGACGGGTGCGGCGATCGAAGCCGCCCTCCTCGCCCGGCTCGCAGACAGCGACGTGATCGTGCGCGAGCACACGTTCCTGGCCGATCTCGTCCTCCGGGCGGGAAGGGTGTCGGGCGTCGATGTGGTCGGCCCGTCCGGTCGACACGAGCGGATCGATGCGGACGCCGTCGTGCTGGCCACGGGCGGCGCGGGCCAGCTCTACGCCCACACCACCAACCCCTCGGTGTCCACCGGCGACGGCATCGCTGCCGCGATCCGTGCGGCCGCCGCCGTGGCCGACCTCGAATTCGTGCAGTTCCACCCCACCGCCTTCGACGGCCAGGACCCGTTCCTGGTCTCGGAGGCCGTTCGGGGCGAGGGCGCCGTCCTGCGGGATGCGGCCGGCCGACGCTTCGCGTTCGACGCACATCCCGACGGCGAGCTCGCCCCCCGCGACGTGGTCGCTCGCGCGATCGCGCGGCAGTCCGCCGCCCAGCCCGGGGTCCCCGTCGTCCTGGATGCGACCGGACTCGGCGGGGCCGAAGCTCTCGCCGCCCGCTTCCCCACGATCGACCGTGCGCTGCGCGCACGCGGGATCGACTGGTCGACGACCCCCGTGCCCGTCACCCCGGCGGCCCACTACCTGATGGGCGGCGTGCTGACCGATCTCGACGGGCGCACGAGCGTTGCCGGACTCTTCGCCGTCGGCGAGACGGCGCGCACCGGTGTGCACGGGGCGAACCGCCTGGCGTCCAACTCGCTGCTGGAGGGCGCCGTGTTCGGCGCACGCGCCGCGGCGGCCCTGCTCGCCGATCCCGCGCGAGCGGCCGCGTTCCCCGTCGGCGAGCCGGCGACGCCTGCCGAACCCGCCGGCGACGCGCCCGAGTTCAGCCGGGCGCGCCTGCAGCAGCTGCTCTGGGATCACGCGGGACTGGAGCGCGACGAGGCGGGTCTGGCGCACGCTGCATCCGTCATCGCCGCGTGGCGGCGCGCGGCGCCCACCGCGCAGAGCGTGTCCGCACAGGAGGACGCCAACCTGTTGCTCGTCGCCGAGCACCTCGTCGCCGCCGCACGCCGGCGCACCGTCTCGGTCGGCGCACACTTCCGTCGCGACGGCGCACCGGTCGCCGCCGCCATCGCCCAGGAGGCCGAGGCATGCTGACACCCGCCACCATCGACCGCGTCGTCGCGGCCGCACTCGACGAGGACGCCCCCTGGGGCGACGTGACGAGCGAGACGCTCATCCCCGCGGATGCGGTCGCCACCGCATCCCTCGTCGCCCGCGAAGGCGGCGTGTTCTCGGGCGGGGCCGTGTTCGCCGCCGCCTTCCGCCTGGTGGAGCCTCGGACGCGCGTCGAGCTCCTCTTCGCCGACGGCGACGGGTTCGAGCCCGGCACGGCCCTGGCGACCGTCACCGGCCCGGCGCGCGCCGTGCTCACGGCCGAGCGGGTGGGGCTCAACTTCGTCCAGCGGATGTCGGGCATCGCGACTCTCACGGCGGCCTACGTCGCGGAGGTGGCGCACACCGGCGCGCGCATCGCCGACACCCGCAAGACCACGCCGGGGCTCCGCGCCTTCGAGCGCCACGCGGTGGTCAGCGGCGGTGGACACAATCACCGCTTCAGCCTGTCGGACGCGGTGATGGCCAAGGACAACCACCTCGCCGTGCTGACCGCGTCCGGCATCCCCGTCACGCAAGCCCTGCAGGAGGCTTTGGCACGCCTGCCGCACACGACCCACGTCGAGGTCGAGGTCGACCGCCTCGACCAGATCGACGACGTCCTCGCCGCGGGTGTGGGCACGATCATGCTCGACAACTTCTCGATCGACGACCTTCGCCGGGGCGTCGAGCAGATCGCCGGTCGCGCCATCGTGGATGCCTCCGGCGGCGTCACGCTCGAGACCGTGCGCCAGATCGCGGAGACGGGTGTCGACGTGATCTCCGTCGGCGCGCTGACGCACGCGGCCCGGGGTCTCGACCTCGGCCTCGACATCGACCTACGCCTGGCCGACCCGGTGTGAGCGGCCCGATGTACCTCGACAACGCCGCGACGACGCCCGTGCGCCGCGAGGTGCTCGAGGCGATGATGCCGTACTGGCGGGGCACGTTCGGCAACCCGTCCAGTCACCACGAGGTGGGTGAGCAGGCGGCATCGGCCCTGGCCGATGCCCGGGCCCGGGTGGCGGCCGTGCTGGGTGTGCGCACGGGCGACGTGATCTTCACCTCCGGCGGCACAGAGGGGAACAACCTCGCCGTCAAAGGGGTGGCTCTCGGCGCGATGCTCGCCCGCGGCCGTCGCCACGTCGTCACGACGGCGATCGAGCACGAGTCGATCCTCGAGTCGGTGTCCGCCCTCGAACGCCTCCACGGCTTCGAGGCGACGATCCTCGACGTCGACGACACGGGCCGGGTGTCGCCGGATGCGGTCGCCGCCGCCGTCCGCGAGGACACCGCGCTCGTCACCGTCGGCTACGCGAACAACGAGACCGGCACCGTGCAGGATGTGCGGGCCATCGCCGCCGTCACGGCCTCGGCGCGGGTCCCCCTGCACCTCGACGCGGTGCAGGCGGCGGGCTGGCTGCCGCTGTCCGGCACGGGAGCCGACGCGATCACCATCGCCGGCCACAAACTCGGCGCCCCGAAGGGGATCGGGGCTGCGGCGATCCGCGGCCGCATCCCGGTCGAGCCGATCCTCCACGGCGGCGGACAGGAACGCGGGCGCCGCAGCGGCACCGAGGACGTCGCCGGCGCGGTGGGTCTGGCCACCGCTCTCGAGCTCGCAGAGGCGGAGCGCGCCGCATCCGCCGCCCGCGTCGGCGCGGCGCGCGACGCGTTCGTGGCCGAGGTGCTCGCGACGGTGCCGTCCGCTACCCTGACCGGCCACCCCACCGAGCGGCTGCCCGCGACCGCGAGCTTCACGTTCGCGGGCACCAGCGGCGAGGCCGTGCTGCTCGAGCTCGAACGGCGCGGCATCGTCTCCTCCAGCGGCTCCGCGTGCGCCGCCGGCAGCGACGAGCCCTCGCACGTGCTCGTGGCGATGGGCATCTCACCGGAGGTGGCGCAGACCGCCGTGCGCTTCACCTTCCCCCACGACCTCGCGGTCGATCTCGCCCCGGTCGCCGAGGCGGTGGCCGCATCGGTTGCGGCGGTACGATCGGCGACGTGAGCCAGCGTCCCCTCGTCACGGTCGTCGTGCCCGGCTACCAGGTCGAGCCATGGGCGCAGGCCGCCCTCGATTCGCTGCGCGCGCAGACGCTTTCGGACTGGACGGCGGTGCTCGTCGACGACGCGTCCTCGGATCGCACCGGCGACCTGTTCGAGGCGGCTGCCGCGGCCGATCCGCGCTTCCGCGTGGTGCGGCTCGCACGACGCGTCGGACTCGGCGCTGCCCGCAACACGGCCCTCGACCTGGTCGACTCGCCTTACCTCGCCTTCCTGGACGCCGACGACGTGATGCTCCCGACGACTCTCGAGCGCTTCGTCGCAACCCTCGACGGCAGCGGCAGCGATTTCGCGGTGGGCGCGTATGTACGTCTGCGTCCGGACGGGTCGGGCGGTTACGCCGCCGGCGACGTGCAGCCGTGGGTCAGCCGCGCGACGGTGCCCGCGCGGACGGGGACGACCCTCGAGGAGCACCCCGAGGTGACGGCCAACGTGGTCGCGTGGTCGAAACTGAGCCGCACCGAGTTCTGGCAGCGCACCGGTCTGCGCTTTCCCGAGGGGCGCCTGTACGAGGACCAGGTCGTCGCCCAGCAGATGTACGCGAGGGCACGCCGATTCGACGTGCTGTCGGACGTCGTCGTGCACTGGCGGGAGCGCGCCGACGGCTCCTCCATCACCCAGCACGAGGAACGGCTCGACGTACTGCGCGACTGTCTCGACGCGATGAGCGAGGGGATGCGGGTGCTGGACGGAACTGGCCACACGGCCGCGGCGCGGGCCCGCGCGGGGCAGCTGCTGCGCATGGACATCCCGCGACTCGCGCGTGTGGCGGCCGCACATCCGGACGACGAGTACCGCCGGCTGGTCGGCGCGTTCGCCCGGGCGGTCGCCGAGCGGCAGGATGCGGCGGCCATCGCCGTCCCCGGCGACGCGCAGCCGCTGATCTCGGCAGCCCTGCTCTGGTGAACGGCGCTCAGACGGTGAGCTGCTCGGCCGCGAGCGTGGCGTAGAGCCCCTGCGACGCGACGAGCTCGGCGTGCGTGCCGCGCTCGACGATGCGGCCGTCGTCGACGACGAGGATCACGTCGGCGGCGACCACGGTCGACAGCCGGTGCGCGACGGTGATCGTGGTACGGCCGCGGGCCGCCGTGTCCAGCGCCTGTTGCACGACGCGCTCGCTGCGGGTGTCCAGCGCCGAGGTGGCCTCGTCCAGCAGCAGCACGGGCGGGTCCTTCAGCAGCACGCGCGCGATCGCGATGCGCTGCTTCTCGCCACCGGAGAGCCGGTAACCGCGCTCGCCCACGACGGTGTCGTAGCCCTTCTCGAAGCCGGTGATGACGTGGTGCACGTTGGCGGCCTCGCAGGCGGTGGCGAGCTCCTCATCCGTCGCATCGGGCTTGGCGTACCGCAGGTTGTCGGCGATCGTCGCGTGGAACAGGTACGTCTCCTGCGAGACGATGCCGATGCGCTCGATGATGGATGCCGCGGTGAGCCCGCGCACGTCGGCGCCCGCGAACAGCACCGCACCGCCGTCCACGTCGTAGAAGCGCGGGATGAGCGAGAGCACAGTGGACTTCCCGGCACCGCTGGGGCCGACCAGCGCCACGTGCTGCCCGGGATCCGCGACGAAGGACACCGCATCCAGCAGCGGGCGCGAGGAGGCGGCCGACTCCGGGTAGCGGAAGGTGACGTCGCGCAGCTCGACGCGCCCCACCGGGCCCGGCGCCTCGGAGACGTCGATCGCATCGGCAGCGTCGCGGACGGCGGGGCGCAGGTCGAGGTACTCGAAGATGCGCGCGAACACGGCGGCGGAGGTCTGCACGTCGAGGGCGACGCGCATCAGGCCCATGAGCGGCTGGAGGAGGCGCGCCTGCACGGTGGTGAAGGCCACGATCGTGCCGGCCGAGATGCCCGCATCCGCACCGCCCGACATGAACAGGCCCGCCACCAGGTAGATCACGGCGGGAACGCTCGCCATGATGACGCCGACGAGCGCGAAGAACCCTTGACCGCTCATCGCCTGGCGCACTTGCAGCCGGATCTGGATACGGTTCTGCGCTCCGTAGCGCGCCGACTCGCTCTGCTGCCGGTTGAACGACTTCGCCAGCAGGATCCCGGAGACGCTCAGGCTCTCCTGCGTGATCGCGGAGAGCTCCGAGAGCGATTCCTGCGTCTGTCCCGCGATGCGCGCGCGCACCTGTCCGACACGTCGCTGGATCAGCGCCAGGATCGGCATCAGGAAGACGGCGATGAGGGTGAGTCGCACATCGATCAGCACCATGGCGACGAGGGACGCGACCACGGTGACCGTGTTGCCGAGCACGCTGGTGACGGTGTTGGTCAGAACGCCCGACACGGCTCCCACGTCGTTCTGCAGCCGCGACTGGATCACGCCGGTCTTCGTGCGCGTGAAGAAGCCGAGCTCCATCGACTGGAGGTGATCGAACAGGCGCACGCGCAGATCACCCGTGACGTTGTTGCCGACCGTCGAGGTGAACCAGGTCTGCGCGACCTGCAGTCCGCCGGAGGCGAGGAAGAGCACCACCATGATCGCGACCAGGCGCACCAGCAGCCCCATGTCCACCCCCGACCCGTCGGCCGGGAAGAGCGCGTCGTCGAACACCCGCTCGACGATGAGGGCCGGCACGACGGCGACCGCGGCACCGGCGACCACGAGAAGCGCCGTGACGATCAGGCGCGCGCGATAGGGCCGGAACAGCGCGGCGATGCGGCGGCCGAGGTGAGGGATGCGGGGAGCCTCGGCGTTGCGCAGACGCTGGGCTGCCGCATCCACTCCGCGAAACCCCGGCGGATGCGACGGGCCGGCCATACTCATGCGCTCAGCCTAGATCGCCCCCGCGTGCCCGGATCCGAACCGGTAGTCTTGTCCGACGCGCATCGGTGCCGGTCGCGGGCGAGGGACACGCCCGACCGGGTTTCTCCGTCTCGGGAATGCGTCACCCGCTCGCCGCGTTGTCAGATTCGCTCGCCACTTCCGGCGGCCGTCCCCATCCCTTTTCGATTCCGAGGAGACGACCATGCACGCCGAATCCGTCCAGACCGGTTCCGTGGCCACCACGACCGACTCCGCCCCCGCGGTCCGCCCCGGTGAGAACCGCATCATCTGGCTGCTGCTCGTGGCGGCCTTCGTCGCGATCCTCAACGAGACGACCATGGGCGTGGCGATCCCCCACCTCATCACCGATCTCGGCATCACCGCCGTGCTCGCCCAGTGGTTGACCACCGCCTTCATGCTCACGATGGCGGTCGTGATCCCGATCACCGGCTTCCTGCTGCAGCGACTGACGACCCGCGCCGTGTTCATGACGGCGATGTCGCTGTTCTCGTTCGGCACGCTGATCGCCGTGCTCGCACCGGGCTTCGAAGTGCTCCTCGTCGCGCGCGTCGTGCAGGCGTCCGGCACCGCGATCATGATGCCGTTGCTGATGACCACTCTGATGACGATCGTCGCCCCCGCCGCACGCGGTCGGATGATGGGCCGCGTCAGCATCGTGATGGCACTCGCACCGGCGATCGGTCCGACCATGTCCGGCTTCGTGCTGGAGAACCTCGGCTGGCGCTGGATCTTCGCGATCGTGCTTCCCATCGCCCTCGCCTCGCTCGCCATCGGCGCGCGGTGGATCTCGAACGTCGGCACCCAGACGCACGCGCGCATCGACGTGCTCTCGGTCGTGCTCTCGGCATTCGGCTTCGGCGGCGTCGTGTTCGGTCTCAGCCAGATCGGCGGCGGCTCGCACGGCGGTTCGGCGGATGCGGCGGCCACCGCCTCGTCGTTGACCCTCGTCATCTCGCTGGTCGTCGGGGTGCTGGCGCTCGCCGCGTTCGTGTGGCGGCAGTTCGTCCTGCAGCGCGAGAACCGCGCGCTGCTCGATCTGCGCGTGTTCCGCTTCACGAACTTCACGATCTCGGTCGCGCACTTCGCGGTGCTCTCCCTCGCCTTCTTCGGCACCATCACCGTGCTCCCGCTGTTCGCGCAGAACGGGATGAACCTCAGCCCGCTCGTCACGGGTTTGATCGTGCTGCCCGGCTCGCTCGCGATGGGACTCGCGGGCCCGCTCATCGGCCGCATTTACGACCGCTGGGGCACCCGTGTGCTGCTGCTGCCCGGATCGATCCTCACGGTCTCGCTGCTCTGGGTGTTCACGACGCTGTCGGAGACCACCCCGATCTGGGAGCTGGTGGTCACCCAGACTCTGCTCTCGGTGGGTCTCGCCATGTCGTTCACGCCCCTGTTCACGGCGTCGCTCGGTTCGCTCGCGCCGCGTTTCTACTCGTACGGCAGCGCCATCGTGAGCACGGTTCAGCAGGTGGCGGGTGCTGCCGGTATCGCCGTCATGATCACGATCATGAACGCGGGCTTCGTCGCCAACGAGGCATCCGGCGACGCTGCCGCGTGGGCGGCGGGTGCGCGCAGCGCCTTCATGTTCGCCGCGATCGTGGCGATCCCGACGATCATCGGCGCACTGCTCATCCGCAAGCCCGCCGATTCGATCGACGCTCCGCCCGCAGGACACTGACGCCGGCGGAGCCCGGAAGGGGTCAGTCGATGCTGCAGGAGCCGCCGCCGCAGCAGCCGAAGGACTCCTCCGGGCTCGGCTGGCCGTTCTCGTCCTCGGTGGGACGGACGTTCAGCAGCTGGATGGGCGAGGGCTTCGTGGACATGACGACCATGCTACGTCCGCTCGGTGCGCCTGTCGCCATGGTGAGGCGATGAGCGCGCCGTGGTGTCTCAGCCGTTCCCGCGGAGCCGTCTGCACGAGAGCCCGCGGTCACAGCGGTCTGCACAATCGATCCGGGACCTCGCGGATGTGGTCGGACCGGGAGGCGGACGCGCCGTTCTGCCCCGGCTCCGGCGTGCCCGCTGACGCCGCACCACGCCTGGCTGACGGGTTCCCGCACGGTGCGGCACTCTGCGAGATCTGTTGGGGCTTCGTCATCCTGGAGGACGGCGCCCTCGCGTCGCACGACGCCTTCCGCGGCGCCGCTGATGCGGCAGAAGCCGACCGTCGCGGCGCGTGGTTCAACGCTCACGGCTGGTGACGCCTCTCTCGGCGCGACCCGTAGGCTCGAGCGTATGAGGCACACCGGACGGATGCGGATCGTCGTGATGGGCGTCTCGGGCGCCGGCAAGTCGACGGTCGCCCTCGCCCTGGCGGCGCGCCTCGGCGGTGTCTACCTCGACGCCGACGATCTGCACGACGAGGCGGCTCGGGCCAAGATGGCCGCCGGCGTGCCGTTGACCGACGAGGATCGTGCGCCGTGGCTCGGACGCGTCGGTCTCGCCTTCGGCACGGCGAGCGAAGCAGGGCCGGTCGTCATCGCCTGCTCGGCGCTGCGACGCCGGTACCGTGATCTGATCCGCGCCGAGGCCACGGAGCCCATCTTCTTCGCCGCGCTCGAGCTCGACGAGGACACCCTCGCGAAGCGCATCGCGGCACGCACCGATCACTTCATGCCGGTCGCCCTGCTCGCGTCGCAGCTCGACACGCTCGAGCCTCTCGAGACGGACGAGTGGGGTGTGACGGTCTCGACGCGGGAGAGCGTCCCGGATGTCGTCGCGCGGATCGTCGCGGCCCTGCCCGATCAGGGGACGATCGAGTCCACGTAGCCGCCGTCGACGCGCACTGCGGCGCCGGTCGTCGCCGACGCGAGGGGCGAGGCGAGGTAGACGACCATGTTGGCGATCTCGTTCGGCTCGATGAGCCGCCCCAGCAGGGACTGCGGCCGCGCCGTACGCATGAACTCGCGCTGCGCCTCGTCCCACGGCAGCTCACGTCCGACGACCTGCGCCACGAACTCCTCCACGCCGGGAGTGTGCGTGGGCCCGGCGATGACGGCGTTCACCGTGACGCCGGTCCCTGAGGCGGCCTTCGCGAATCCGCGCGAGGCACCGAGCACGGCGGTCTTCGAGGTTCCGTAGTGGATCATCTCTGCCGGGATCACGACCGCCGAGTCGCTCGCGATGTTCAGCACGCGTCCCCAGCCTCGCTGGATCATCTGTGGCAGCAGCTCGCGCGTCAGGCGCACACCCGACAGCACGTTGGTCTCGAAGAAGCGCCGCCATGCGGCATCGTCGATCTCGAGCGCCTCGGCGGCCTCGAAGATCCCCAGGTTGTTCACGAGGACGTCGACGCGTCCGGCCTGCGCCACCAGGGCCGCCGCGCCCGCCTCATCGGCCGCGTCGGCCACGATGCCGCGCGCCGCATCTTCGACCTGCGCGTTGATCTCCGCCACGGCGCGCGCGACGGATTCCTCGCTGCGCCCGTTCACGATGACCTCGGCTCCCGCCTCAGCCAGGCGCAGCGCGATCGCGAAGCCGATCCCCGCCGAGGACGCGGTCACGAGCGCCGTCTTTCCCGTCAGGTCGATGGACACCATTCCGGTTCGTTCGAGTCGCATGCTTTCTCCCTCGTCTCGGCCGTCGCGCGGCGTCGGATGCGGGCGACGCTACCCGCCGTATCCGGCGCCCGTCTCCCGACAGGAGTCGAGGGCCGCTCAGACGGCGGACGGGGTGGAGATCGAGCCTCCGGCTGCGCGCACCTCGATGCCGCCGTCTCGGCGGAGGATCGTCGCGAAGGTGCGTGTGCAGCCCCGGCAGCGCACGATCGCGGCCGCCGCATCCATCTCCACGGACCATTCGGCGAGGGCGGCGCTGCGGCCGCAATGACCGCACGTCAGCAGGAGCAGAGCGGGGTCGAGCCCGGCGAAGGCATCCAGCATGCCGGCGAGCGCGTTGCCGTCGAGGCGCTGGGCCACGCGACGCGGGTCGGGGCGGACGTGCGGCGTGCTGTCCATCAGGATCCTCCGAACCTCTCGGTCTTCACGCGCGCGGCATCGTGTCCCGCCGCGACCATCGCATCGGCGGCCGCCTCGACGAAGCTCGTCGGACCGCAGATGAACGTCAGCGGATGCTGCGCCGGCATCCACGTGGCCTGCGCGATGCGCTCCGCATCGAGGCGACCGACGCGTCCCGGCCATCCGGTGGGCGCCTGACGGGTGTAGGCCCAGGTCACGTCGAGGCCGGCGGCACCCAGCCGTTCGACCTCGTCCCGGTACAGCGCGTCGGCCGCCGTGCGCACCGAGTACAGCAGCCGGAACGGCGCGCCAGCGCTCATCGCCGCCCGCGCACGCGCCATCGCGAGCAGCGGCACGATGCCGGAACCGCCCGCGATGAGCTGCACGGGCGACGGGTCGGCGGGATCCCACACGAAGTAGGCACCGAGCGGCCCCTTGACCTCGAGTGCGTCGCCCGGCTCGGCGACGCGGACGAGGTAGGGCGACACCTCTCCCTCGGGGATCTCGTCGACCGCGATCTCGACGCTCTCCCCCGGACCGGAGGAGGCGATCGAGTACGAGCGCTCGGCCTGGTAGCCGTCGGGCGCGGTGAGGCGGATGTCGAGATGCTGTCCGGGGGCGTTGCCCGGCCAGCCGGGGACGGCCAGCGTCAGTCTGCGGCCGTGCGCGGTGTCGGGGACGGCGTCGGCGACCCGCGCGGCGAGCCAGTCGCTGGTTCTCACCAGTAGCGTTCCTCTGTCCACGGATCGCCGTGCAGGTTGTAGCCGTTCTGCTCCCAGAAACCCGGGTCGTCGTGCTTCTGCATGCTGAGCCCGCGCACCCACTTGGCGCTCTTCCAGAAGTACAGGTGCGGTACGAGCAGACGCGCGGGGCCGCCGTGCTCGGGATCGAGGGGCTTTCCGTCGAACGCATAGGCGACCCACGCCTTCCCGCCGCGCAGGTCGGCCATGGGCACGTTGGTCGTGTAGCCGCCGTACGAGTGCGCCATGGCGAACTCGTACGACGTGTCGATGCCGGCGAACAGCGTGTCGATCGAGACGCCGCGCCAGGTCGTGTCGAGCTTGGACCACCGCGTCACGCAGTGGATGTCGGTGTGGACGTCCTCGGCCGGCAGCGCGAGGAACTCTGACCAGCTCCAGGAGGTGACCGCACCCGATTCGGTACGGATCGAGAACGACCACTCGCTCTCGGCGATACGCGGGGTGGGCCCGGCCGAAAGGACGGGGAAGTCCGCCGTGAGGTACTGACCCGGTGGGAGTCTCGGGTCGGACTCCCGCCGTCGCCCGCCGAATCCGCGTGTGAACTCCGCCATGACCGTCTCCGTCTCGTCGTTGGCTCAGGCTAACGCCGCCGCCCGCGGCGCAGAACCCTCTGCTCCCATCGAAGTCTGCCGCGTTGCGCCGAGGCCGCACGGCACCCGTGTCGAGGCGATGCTCGACACGGGTCGCACCCCGCGCATCCACCCGCCCCTAGCCTGTGAGGGATGCGGCCGTGCACGCGGACGGCCGGGGAGGCGGAGCATGTCGCAGATACGCAGCAGCGGGCGCAAGGTGTCCCACGGGGCCGGGTTCTGGATCGTGGCGATCGCCTTCCTCCTGGTGATGGCGTACTCGACCGTACCGACCCCGCTGTATCCGCTGTACCAGGAGCTCGATCACTTCCCCGTGTCCATCGTCACGGTGATCTTCGCCGCCTACGCCGTCGGTGTCGTCTTCAGTCTCTTCTTCCTCGGGCACATCAGCGACTGGACCGGGCGACGACGGATGCTGGTGATCGCCGTGCTCGTGTCCGCGGTCTCGGCGGTCATGTTCCTCGCCGTGATGAGCGTGCCGGGTCTGATCGCCGCCCGACTGGTCAACGGCGTCAGCGTCGGGATCCTGACCGCGACGGCGACAGCGCACCTCGGCGAGCTGCGCCAGGCGGCGCGCCCCGACGAGAACGCGATCGTCGCGGCATCCGTCGCCGGAGCCGCGAACATCGGGGGCCTGGCCCTGGGGCCGCTCATCGGAGGCCTGTTCGCCGAGTTCCTCCCCGATCCGCTCGTCCTCCCCCACGCGGTCTTCCTGGTGCTGCTGCTGCTCGCAGCGGTCGCGCTGCTCGCCGTCCCCGAGACCGTTGCGACGCCGGATCCGCGCCCCTCGTACCGTCCGCAGCGCCTGGCGGCGCCGCCCGCATCCCGCCGGATCTTCATCGCCGCCGGCTTCGGCGCCTTCGCCGGGTTCGCCCTGTTCGGCCTGTTCACCTCTCTCGCCCCGACCTTCCTCGCCGGAACGTTCGACCAGCACGACCACCTCGTCGCCGGCGCGACGACGTTCTCGGTGTTCGGTGCGGCAGCCGCGGCGCAGGTCCTGCTCGCTCGCGTGCCCGTGCGCGTGCAGCTGGGGATCGCCCGTCTCGCGTGCGCTATAGGACTCGTCCTGGTCGCGGTGGGCGCCGTCCTGCCGAGCCTGGCGCTCTTCCTGGTCGGCGGGGTGGTGTCGGGTGTCGGCGTGGGGCTGCTGTTCAAGGCGTCGATCGCGACCGCATCGGCTCTGGCGGACCCCGCCCGCCGCGGCGAGACTCTCGCCCTGATCTTCCTGATCGCCTATTGCGGGCTGGCCCTGCCGGTTCTCGCGGTCGGCGTCTTCCTGACCTTCGTCGACCAGACGGTGGTCCTCCTGATCTTCGCAGCGCTGGTGTTCGTCGCCACGGTGATCGCTGCCACGATGATGCGAGCGAGAAAGGCACAGGTATGAGCGATTCGACCCAGATCAGAACGGATGTGCCGCCCAGCGGCACAGGGTGCGTCGAGTGCGAGCAGACGGGAAGCTGGTGGCTGCATCTGCGCCGGTGCGCCGCCTGCGGCCACGTGGGGTGCTGCGACGATTCCCTCGGCAAGCACGCGACGGCGCATTGGCGTGCCACCGGGCATCGCATCATGCAGAGCTTCGAGCCCGGCGAGGACTGGTTCTGGGACTACGAATCCGAGACGATGGCGACCGGTCCCGAGCTCGCGCCCGCCCACTCCCACCCCGTGTCACAGCCGGCGCCCGGCCCCGCCGACCGGGTGCCCGCTGACTGGCAGACGCTGCTGCGGGAGTGACCGGCCGACACCGCGCGCACCAGGCCGTGCTCAGGAGAGCGTCGCCGCCACGCGGACGATGAGCGCTGCCACCTCGGCGGGATGCGTGTGCATCAGCAGGTGCGGGCCGTCCAGTTCGAGGATCTGGCGGGCTCCCGCGCGTCGATAGGCCCAGCGCAGCGCCTCCGGGTTGACGACCCGGTCGTCGAGGCCGATCACACCCCACGACGGTGTGGTGCGCCACGCCGCGGCCTGAGCGGGTTCACCGAGCACGGCCGAATCGAGCGGACGCTGCGTCACAGCGAGCACCCCGGCCTCGTCGTCGGGAAGACCCGCTGCGGCGAGGAAGGCGAACTCCCTCTCATCCACCCAGACGTCCCGGCGCGTACCGTCCCCGAGCTCCGGATAGGCGACCTCGCGGAAGAACTCCACCGCCGGTGCCGCAGGGAAGCGGGCATGGATCTCCGCCGCGCTCTCGCCCTCATCCAGGACATACCCGCTCACGAAGACCACGGCGGCGACGTTCTCACTGCGACCGGCGACACCGACCACCGTGGCACCGTAGGAATGGCCCACCAGCACGACGGGACCGGGGATGCGGGAGACGAACGCGCTGACGTAGTCGGCATCATCGGCGAGGCTGCGGTTCGAGATGGCGGGCACCCGCACCTCGAATCCCGCTCCCTGGAGTCGCAGCGCGACGGGCGACCAGCTCGCTCCGTCCGCGAATGCACCGTGCACCAGCACGATCGTCGGCATCTCTGCCATCACGATCACCTCGTCTCGCATGTGATGGCTTCGACGCTAGACGCGCACGGGTCGCGAGGGCTGCGACCGGGTGTCCCCTCTTGTCTCGACGCCTGTCGTAGCGTCGGACGAGACAGCCGAACGCTTCGGCACAGCGACGACGCCGTCAGATCCTTCCCGAGTGCTCCCAGTAGGCGGCGAGTTTCAGTGCGAGATGCAGCGTGCTGCGCGACAGGCCGTCATCGAGCGCGTCGCGCACCGGTTCGGGCATGTTCTCGAGCCGGTAGTAGAGCGTGGTGCGGTGGATGTGCAGCACGTCGCAGACCTCGCGGACGCGACCCGCGCCGTCGAGGAACGCTTCGATCGTCTGCCGGCGCAGTGGATCGGCGTCGTTCAGCAGTACATGCGCCGCCGGTGAGAACCGGGCGAGCCGGCTCGGATCGGCGATGACGTCGGAGATCAGCAACCACGGTCCGATCTCCTCCGCGGCCGCCCGCCCGCCCAGCGACGGGAGGACTTCGGCGACCGCCGCGGCGGCGATGGCCCGATCGGCGACCTCGCGCAGGTCGTTGTCCTCGCGCGTGAGGCTGGCGGAGCCGATGGCACGCAGAAGTACGTCCTCCGCGGCCGTCTCGGCGGCGATCGCGGCATCCGTCGCATCGGTGTCCGACGCGTGTCCCAGAAACAGCAGCGAGGCGCCGTCCTCCCCCAGGAACGTGAGGCGCACCCCGGGAAGGCTCTCCAGTGCCCGCCCGAGCGCGGCGCGCTGCACCACGCCGGTGTCGTAGCCGACGGCGACCGCGCGCACGACGCTGCCCGGTCCCCGCTCGACGCCGTACGACCGCACCGCGGCGGTGAGGGCCTCGCGGCGGGCGAGCACGTCGGCGGCCAGCAGATCCCGCATGACGGCGGTGCGCACCGAGACCGTCGCCGTGCGCGAGTGGGTGACCAGCAGGTCGCGCGAGACCGCGACGGCGGCGTCGATCGCGCGGTAGTCGTGCTCGGTGAGGGCAGGCATCCCGCCCGTGATGAGCCACAGGACTCCCACCGGTTCATCATCGGTCCAGATCGGGATGGCGAGCCGCTCACGGGCGTTGAAGCGCGTCAGATCGATCGTGAGGGGGCGTCGCGACTGCAGCAGCCGCAGGCTCTCCAGATAGGCACGCTCGTTCGGGGCGGTCTGACGGCGAAGAAGGGCTCGAGCCCTGACCTCGTCGATCTCGTCGCCCTGCGCGGAGGCCGCCACCGGACGATAGGCGAGGTCGTTGATGACGACGGAACGACCGATCGTCTCCGCCAGCTCGTCGACGACGTCTTGGAGGTTCATCGCGGAGAACCCGCTCGGACAGGGGAAGACGCGGGGGGATACGTCATGGGTGCTCCTTCGTGAGGATCGACACCCGGAAGGCTACCGAGGGGGTGGAAGGGGCTGGGAGGCCCGGGTAGTACCACTTTCCGTCGCCGCCAACCGCTCGACGAGGCGTGAGAAAACGGTGGCTGCCAGCGACTGCGGCGGCGCCGCCATGACGGTCATGATGTACCCCGGGAGAGAGCGCACGCCGAAGTTCTGGATCTCGACATCGAGCGTGCCGAGCCCTTCGACGATGATCGAGATCTGCGCGTCCTCCGGCCCCGACACATCGTGACGTTCCCAGATGCGCACGAAGTCCTCGTCGTGCGAGAGCTCCTGGATGATCTCCTTCAAGCGGGGTGAGTCCGGATCCGCGTCGCGTCGGAGGGTCGCGACGGCCGCCCTGGTCATCGACTCCCACTGATCGAGCGTGCGCTTCATCCTGTCGTTGAAGAGGTTGATCACGACGTTCTGCCCGGCCGCCAATCCGCCGAAGCCGAACGCCGCGGCGAGCGGATTGGCCACGACGACGTCGCGGTGCCGATCCGACATGTACGCGGGCGTATGCGTCCACTGCGCCAGCACGCGCGCGATCTGGTCCGCGACCGCCGCGTCCTCCGGGGCCCGCAAGGGGGGCGTGCCCGCGGCGAGGCGTCCGAGGTAGGCGCGGGACTCCGCATCCAGGCCGAGAACGCCCGCGAGCGCGCGCAGCACCTGGTCGGACGGACGGGCACCCCGACCCTGCTCGAGACGGAGGTAGTACTCCGCGCTGATGCCGGCCAGCTGCGCGACCTCGTCGCGACGAAGACCCGGCACGCGCCGACCCGGGGCGCGCTCCAGTCCCACCTCTTCGGGTTGGCGGACATTGCGTCGGGCACGCAGATAGTCGCCCAGTGCGCGTTCTCGTTCCATGGCTCTTCCTCCCCGCAGAGAAGAATGTACGTGATGGAGCGGGCGCTCCACATCCTCGGGAGGGTATCCGACGTCCTGCGGTGCCCACGGAGATCCCGCCGGGTGTCGGGCGCGCATTCGTCCGGTGTCGGAGCGCTCCCACGCCGCCGAGCGCCATACTGACGATGACGGTGCTCCCGCGGCCGTCGGAAGGGAACCCGATGGCCGAGAACGCGCGCCGCGCGGATCCCTCCGCATTCGTTCCGGGAGCCGTGCAGCAGTTCGGCTCCCCCTTGTCGACGCACGCTGTCTTCCTGGTGCTGCGCGTGGCCGCCGGGGCGGAGGCGCTCGACCGCGTGCGCGGAGTCCTCGCGGACCTCTCGGGCACGATCAAGGCGGTCGCCTTCCGCGATCCCTCGGCGACGCTCACCTGCACCGTCGGCATCGGGAGCGAGATCTGGCCGCGACTCGTGGGCACACCCCGTCCTTCCCAGCTCCGCCCGTTCGTCCCGATCGTCGGCGAGGCGCACACCGCACCGGCGACAGCAGGCGACCTGCTCTTCCACATCCGCGCCGACCGTGCCGACATCTGCTTCGAGTTCGAGCGGCAGCTCATGGACGCGCTCGGCGACGCGGTCACGACCGAGGACGAGACGGCCTGCTTCCGCTACTTCGACCGACGGGATGTGCTCGGGTTCGTCGACGGCACGGCCAACCCGGTCGGCGAGGACATCGCCGACACCGTGCTCGTCGGTGACGAGGAGCCCGCCCACGCCGGCGGCACCTACGTCGTGACACAGAAGTACCTGCATCCGCTCTCCGCCTGGCGCGCACTGCCGACCGAGGCGCAGGAGGCGATCATGGGCAGATCGAAGGCCGACAACATCGAGCTCGATGATGCGACGAGCGGTCAGAAGGCGCACAAGACGCTGGCCACCATCGTGGACGACGAAGGGGTCGAGCACGACATCCTCCGCGACAACATGCCGTTCGGCCGCCCGGGTGCCGCCGAGTTCGGGACGTACTTCATCGGGTGCTGCCGGGACCTCTGGGTGATCCAGCGGATGCTCGAGCGGATGTTCATCGGCGACCCGCCCGGGCTGCACGACCGGCTGCTCGACTTCTCGTCCGCGGTGACGGGCAGCGTGTTCTTCGCGCCGCGCCCCGACGTGCTGGACGGGCTCGACGACCAGCCGCAGAACGCCCCTGCCGCAACCGCGCCTCCCCCGCCCGTCGCGGACTCCTCGCTCGGCATCGGCGGCCGTTCCTGACGATCGGAAGGACTCTCATGGATCACCTCTATCGCGACCTCGCACCCATCACCGATGCGACCTGGGACACCCTGGACGACGAGGCGCGCACGCGACTGCAGCCCGCCCTCGGCGCCCGGCGCCTGGTCGACTTCGTCGGCCCGCTCGGCTGGCAGCACTCGGCGACGACGCTGGGACGCGTGGGCACGAGCTTCTCGACGCCGTTCGCAGGCGTCACCGGGCGTTCGCGCCAGGTGCTCCCGCTCGCGGAACTGCGGGCGGACTTCTCCCTGTCACGCAGCGAGCTCGACGATGACGCCCGGGGTGCGGTCGACACGGACCTGACTGGCCTGGACGAGGCGGCTGTCGCGCTCGCGAGTGCCGAGAACGTCGCCGTCTTCCACGGATGGGATGCCGCGGGGTTCGTCGGCATCATCCCGTCATCACCGCACGCGCCGCTCAGCGGCGCCGGAGAGCCGGGCCGACTCGCTCCCCTGGTCGCCGAGGCGATCGCCACGTTGTCCGGCGCCGGGGTCGGAGGACCGTACGGCCTCGCCGTCGACACGGCCACGTGGACCGAGATCTCCGGTGGGAGCGACGCGGGAGGCGCCGTGCTGCAGCGTCACCTGGAACGCATCCTCGGCGGACCGGTGGCGTGGACGCCCGGCATCACGGGTGCGGTCGTGGTGAGCATGCGCGGCGGCGACTTCATCCTGGAGTCCGGCCAGGACGTCTCGCTCGGATACGCGGCGCACAGCCGCGACGCGGTCGAGCTGTACCTGATCGAGAGCCTGACCTTCCGCGTCGCGACATCCGAGGCCGCGATCGCGATCCGCTGATCGGATCAGGCGGCGAGCACTCCCGACGCGGCGAGCGCCACCTGTTCGCTCATGCGGGCGAGCTCTCGCTCGTCACGGCCGATGCGCCACAGCTGGATGAGCGACTGCGACAGCGCGACGACGTTGGCCGCGGCGGCGACGACGTCCTCATCGGATCGGTCGCGACCGGCCGCCTCGGCCAGGGCCTCGGCCATGCGCTGCTCCATCTTCGTCATCGTGCCGGCCACGATTCGCGCGATCTCTTCGTCGGACCCGAACTCGGCGATCGTGTTCAGCATGAGGCAGCCGCGTCGGTCGGGGTGCGCCGCACAGTCGGCGCGCACGGCGGCGAGGTAGGCGCGGACGGTGTCGGCCACATCCTTCCCGGGCGCGAGGGCCGCCTCGACGAAGTCGAGACGACCGGCGCAGTAACGCCGGAAGATCACCAGGAACAGTGCCCACTTGCTGCCGTACGCCTGGTAAAGACTGCCGTTGGCCACGCCGGTGGCGGCCGACAGATCCGTCAGCGCGGAGCCCCGGTATCCGTGGACCCAGAACCGTTCGGTGACCGCGTCGAGGAAGAGCTCTTCGTCGAAAGATCGGGCGCGGGGCATGGCCCCCACCGTATCGTGCGTGTCGCTGTGGTCGGTTCAGCGCCTGCCGAACCAGCCCGCCAGCACGACGTGCCCGAGCGGAAGGAGCGAGAGCAGCATGAGGACCGATCCGAGCACCTCGTCGGAGGGACGCAGGAGAACGCCCGCGATCAGGGTCCCCGAGAAGATCACACCGCTCACGGCGCGCGTCGCCAGCTTCTCGGTGCGCGCGAAGCGTCGCTCGAGACGGGAGAAGTCGACCGTCAGGCGTCCCTCTTCGAGACGCGTGATGAGAGCGTCCGCGCGCCGCGGCAGTCGCGCCGTGATCGCGGCGACCGATGCCATCTCGCCGAGCATGTCGCGCATCAGGTTGCCGCCCTCGGCACGCAGGAGCTCGGATGCGTAGGGTTCGACCGCATCCCACACGTTGAACGCCGGGTCGAGCGTGCTGCACACGCCGGAGGTGATCGACATCGAGCGGATGATGAGCAGAAAGTTCTCGGGCAGCTGGAACGGCATCTCGCGGGTGACATCGCCGAACTGCTCGGCGAACTCCCGGAACTCCCGCGGATCGACATCGCGAAGCTCCGCGAACCCCATGCCGCCGAATCGCGCGAACAGCGTGGTCATGGCGCGTTCGAGCTCAGCGGTGTCTGCGTCGGGCAGCAGCACACCCACCCGACCGATCCCCTCGACCAGACGCTTGCTGTCGCGTGCGGCGACGGCGATCAGGAGGCCGCGGAGTCCGTCGCGCAGCGTGTCGGGCACCTCCCCCATCATCCCGAAGTCGATGAACGTCAGCCGGAATCCGCCGTCCACGCCGGCATCCGGCGTGACGAAGACGTTGCCCGGGTGGGGGTCGGCGTGGAAGAACCCGCGGCGGAACAGCTGGTCGAACATGACGCGGGCGAAGAGTGCGGCCACGGCCGCCGGATCGATGCCCGCCGCACGGAGGGCGTCCGCATCCGAGATCTTGATGGCGGTGACATCCGCCAGGGTGAGGACGCGGCGCGTCACGCGCTCCCACACCACGACGGGGGCGTCCACGCGCGGCTCGTCGGCGACGTCGGCCGCGAATCGCTCCGCCCAGGCCGCCTCGTGGAGGTAGTCGGTCTCGGCGAGGCTGGTGGCGGCGAACTCCTCGACCAGCGCCGGCGCATCGACACGCTCACGCACGATGCGGATGCGGCGCAGCCAGCCGCCCACGCGGCGAAGGGCGGCGAGGTCGACCGCGACGATCTCATCGATGCCGGGGCGCTGCACCTTCACGACGACCTCGGCGAACCCGACGTCCTGCGCGAGGGTGTCATGCAGACGGGCGCGGTGCGCCTGCCCGAGGGATGCTGCCGCGACCGGGGTCGGATCGAAACGCGCATATGCGCGTTCCAGCGGCATCCCCAGCTCCGCCTCCGCGGCGGCGCGGATGGCCGCGAACGGGAGCGGGGGCACCTCGTCCTGCAGGCCCTCGAGCTCTTTCGTGATCTCGGGCGGCAGCACATCGAGACGGGAGGAGAGGAACTGCCCGACCTTGATCATGAGCCCGCCGAGTTCGAGCGCGAGCGCATGGAACCGACGGGCCAGCCGCGTCATCCGCTGCGGCTGACGTCGCATCGCGAGACGCGTCAGGCCCAGGCGTGGCAGGACGAGCTCGAACCACCACACCTGGACGAGGGCGCGCGCGGCGAAGCGGATGATCCGGTTGTACCGTGCCCGGGCATCGGTCACGACCGCATCCACTCCGCCGTCACTTGCCGGCGGCACCGGGTTCAGTCCTCGGCGAGGATCGCGTACAGGCGCCGGCGCGTCTCACCGAGAGCGTCGACCGCCGCCTGCACCTGCTCCGGCGAACCGGTGCGGGCAACCTGGGCGACGACCTGGGCGAGCTCCATGCCTGCCTTCGGCAGCGCCGTCATACGTCCGCTGTCGCGCATCCCCGGCGCCTCCCAGGGAGCGTCGGACTCGGCGGCCTCCTCGGCCTCGGCGGCACCGGCCTCGGTGAGCGAGTACGTCTTGCGCCCGCCCGCCTCTTCGGCGACGATCAGGCCCTCGTCGGCCAGCAACTGCAGCGTCGGATACACGGAGCCGGCACTGGGCTTCCACGCCCCGCCGCTGCGCTCGGCGATCTCACTGATGATCTGGTAGCCGTGCATCGGCTGCTCGGCGAGAAGGAGCAGGACCGCGGCGCGGACATCGCCGCGACCGACACGGAAGCCGACCCGCTTGTCGACCGACGACCGCATCTGCTCCATGGCGTCCCAGAGACTTCCCGGCAGCCCGCCACCGAATCCTGCACCCGCGAATGGATTGCTCATCGTGACCTCCTCAGATCGTGAACGATACTTCACGATATATCGTTCATGTGGAGGTTGGTGCTGTCTTCAGAAGACTCTCAGCGGGCGGCTCACGGCTCGCCGAACCGATACGAGTCTGTGACTCGCCTATGCGCGCGTGTCGATCGATCCGTGTCGTAGCGTCGCAGTCATGAAGCGGACACTCCTGTTCTCCACCGTCACCCTGGCGCTCGTCGCGCTCTCCGGCTGCGCCGCGACGCCGGCGGCGCCCGTGCCGACCGTGCCGACCGGCGTCGCGGGTACCGCGACAGATGCGACCCCCACGCCCGAGCCCGAACCGGCTCGACTCGTCATCGGCATCCAGGCGATCGGGTATGAGCACGACGGACAGACTCAGGTCGTCTCGTACACCGAACTCGTAGACCTCCAGATCCTCCTGCGCTCGATCAGCGAGCAAGATCCCGTCCAGACCCCGATCGACGACCTGCCCGGATACAGCTTCCAGATGCAACGCTTCGACTACGACGGGATCGTCGTCGTCTCGGGTCCCGACGGCCCCGCACACGTCGCGGTGACGACCGCGAACTTCCACGGTGTGCCCGTCGCCACGCAGGAGGGGGTGACGGTCGGCTCGACGCGGACGGAAGCGATGGATGCGGGAGCCCGCGACGGCTTCGACGAGAACGGCGACGGTGTCGCGGACTGGCTCGATCTCGGTTCCGTGGAGATCTCCGGCACCCAGTCGCTCACGAACCCCGGCTCGGTCGGCATCCAGTTCGTGAGGCTCGGCCTCGACGGCGACACGGTGCGCGAGCTGCAGGCTCCCGCCGACGACTTCTCGGATCTCTGACCCGCGCGGGGACGACCGCTCAGAAGGGCGGCGCCTCGCCATCGGGCGCGCGAGATGCCCTCCCCGCGGATCCGGGGATGAAGCGGGGTGCTCGTCGCTCCGGTTCGACGCGGTAGCGGCGACCCGCGGGTGACGTCCAGACGATCACGTCGTCGGGGTGTTGACGGGTCTGCCATCCACCGTGGTGCTTGATGGTGTGGTGCCCCTTGCACAGCGGGGTGAGGTTGTCGGCGCGAGTCTCACCTCCGTGCTCCCACGCCACGGTGTGATCGATCTCGCAGCGATTGGCATCCATCCGGCACCCGGGTGCGGTGCAGCGTGCCGACCGCCAGCGCACCAGGCGCCGCAGATCGGCCGGCGGGCGGTACCGCGTGCGCCCCACGGAGAGCACGACGCCCGTCTCGGGGTGGGTGAGCACTCGCATCCATCCGTCCGCGGTTCCGCAGAGGGTGCGCGCGGTGCGGATCGGGATGGGCCCGACGCCGTCGAGTTCGGCCGGCGCGCTCGCCGCGGCGTCATCGTCGAGCAACGACAGCACCGGCACGGTGACAGCGATGGTGGCACGCACGCCCCGCACCGCCTCGGGATGATCGCTCACCTGTGCGTCGACCAGCAGATCGCCGAGCAGATCGGCGCGCACCTGATCGAGCGTTCGCGTCGCGAGCGTCCCGTCGACCTCGTCGCCGACGCTGGTCTCGGCGAGGTCAGCGCCGGCGGCGTGCTCCCGCTCGTCCGCCAGGAGGGCACTACCCATCGCGGTGAGCCGGTGGAAGATCGCCCGAGCCTCGACCGCCGGCAGGTACGCGGACAGCCAGGCCATGCCGTCGCTGTCCGCCTCGACCGAGACGCGCCGCATCCGCACCGCGTCGTCGTGGCGCTGCTCGAGCGAGACCGCCCTGGCCCGTTCGACGAGCGCGCGGACCGCGGAACGGAAATGACCGACCGGCATCCGCTCGGCGAGTTCGAGCGCGAAGGTCGCGAGCTCGCCACGCAGCGGTGCCTCTGCCGTATCCACCGTCTCGACCAGGATGCGGGCGTGCTGTTCCGTGATCGCGCCGCGCCCCAACGCATCGAGCACGGGATCGTAGCGCTCGGTGAGCGCGACCGCCTGCGACACCAGACGCTCGGCCGTCGACTCGGTGACGCGCAGAGCCTGCGAGAGCTCGAGCCGGAATGAGCGCTCGGCGATGCCGCGGTCTCCCCCGCGCGAGGCCGACTCGACGAGTGCCGCGGTACGCGCCTCGGCGATCGCGACCGCCCGCTGGGCAGCGAACGACGAGACGAGCGAAGCCATACCCACGACCTGGTCGATCAGATCGGGCTCATCGGCCCCGGACGGCGGCGCCTCCCACGACCGCGCGATGCGGCGGTCGTCGTCGATGGCGTCATCCTCGTCCATACCCTCACGCTAGGCCGGACCTCCGACATCGCGCCGCGATTCAGATCCCCGCACCGATGACCGTCAGAAGCCGCAGCTTCTCGGCGCTCTCCGACCCTGGCACGGCGATGTACACGAGGAGGGCGTGCGACTGCGAAGGGTCGAGCAGCGTCTGGCATTCCAGCTCCAACGCACCCAACTCGCGATGCATGAAGCGCTTGGTCGGCCGCGGGCGCACCCCGACCTCGCCCCGCGACCAGACGTCGCGGAACTCAGGGCTCCGCGCAGCGAGTTCCGCCACCATCTGCGATGCGCGGGAATCCTGGCCGCGGCGGGTCGCGATCTCGCGCAGTCCGGAGACCCACAATCGCGAGAGGAACTCGTGGTCGTCCGGATCGTAGAGCTCGCGGCTGGCCGGATCGGTGAACCATCGGTAGCCCAGGCTGCGCGCCGAGCCCGTCAGCGACGCCGTGTCTCCGGTGAGGGCAACGCCGAGCGGCGTCTGGCGGAGGGTCTCGCCGAGCTCCGTGACGATCTCGGCCGGTGTGTCGGTGAGGCGATCGAGGATCCGCAGCATGCCGGGGCTGACGTGTTCGCCCGAGACTCCGGCGACGGGAGGGTGGTGGCCTGCCAGAAGGAAGAGATGATCGCGCTCCGCGAGCGTGAGGTGCAGCCCTTGCGCGATGGCCGCCACCATCTGCGCCGACGGATGCGGACCCGTCGCCCGTTCGAGACGTGCGTAGTAGTCGGTGGACATGTGGCACAGTGCCGCGACCTCTTCCCGGCGGAGCCCGGTGGTACGTCTGCGGCTCCCGCCAACGAGGCCCACGTCGTCGGGCTGCAAGGCCTCGCGCCGCCGCCTGAGGAAGACGGCGAGCGCCTCGCGATCGATCTCCATGCGCCCTTCCTACCGTGCCGCGCGACTCGCAGCCACGGACCGTCGATCCACCCCCGGCGTACGTGAGACGTGGATCGACGGGTCCTGGTTGACCGGCACGGTGGGCGCGATGCTCGGATCACCCCGACCGAGGAGACCCCATGACCCGCACCGCACCTGATCTCCAACTCCCCGACCTCGCGGGCCGACGCGCCCTCGTGACGGGTGGCAGTGACGGCATCGGCCTGCGCATCGCCGCACGGCTGGCTCGCGCCGGCGCCGAGATCGTCCTGCCCGTGCGCAATCGGACCAAGGGGGATGCGGCCGTCGACCGCATCCGCGCCGACGCGCCGCGCGCCCGCGTGATCCTGCACGATCTGGATCTGGCGTCGCTCGCATCGGTGGCCGCGCTCGGCGAGGAGCTTCGAGGAGACGGCACTCCGCTGAATCTGCTGATCAACAACGCCGGCCTCATGTCGCCACCTTCGCGGCAGCTCACCGCGGACGGTTTCGAAGCGCAGTGGGGCACCAACCACCTCGGACATGTCGCCCTGGTCGCGGCGCTGCTCCCGCTCCTGCGCGAGGGTCACGCGCGCGTCGTGTCTCAGATCAGCGTGGCGGCGTCTAGCGGCCGCATCCGCTGGGACGATCTGAACGCCGAGCACAGCTACGACGCGATGACCTCGTATCGACAGTCGAAGATCGCGCTGGGGCTTTTCGCCCGCGAACTGCAGCGACAGAGCGTCGCGCGCGGGTGGGGCGTCGTGAGTGTCCTGTCACACCCCGGCGTCGCGCCGACGAGTCTGCTGGCGGCCCGTCCCGAGCTGGAACGCGCCACGGACACTCGTGGCGTGCGCCTGATCCGGTGGATGTCCGCACGCGGGCTCTTCGTCGGGACCCCGGACTCGGCGGCGCTCCCCGCCCTGCTGGCGGCAACCGCTGCGGACGCGGTCGGAGGCCATCTGTACGGCCCGTCGGGTCCGGGCCGCGTCGGCGGCGCTCCCGCCGAGCAGCGCCTCTACCGTCCGCTGCGCGACGACGAGGCCGCCCGACGCGTGTGGACGGTGTCGCAGGAGCTCACGGGAGTGGTGTTCCCGACCGACTAGTCGGCGTCGCCGGGCGGGTTGTGCATGAACTCGATGCGGATCCCGTTCGCGTCCTCGAGAAACGACGCGTAGTAGCGCTGGGTGAACCGCGGGTACTCCTTCGGAGCCCGCACCGGCATCCAGCCCGCCGCGACGGCGATCTCGTGCAGACGCTCGACCTCGTCGCGCGAATCGACCGCGAAAGCCAGGTGCTGCCAACCGACGCGGCCATGGATGTGGGGCCCGGAACCGCTCTCGCGCGCAGGCATGAGGATGAGTTCGGTCTCACCATCGCGCCACCACGAGACAGACGTCTCGGCATCGGCCCGCGTGTACCCGAGCGCGGCCATGATCGGATCGAACTGCCCCGTCGCGCTCGGCACGTCCTCGACGGTGATTCCCAGGTGATCGAAGATCGGCATGCGTCGATCCTGGCAGCATCCACCGACACGGCACACGAGGACCTGCTGCGACAATGGATCGTCGGCGATCGGAAGGCCCCTATGAAGCTCGAACACCTGGTGCGGTTCGTCGCTCTCGCCGAGCATCTGCACTTCCCGCGCGCCGCGCAGGCGCTGGGGGTACCGCTGCCCGCGCTCTACAGCACCCTCGACAAGCTCGAGGAAGAGGTCGGCCATCCCCTCGTCATCCGGGAGGCCCCGACCCGCCTCACCCCCGCCGGCATGCTGTTGCTCGACGAGGCGCGGGCTCGCATCGCCGACGCGCCCGCAGCAGCGGCGCGACCGAACACCCCGGGAGGCGGGAAGGCCAAGGCCTCGAAAGGCAAGGGCCGCGCCCCCATCGTGAAGGGGCAGCCGAAGCCCTACAAGAAGCGTCAGGGGCGCTAGCCGCGAGCGGCCGACGGTCCTACTCTGACCCCATGGGAGTGCTGCGCTACTCGATCAACGTCACGCTCGACGGGTGCGTCGATCATCGCTCCGCGACGCCGGACGAGGAGCTCCACCGGCGTGCGGCGGAGTACATCGCACGAGCGGACGTCCTGCTGTTCGGTCGCGTCACGTACGAGATGATGCAGGATGCGTGGCGACCGCCCGCATCCGAGGCCCTCCCCGACTGGATGAAGCCGTTCGGCCGCACAATCGACGCCGCCCGCAAGTACGTCGTGTCGCGCACCTTGGAGGAGGTGGACTGGAACGCCGAGCTCGTGCGCGGCGACCTGGTCACCGCCGTGAAGGAGCTCAAGCGGGATGCGGACATCGCGACGGGCGGCGTGATGCTCCCCACCGCCCTCGCCGCGGCCGGCCTCATCGACGAGTACGAGTTCGTCGTGCATCCGCGTGTCGCCGGTCACGGCCCGAGGCTGTTCGACGGGCTGACTGCGCCGCTGGATCTGCGGCTCACCGAGCGGATCGAGTACGGCTCGGGTGCGGTGGCCTCTCGCTACGTCCCCCGTACTACAGCTCGGTGAGCCGACCGGCTTCGACGCGCCAATTGCGGTCGGTGTCGACGGCGGCGAGCATGCGGCGATCATGCGTCACGAGCAGGAGCGTCCCCTCGTAGGACTCGAGTGCCTGCTCGAGCTGCTCGATCGCGGGCAGATCGAGATGGTTCGTCGGCTCGTCGAGCACCAGAAGGTTCACGCCCCGCGCCTGCAGCAGCGCCATTCCGGCTCGCGTGCGCTCCCCCGGCGAGAGTTCGTCGACGGCGCGCGTGACGTGGTCGGCCTTCAATCCGAACTTCGCGAGCAGCGTGCGCACCTCGGCGGCGGCCATCTCCGGCACGAGGTCACCGAAAGCCTCGGCGAGCGGCCGGGTACCGGACAGGAGCGCCCGGGCCTGATCGATCTCACCGATCTGCACGTTGGCGCCGAGCGAGGCGCGCCCCGCATCCGGCGCCTGACGACCGAGCAGCCCTCGCAGGAGCGTCGACTTGCCGGCACCGTTGGGTCCGGTGATGCCGATGCGCTCACCCGCGTTGACCTGGAGCGAGATCGGGCCAAGAACGAAGTCGCCCTGGTGGAACTCTGCCTCCGACAGCGTCGCGACAACCGTGCTGGAGCGCGGCGCCGAGCCGATCGTGAACTCGAGCTGCCACTCCTTGCGCGGCTCCTCGACCTCCTCCAGGCGCGCGATGCGGCTCTCCATCTGACGCACCTTCTGCGCCTGCTTCTCGCTCGACTCCATCGACGCCTTGCGCTTGATCTTGTCGTTGTCGGGCGACTTCTTCATGGCGTTGCGCACGCCCTGGCTGGACCACTCCCGCTGCGTGCGGGCACGGGCGACGAGGTCCGCCTTCTTGTCGGCGAACTCGTCGTACTTCTCGCGCGCGTGCCGACGCACCGTCGCCCGCTCCTCGAGGTACGCGTCATAGCCGCCGCCGTAGAGCCGGTTGGCGTTCTGCGCGAGATCGAGCTCGAGCACCCGCGTGACGCACCGCGCGAGGAACTCCCGGTCGTGACTGACGAGCACCACGCCGCCACGCAGACCCCGCACGAACGTCTCGAGCCGTTCGAGGCCGTCCAGGTCGAGATCGTTGGTCGGCTCGTCCAGCAGCACGATGTCGAAGCGGCTGAGCAGAAGGGCTGCAAGGCCCACGCGCGCCGCCTGCCCACCCGAGAGCGAGGTCATGAGCGCGTCGGCGTCGAGCTGGAGCCCGAGGTCGGCCAGCACCGCCGGCACGCGCTCCTCGAGGTCGGCCGCGCCGCTCGCGAGCCAGCGCTCGAGAGCCGTGGCGTAGGCGTCGTCGGCTCCTACGGCGTCCGGGTCGGCGAGAGCGGCGGCGGCCGCATCCATCTGCACGCTCGCCTGGGCGCAGCCGGTGCGACGCGCGATGTACGCCGACACGGTCTCGCCGGCCACGCGCTCGTGCTCCTGCGGCAGCCAGCCCACGAAGGCGTCAGCGGGCGCGAGCGAGACGCTGCCGCCCTGCGGCTGGTCGACGCCCGCCAGCAGACGCAGCAGCGTGGACTTGCCGGCGCCGTTGGCGCCGACCACGCCGATCACGTCACCGGGGGCGACCGTCAGCTCGACGCCCTCGAAGAGCGTGCGGTGGCCGTAGCCGCCGGCGAGCTGATGGGCGACGAGGGTTGCGGTCATCCCTCGATTCTCGCAGGCGGACGTGCGTCAGTCCGGCACCGCGTCGCGGGCGCGCTCCGCCTTGTTCGCGGCGGCCTTCGCGGCGGATGCGGCCTCCCGCAGCCGTTCTTCGAGACGGGCGAGCTCCGCATCCGCCGCATCCGCGTCCGACTGGAGCCGCTCGAGCTGCGCGCGCACCTCGGCGGTCCGCTCGTGAACCAGGTCGGCGTGCTCTCGCGCCTTCCGCTCGGCGGCCTCGGCGGCAACCCTCTCCCGCTCGGCGGCCGTCGCGGTGCGCTCCGCATCCCTCGCCGCGCGCTCCGCGGCCTTGCGCGCACGACGCACGGCGAGCTCGTCCGGATCGGACGCGGAGCGCTCGTGCGTCTCGCCGGGCGGAGAGCCCGCGACGACGTCCGCCGCGTCGAACTCGTCGAGCGCTCCGAGACCCAGCGGCCTGCGGAGGCGACCCGTGAGGACGGCGGCAGCGGCGCGCGCATCCATGACGGCCGCATTGATCGTCTGAGCGACGGCCTCGCGAGCGGAGTCGGCGAGCGGGTGCCCCGCCTCCGCGGCGAGGGCCGCTGCGCGGTTCGCCAGAGAGGCGACGAGCTGCTGCCGCTGCGCGCCGAGCCGGCGGAGCTCGGCCGCATCCAGATCGTCCTGCGCCTCGCGGAGCGCGGCAGCCAGTTCGACCGCCTCGGCCAGCTGCCCGTCGGCGACGAGGAGATTCACGGCCCACGCGGCGACGACCGGCTTGCGCAGGGCCTTGATGTGCACGGCATCGGCCGCATCCGCCGCCGCGGCCCGCTCGTCACGGGCGGCGGTGAACGCGTCGGGCGGCAGCCGGTACAGCGCGACGGCGACCTCGTCGACGAAGCTCCCGGATGCGGCGACCATGGGCCCATTCTGCCGCGGGGTCCGCCGCGCACCGGCCCGTTGCCCGCACGGCTCACCCCGGGGTCACGCGCGGACGGGCCACCATCCGGGCATCAGACGCAGCACGCGGGAGGCGGCGGCGTCCGCATCCGTGTCGTCTTCCTGCGTCCAGACGTCGAGGACGCCCACCAGAGCGCCGGCGATGAAAGCCGCGGCCTCGTCCTGGTCCCGCGCGGTACGCGGGGCTCCGACGACGCCGGATGCGGCGAAATGCTCCAGAGCGAGGTGCACCCGGTAGACGAGGCGCGTGCCGATCGCCGCGCGGAACGCACCGCGGGCGGAGGAGGCGAACAGGGCCCGGTAGACGGGACGCTGCTCCGCCAGCATCTCCAGCAGTCGGCGCATGGCCGCCAGGTACTCCCCCGCCGTCTCGACCGGATCGTCCGTCGCCGGGCTGACGGCGGCGAGCGCATCCAGATCGGCGCTGAAGGTGGCGACGGCGAATCGGTCGACGTCTTTGGCGTGCTTGTAGAAGGTGGTGCGGTGCACCCCGGCCTCACGGCAGAGCTCGGAGACCGAGATCGCGTCGAGGGACCGGTGTGCGAGCAAGCGCACCAGCGCCGCGCGCAAGGCGGCGCTGGTGCGGGCTTGCCGAGGATCGATCGTCACGCCTCGTAGTGTGCCAGCCCCGCGGTCTCTCCTCCGTCGGCGACGAACTCGGCGCCGGTCGAGAAGCTCGACTCGTCGCTCGCCAGGAACAGCACGAGGTTCGACAGCTCGATGGGCTCGCCGACGCGGTGCAGCGCAACGTGGTTCTGCGCCGTGTCGAGGCCGTCGGTCATGGGCGTGCGGATGACACCGGGATGGATGGAGTTCACCCGGATGTTGTAGCGCCCGAGGTCGAGCGCCGCGTTCTTCGTGAGCCCGCGCACGCCGAACTTCGCCGCGTTGTAGCCGGGCAGCGCCTCGTATCCCTGGAGGCCGGCCGTCGACGACACGTTGATGATCGACCCGGCGCCGCTGCGCTTGAGCGCCTCGATCGCCGCCTTGATGCCATAGAACACGCCGGTGAGGTTGATCGCGATGATCTGATCCCACTGCGCGAGCTCGTAGGTCTCGATGGATCCGAAGGTCGCGATACCCGCATTGTTGACGACGATGTCGAGACGACCGAATGCGCTCTCGGCGAGGGCGACGGCAGCATCCCAGTCCTCGTACTTCGTCACGTCCAGGTGCACGTAGCGTGCGGCCTCGCCGAGTTCTGCGACCAGAGACTCGCCTTCCGCATCCAGCAGATCACCGATGACCACCTGCGCGCCCTCCTGCACGAGCAGCCGTGCGTGCGAGGCTCCCATGCCTCGAGCGCCTCCGCTGATCAGCGCGACCTTTCCACTGACACGTCCCATGTGGAACTCCTTTCGACATACTTACGCTACATCTGTCGATTAGTCGCGGGGCCGAATCGTCCGAACTCCTGCAGAACCGGATACTGCTGCCACCGCGGCGCCGCACACGCACGGATTGCAGGAGTTCGGGCGTGGGACAGCCCTGCTCTCGGCGGCGAAGGGCGGGAACGACGAAGGGCCGGGCGTCCGCGGACACACCGGCCCTCATCGAGGTGTGCGGGATCAGTCCCAGTCGAGGTAGTCCTCGATCGCCCACGACACGGCCCCGGTGTGGGTAGCCGGGAACAGGTGCTTGCCGCCGTCGATGTTCACGACACTCACCAGCTCGGGGGCCGAGGCGCGCAGGTCCTCGCCGTTCGACGGGGGCGTGACGCGGTCGTCCGCGCCCTGCACCACGAGCACCGGAACGCCGGCCGCCGGCGCGGGGAGCTCGCCGAGCGCCTCACGCGCGGCGCGCTGCAGGCCGTCGACCTCCGCATCGCGAAGCTCTTCCGGGGCGTCGGAGAGGTCGAGCTCGTCGGAGCCGGCCGCCCCCTCGACCCCGAGCAGCAGCACACCGTTCACCCGGTCATGGTGGTCGATCGCGACCAGGCGCGCGACCGTGCCGCCGAAAGCGTGTCCGCCGACCCAGGCGTGGTCGATGCCGAGGTGATCGAGCACGTCAACGACGTCCTGGGCGAGCTCGTGCAGCGACACGGCCGCATCCGAGGGACGACGCGTACCGATGCGCACGACGCGGAAGTCCTCCTGCGCGACCGAGTGCCCGAGGGCCTCGAGGTAGCCGATGTTCAGGCCCTGCGCCGGCAGCAGCACCAGGCCGGGGCCGTCGCCCTCGACCGCGAACGGGATGGCGCGGCCGTCGGGCTCGAAGATCTGGGTGTCCGTCATGCGGGAGTCCTCTCGCGGAAGGCGGGATCGAGAAGGCGATCGGGAACCGGGGCACCGTGTGCCGCAGCGGTGATCGCCTCGGAGAATTTACCAGCCGCGGATGCGGCCGCCTCAGCGTCCGGCGCGGCGCAGCTGCCCGCCGACCACCACGAGCAGGGCACCCATGCCCGCAGCGAAGGCTGCGACGCCGTAGGCGAGCACCGAGGTGAACAACGAGGTGCGCAGAGCGGATGCGGTGGACAGAGCGGCGCTCTGCTTGCGCAGGTCCGCCTCCTCCTGGCTCCCCTTCTCGACCTTCTGCAGCGCCGCGCTGATGTCGGCATAGGTGCGACCACCGGCACCGCGCTCCGCGTTGCCCTTGATGACCTGCGCCTCGATGTAGGCGCTGACCGGTCCCTGTACGGGCGCCCCGGCGAGCGCGGGCGCGTTCGGCGGGACGGTGACCTTCTCGGCACGCAGCTGGCTCGTGACCGTGGCCCACGCCGCGGCGCCGACGGCGGCGAACAGCGTACCGGCGGCGACGGCGTAGCCGCCGGCGCGACGGACGGAGGAGAGGTCGGAGCGCGTGCTCATGCGGGTCCTTTCGACGGAGACGGTCGTATGCATCCTCGCAGGCCGATGGATGCGGCGCGCGAGCCGCGGCCGTGTGATTCGGCGGCTCGCCTGCGCCCACGACCTAGGACGACCACCCTGCGATCACATCGTGGACGAGGTTGACGAACCCGAAGACGGCCACTGCGGCGCCGAGAACCCACCACCAGTCCTCCTTCACCGACAGCCGGCGCCCCTGCCGCGCGACGCCGCGTCCGCTCCCGAACCCGTTGAGGATCTCGTCCGTGACGTCGGTCGAGCTCTCCAGGCGATCATCCCGCCAGCGTTCCCACCGCAGCAACCGTTGCGAGAGGACCTCCACGGTGGTCAGCAGCCGCTCCCACAGCGCCGGATCGAGGGTTGCGAGTCGGCCCGGGAAGTAGAGGAACAGGTGGTCATCGACGAGTTCGACATCGAGACGTGCGGCCTCGTCGACGAAGACCGCCATCACGTCGGGTGAGAAGAGATACAGCGCATCCCTCTCGTATCCCTTCGGGCAGTAGAGGGTGAAGAAGCGGTCGAAGTCGCCCTCGAGCGACAACCGCTGGTCCTTCGCGAACGCGATCGGCAGCCTCGGCCGACCGATCGCGTTGTTGCCGTGGGCGTCGAGCACGATGTGCGGCAATGCGATCGGAAGCCGGATCGCCGCGTACCCCCATCGATAGGTCGTCGTGCTCCTGCCCGAGCCCGTGGTGCACGTGTGATTGCCGATCTCCAGCGCGTACCCCGCACGCCGCCGGAGGATGTCAGTGACGAACGCGGACGACTGCCCCGGGCGCGTGAAGATCATCCCCGGCAGGGGCGGGGCCGACGCGTACGGCTCGTAGGTGAATCCATTGGCCTCGGCGAAGCCGTTCAGTCGGTACTGACGCACGCCCGATCTGCGGCGGATCGCGCGCGCGAACACCACGACGCCGATCACGGGTGGTATCGCGAGAGGGAAGAGGATGACGATCAGCTCCCCGTCGCCGTCCGCGAAGAACGACCCGTCGATGATCACCAGCCACATCACGAGCAGCGCCAGCGGGAAGACGATGAGAAGCACGACGCGCGCGAGGATGCCGGCCAACCGCGGACGAACGGTGGACGGAAGCGAGCGGCGGTAGTCGCGGAGCCGTCGACGATCGATCCGCGCGGTCAAGGGGGCGGTGTCGACGCTCACGCGCGCCATCCTAGGGTCACCGCGCCAGGGTGCACGCTCGCCCACTGATCGGCCTGTGGGATTCGCGGGATCAGGCCCCGCCCGGCGCGCTCGCCAGGATGCCGTCCACGATGGCGCGCGTCGCCCAGCGGGTGCGTTCCTCGGGGCTGCCCGCGGTGAACAGCGCCGCGCCGGCCGCGTGCAGCTCGGGATGGCGGTGCGGGTCGGCCGCATCCAGAATCTCTGCGAGATCCGACAACTCTTGTTCGCCGCCTGCGCGCGCCGCCCATTCCGCGGCGGATGCGGTGGCGTACTGCAGCAGCAGATCGACGCCGCGCGCCGCTCGCTCCCCCGTCACCCCCGCCGATCGCAGCAGACGCATGAGGAGTTCGAGCAGGTCGAGGTAGTGCGCACCATCGGGCCATGTCACCAGCGCCGCTGCGGCGAGTCCGGGCTGGCTCGCCAACAACCGCGCGTAGTCGTCGAGCACGCGCTCGAGGCGATCGCGCCACGGTTCGCTCTCCCCCCACGTGAGGTCGAGCTCACCGAGGTGACGATCGATCAAGAGGGCGTTCAGCTCCGTCGTGTTCTTCACGTAAACGTAGAGCGAGGCGGGACCGGTGTCGAGCTCGGACGCGAGCCTGCGCATCGTCAGCTTGGCCGCACCTTCCTTCTGCACCACAGCGACCGCGGCGTCGAGGATTGCCCCTCGGGAGAGCGGGGGCTTTGCAGGTCGGGCACGACGACTGACGGGCTCGGGTCGACTCATGGTCCGACTATACGCACTTGATCGTGACGAACATGTTCGTTACGATCGCGTTCGTCTCGATTGGAGCTCGCATGTCTCAGCCGCCCGTTTCCCCCACCCTGACCACGAAGGGCGTGTGGTTGACCCTTATCGTCGTCCTCCTCGCGGATGCGATGGACCTCGTCGATTCGACCATCACCAACATCGCCGCGCCCTCGATCGTCGCCGACCTCGGCGCCGACGAGAGCCTCATCAAGTGGCTGGGGGCCGCGTACGCGCTGGCGCTCGGCTCCCTTCTCGTGCTCGGAGGGAAGGTGGGAGACAAGTTCGGTCAACGCGGCACCTTCCTGATCGGAATGAGCGGGTTCATCGCCGCATCTGCTGTCGCCGGGCTCGCCCCTACGCCGGAGATGCTCGTCGCCGCACGCGTGGGTCAGGGCCTGTTCGGAGCGTTCCTCATCCCTCAGGGCATGGCGATCATGACGGCCACCTTCCCCAAGCCGATGCTGCAGAAGGCGTTCGGCGTCTTCGCTCCCATGCTCGGCGTCTTCGCGGTGGCAGGCCCCATCCTCGGGGGCCTGCTCATCGACGCGGATCTGTTCGGCCTGCAGTGGCGACCGGTCTTCCTCATCAACCTCGTCCTGGGTGCGATCGCGCTGGTCATGGCGGTGAAGTATCTGCCCCACGTTCCCGCGCGACCGGCAACCCGCATCGACGTATGGGGCAGCGTCCTGCTCGTGGTCTCGCTGTTCGCCATCCTGTTCGGCCTCATCGAGGGGTCCAGCGAGGGTTGGAGCATGCTCGCGCTCGTGTCGATCGGCGCCGGCGCGGTCGTCTTCGCCGGCTTCGTATGGCGGCAGGCCACCACCTCTGAGCCGCTGCTGGCTCGCAGTCTGCTCGCGAACCGCGGATTCACCGCGGGTCTGATCGTCGGTCTGCTCGTCTTCGCCGCCTTCAGCGGACTGATGTACGTCATCTCGCTGTTCTTCCAGTTCAGCCTCGGCTACACCCCGACCCAGACCTCGCTCAGCCTCATCCCGCTCACGATCGGCATCATGGGAGGCTCCGGCGTCGCCGCGGCTCTCATCGTCACGCTCGCCCGGAAACTCGTCGTCCTCGGCCTGGTGGCCGTGCTCGCCGGAGTCGGCCTCATGCTCCTGTTCGTCACGGTCGCCGGCACCGGTGTGGCGTGGTGGCAGCTCGCCGTATCGACGCTGTTCATGGGCATCGGGGCGGGAATCTGTTTCAGCTCGATCTTCAACACCGCGCTCGGCGACGTCGACGCGCAGGATGCGGGATCGGCAAGCGGATCGCTGAGCGCCGTGCAGCAGGTCGCGAACGGCATCGGATCGGCACTCGTCACGAGCATCTTCCTCACGCTCCTACCCGCCGGGGACATCGGCGCCGTCTCGGTGACGCTCCTGGCGCTGCTGGGCGTGGTCGCGGTCTGCCTGCTGGCGGTGCCGCTCCTCCCGCGGACAGCCGTCGCCGAGGTGGAGTGAAGCTGGTGGATCAGGGAGCGTCGACGGCCCGGCGATCACCGCGCGTCGACGGTGCGCTGACGACCAGGAAACGGACGTCCGCGGGCCCGGGGTTCGCGAAGCGATGCGGGAGACCCGCCGGAACCTCGACGCCCTCACCCGCCGAGAACTCGACGGTCCCGTCCGCTGTGTGCAGATGCGCGCGGCCTTCGAGGACATAGAAGAACTGCCGCGCGGTGTCGTGGACATGCCACTGCTCCCCCGAGCCCGGGGGCACCCGTTCCTCGATCACCGAGAGCCCGGGACCGTCGACCAGGCGCCATCCCTCGGACACCTCGCCCCAGATGTAGTGTGCGGCGGTCTCCCGGCTGGTCGGATTCAGCTTCTCCCCCGTCATGAGGCACCGATGACCATGAGCCGGTCGGGGTCGGGGAACGGCGCGAAACCCACGCGGGCGTAGAGCTCGTGCGCGTCGAGGGTCGAGAGCATGAGGCGTTTCAGGCCGAGCGGGCGCACCGCATCCACCACGGCGGAGGCCAGGGCCTTCCCGAGTCCGCGACCCCGTGCCTCGGGTGCGACGTACACGTCGCACAGCCACCCGAAGGTCACACCGTCGGTGATGAGACGGGCGTAGCCGACCTGCGCACCCGTCGGGTCGTACACGCCGAAGTTGACCGATGCGGCGGCCGCGCGCTGGACGACGTCGAACGAGCGCCCGATCGCCCAGAACGCGTCGGTCGACAACCACTCGTGCACCCGCTTCAGGTCGATGCGGTCGTGGTCGGTGTCGATCTCGTAGGCGTCCGGGAGCGGGATGCGGACGCGAGGGATGAGGGCGTCTGTGCTCATCGATCAGCTCCGCGGCCGGGCTGGTTCCAGCGGGATGCTGTCCGTTGCGCCGTCGGGCGAAGCGACCTCCCAGCGGATGCCTGCGGGGTCAGCGGGCACGAGCGGGGCGAGCCACTCGGCGGCCAGTTCGACGAGCACCTCTTCGAGCTCGTCGAACGTCCATTCCTCGGGCCGCTCGGGAACATCGGGTTCCCAGGCGGTCTCACCCCAGACGACGTCGAACACGCCCCGCTCGTCGTCGAAGCGTCGGTCGAGGGCGAAGCCGTCCGGCCCGTCGAAGCGGGCCATGATCGTGAAAGGACCCTCCGCATCCTGTTCGAGGAACACCTCGATCACGATGTCGTGGCGGCCCTGTGCCGCGTCGGCCATGCGCTGCAGCACGTGCGCCGCGCGCTCGGATTCAGCCGAGAGCAGCGGACGCAGCCGGGAACGGTAGTCGTCACTCACGCAGCCAGCGTAGGGCCATCGCCGGGCCGGATGCGCTCTGGCCGGAAGCCGTAGCCGACCAGGCGCGGCAGCAGACGTCGCGCGATCGGGATCATGATCCGCAGCACGATCCGCTCCGGGCGCGTCGGCGGATTGTGCAGGATGTGGTCCCGCGGGCGTCCGATCACACGGTGCACGACCTGCTGGAGCCGCTGCATCGCACGAGTGGGGAGGGATCTGCGGCGCTGCAGCGCGGCACATGCCCGGTCGATGGCGGCGGGGCCGTCGCCGAGCGCGGGGACGAGGAGTCGGGCTGCGGCGACAGCATCCTGGATCGCATAGTTGATGCCGACGCCGAACGCCGGCGACATGGCGTGTGCCGCATCGCCGATGAAGAGGAGACCGGGCTGCCACCAGCGCCGCAGGTGGTTGGTCTCGACCGAGAGCAGCTTGACGTCATCGAAGGACGCGACGGCACCCAGCTCGGACGCGATCGGCGGCGCGGCCCGCGCCACCCGCATCCGGAACGCATCGATGCCGTCCTTGCGGATCGCCCCGAACGAGCCCTTGCCCACCACGAGCCCGCACTGGAAGTACCCCGGCCGCGGGATCGTGACGAGCATGCCGCTGCCCGAGAGCCACGCGAGCGTGTCGGGCACGGATGTCGCGGGTTCGGGCACGCGGAACCACAACACGTCGATGCCGACGCCCGTCGCCACCGGGACCACGCCGACCGCATCGCGCAGCGTCGAGCCACGGCCGTCGGCGGCGACGACGAGCGCGGCGTCGACGCGGAGGGGCCCGTCATCTGTCGTGGCGTGAACGCCGGTCACGCGCGAGCCCGTGCGCACGACATCCGTCACGTCCGCATCCATCAACAGCGTGAAGCTCGGTTCGCGGCGGGCGGCATCGGCGAGAAGGTCGAGCAGATCCCACTGCGGCATGAGCGTCAGGATGCGGTTGGCACCGCGGAGGGTGCGGAAGTCGATCGCGTGCACCCGCACGCCGTTCACCACCGCGTCGAGGGCGTCGAGCGGACGGTGCTCGATGGCATCGAAGCCCTGACGCAGGCCGAGCGCATCGATGATGTCGAGGGTCGACGGATGCACCGTGTCGCCGCGGAAGTCGCGGAAGAAGTCCGCGTGCTTCTCGAGCACGACGACCTCGACCCCGGCGTGGGCGAGGAGCAGCCCGAGCATGATGCCGGCCGGACCTCCCCCGCCGATGCAGATCTGGGTGCGGAGGGTGCGCATGCGCTCAGTGTCTCGGATGCGAGGCTCCGAGGCCAGGGTCAGGTGAGGCGTTCGAACACCATGGTCGCCTGGATGCGATCGCCGCCGCCGATTCCCTTGCTGCCCGAAGACGCGGTGGTGATCGTATGCAGGCGATAGCCCAGCGCCGCTTGCTTGTTGATCGCCTTCTCGAGTTCTGTGAGGTTTCCGGAGCCCGTGCCCCACAGCTTCTCCTTCAGGATGACCTCCAGGACCACGTAATTCATGCCGGTGGGCGCCGGGCGAGGCTGGCCCCCGGAGACGGCGTCGGCCTGGATGCGGTCGATCATGCCGGCGACTCCCGGCGCGGGCGGCGGTGGCGGCTGCACCGTGTCGGTCCACGCCGACCCGTCCCACCACCGCTTCGTGCCCGTGCCGTCGTCGTCGTACCATCCAGCCTGGGTATCTGCCATGCGCTCCCCCGTCGTCATCGACCTTCATCGCCGATCATGGCGCGAGGGAGAGTGCCGACGCCGGTCCGGCGCGCCGTTGAAATGGGCTGCGAGCGAGCCCGAGATCAGCCTGGAGCGAGCAGGTGCGCGGTGGGCCGGTAGTCGATCTTCCAGTCGACGTAGACGCCGGCAACGCCGTCGGCGGTGCAGCGCAGACCGACGGACACCCACCTCACCTCGCGGTCGGAGTCGAGAGCGAAGCCGACGGCCACGCGGAACTCGCCGTTGCCGCAGGAGCATTCAGCCTGTCGCACCTCCTCGACGTCGTCGAAGTGGTCATCCGAGTCGGCGAGCGCGGCCTCCTCTTCGCAGACGGCGCAGATCGTCGCCGCGACTCCGATCTCGTCCTCCAGCACGACGGCGAACGTCTCGTTCCCGCAAGTGCAGACGGAGAACACGACGGTGTCGACGGCGTATCCGCCCGCAGAGAACTCCTCGATGGATCGGCGCAGTTCTTCGCGCTCTCGCGGTGCCGTGCTCATGCGGCGACCCTACCGGCGTGCGGCAGTTCAGGTGCCCAGACCCCCTCGTGGGCGAGACCGTCGGCGCGCGATGATGGGGTCCATGCCCGCACGCCGCCATCCCGACGTCACAGCGCTCGAACTGGTCGGCGGGCCGGAACCCGTGACCGTCGGTATCCACGACTACGACCCGAGTTGGCCCGCAGCGTTCGCGGAGCACCGCGCCCGCATCCGTCTCGCGCTCGCAGACCAGCACGTCGAGATCGCGCACATCGGCTCGACATCCGTGCCGGGTCTCGCCGCGAAGCCCATCATCGACGTCCTCGTCGCCGTCGACGACATCACTGCGGAAGAGGACTACCTCGACCCGCTCCTCGCTGCCGGGTACGAGCTACGTGTGCGCGAGCCCGGTCACCGCCTGGTCCGCACGCCCGAGCGGGATGTCCACGTGCACGTCTACGAGCACGACGCCCGCGCCGTAGACGAGTACCTCCTGCTGCGCGACCGGCTGCGAACGGATGCGGCGGATCGTGCGCTGTACGAGGGGACCAAGCGCGAGTTGATGCAGCGCAGCTGGGACGACATGAACGCCTATGCGGACGCGAAGACCGCCGTCATCGAGGCGATCAAGGAGCGCGCCCGGGCGGAGCTTGGCCGGTCGTGAGACAGGATGCGGCTCGGCTCCCTCAGGAGGGGGCGGACGCCTCGGATTCGCTGCGTTCGAAGAACTCGACGAACTCGCGGAGCTCATCGAGTTCGGGCAGGTCGACCCAGAGCCGGATTCCCCCGTCCTTGGTGCCGGCGCCGTTGACCACGGCGGCGCCACCGAGACGATCGATCAGCGGCCCCGCATCGCGCGCCACCGCGTCCGGGAGGTAGCCCACACCCCGGCCGTTGGAGGCGACCGAGACTCCGCCACGGTCGCGGCGGGATTGCTGCGCGCGGCGCAGGACATAGGTGCGTCGCTCGTCGCCGTGACGCTCACGGTCGTTCACGATGTAGTGCGTCCGCTCCAGAGCCACCGGCCGGGAGGGCAGTCGGCGCAGGTCGGGCAGGTCACCGTGCGCTCTTACGCGTCCTGTAGTGACGTGGAGCAGCTGTTCCCACCATGCGGGCATGTGATCTCTCCTCGGTTCGACATGCCGTCACCGAGGCGGAGCACTCCCCTACTGTGTCACGTCCCGCTGGGTACGCCCTGACCGCCGGACCACCCTGACAGACAAGATCGCGCGTCGACCGGAAGCACGATTCTCTGCCGATGTATCCGAATCGACCCGCTGAGCCCAGAAGGCGCGTACGGTGGGCGACATGTGGACAGTTCTTCTCATCTTGCTGGTCGTGTGGGTGGTGCTGTCGATCGTGGGTTTCGCATTCGAGGGGCTGCTCTGGCTCGGCGTCATCGGAGTCGTGCTCTTCGTCGGCACGCTCATCTTCGGCATCATCCGTCAACGCTCGCGTCGTAACCGCGTCTGACCCGTCTCGTCAGGCCGACGGAGCGATCTGGCTGCGCTGCTCGATGAGCGGGCAGCTGAAGACGTCGCGTTCGCCCAGCCCGACGCGGTTGATGTAGCGCACGACGATCGCGTAGGACGCGAACAGTCCCGTCTGCACGTACGGCACGCCGTGCGCACGGCAGTACTCGGCGATCAGCGGCGCGGCTTTGCGCAGGTGCGGACGCGGCATCGACGGGAACAGATGGTGCTCGATCTGATAGTTCAGCCCACCCATTGCTGTATCGAGGACGCGGTTCCCGCGGATGTTGCGACTCATCATCGCTTGGCGGCGCAGGAAGTCGATCGTTGCGTCACGCGCGACGATCGGCATCCCCTTGTGGTTCGGGGCGAAGGAGATGCCCATGTAGAACCCGAAGAGCCCGAGCTGCACCGCGAGGAAGACGAACGCGACACCGGGCGAGAGCACGAGAAACACGAGCAGGGGAAACCCGAGTAGGCGTACCGCGAGAAAGCCGATCTCCACCCATCGCCGGTGCAGTCGCCCTCGCTGAGCAACGCGCGCGACGCCGGATGCATGCAGCGACACTCCTTCGAGGAGCAGGATCGGGAAGAAGAACATGCCCTGGTGCGCGCGGAGCCAGGTCAGGACGACACCTCGAGGAGCGCGCTTCTCCGGCGCGACCACGATCACGGGCAGCTCGATGTCGGGGTCCGCCCCGAGCTTGTTCGGGTTCGCATGGTGGCGGGTGTGTTTGTGCTGCCACCAGCCGTAGCTCATGCCGACCAGAAGATCGCCGAGCACGAGACTCACCCAGTCGTTCCATTTGCCCGAGTCGAAGATCTGTCGATGCGCCGAGTCATGACCGAGGAAGGCGATCTGCGTGAACAGTATCGCCAGGAACGCCGCCGTGAACAGTTGCCACCAGGTGTCACCGATCCACACGAACAGCAGAAGGCTGGCGGCCAGCGACAAGGGCAGCCCGATCAGCTTCGTCCAGTAGTACCCGTATCGTCGCCTGAGCAGTCCGCGTTCACGCACCATCTGCGCGAGGGCGGTGAACTCGCTCGCGCCGCGAGCAGCGCGAGCGGTTCGGGGCGTCGTCGCGCGGAACTCGTTCATCGCCCTCGCCGCTCCCCCTCGTCACGAGCGCGGCATGCGCTCGTGACCTCCCTCGCCGTCCCACTCGGACAGCTGTGCCGCATCCGCGTCCGCCTGACCGGAGGGTTGGAAGTGCACCGACTCGGCGAGAGCCACCACGGCGGCTGCTCGCGTGTGCTCGTGGTCGGCCGCGTTCTTCACCTGCACTTCCGCCGCGTCGCGCACGGCACGCACACGCTCGCTGATCTCGACCAACCGGTCCATCAGGACGGCGGCGAGCCCGTCACGCAGTTCCTGGAGGTTCGTGTTGGCGATTTCGAGCCGCCGATCCGAGACCGTGACCTCCACCGTCGGGTAGCCGGCCCTCGTGAGGAAGTCCCGGGTCTCCCCGTCGAGGATCGCCGCCACCTCGTCTTTCTGGGGGCGCCGCGTGAACACCGTCTCCACGGTGTAGCGCTCCGGGGCGTCATCGGTCATCAGAGCCGCAGGCAGCGAACCCACGAGCACCGATCCCAAGCCCAGCGTGGTGGCGTCTGCGCCGCCCGTTCGTGTCTGTGTCTCCATAGCCGGACGTTACGCCTGCCACATGTGCGCCTCACAGGTTGGGTGAAACGTGGGCGCGCCGCGCGGACCGGGATCACATATCTTGTGGATGTGACCGGCAGATGGGTGCGACGCGTGCTCGTCGTCGAGGACCAGGCAGCCATGCGGCTTCTCGTTTGCGAGACGCTGAACCAGCACGGGTTCGAGACCCGCGGAGCCGAGAGCGCGGCGGAGGCGACGCGCCTGTTCGCCGAGTTCGATCCCGACGTGCTCCTCGCCGACATCGATCTCGGTTCCCGTCCGTCCGGCGCCGAGCTGGCAGCAGGGCTCGTGGCGCTCGCGCCCCACCTCGGAGTCGTCTTCCTCAGCAGCTATCCGCGCGCCGCAGCGGGCGCGACGGCGATGGGCGTGTCGGGTGCGATGTTCGTCTCCAAGCTCGCCTTGGCCTCCACCGCCGAGCTCGTCGACGCTGTCGAGGCGGTCATGTCGACGCAGTCGCCCACGGATCCCGCGACCCGAGAGCGCGAGGACGCGCTGAGCCGGCTGACCCGGCATCAGCTCGAGACGCTCTCGATGGTGGCGCGCGGCTGGTCCAACGACCAGATCGCAGCGCGGTCTCAGACGTCTGTGCGCGCGGTCGAGCGATCGATCAGCCGCATCTTCGAGCGTCTCGGTCTGACCGGCGACCCGGCGCTGAGCCCCCGGGTTGCCGCCGCCGCACTGTACGTGGCCGCGTTCGGGCCCGTGCGGTGAATCGCCTCGCCCGCGCCGCGCGGGATGCGCTCCGCTCCGGACGCTTCGTGTCGCGCTGGACGTTCCTCGTCGCGGGGATGCTGTCGGTCACCGTGATGAGCCCGGCTCCGACGAGCATCGGCGTCGGAGCGATCGGTGCCGCGTCGGCCTCGACCTCCGTGTTGCTCGCCGGTCTCCTCGCCACCGCGATCGGCGAGCGCCGAGTGTCGCGCCGCTGGCGGCCCTGGATCGTGATGACCGGCGTTCTGGCCTCCGCGATACTCCGACCCCTCGCGTACGACGCCGTGGCCGACGCGCTCGGCGCCTCTGCGCCGCCCGCGTGGCAGCTGCCCTTCCGCCTGCTGACGAACGCGACGGTCTGGACGGCCTCGCTGACGGGTATCGCGATCCTCACCACGCATGTCGCCCGGCTGCGTCTGACGAACGCTCGCCTCCTGTCGGTGCAGCACGCCCTCTCGCACTCCAGAGAGGATGCCGACGCCTTCGAGAGCGCGGCCCATGAACTCGTGCGGGCGGCGAGCGAGGAGCTGAGAGGTGAACTCCGTGGGCTTGCCGCCGATCAGCGCGGCCCGGAATCGCTGCGCGCGTTCAGCGATGACAGCGTGCGACGGTGGAGCCGTCGCCTGACGGATCTCGCCGCAACGCCTGCGGAGCCCGTCATCGTCGCGCCGATCGATCACGTTCGGATGCGGCCCGCGCTGCGACTGCCTCCCCCCGGCGTCGTGGCCCTCGTCTACGCCCTCTGCGTGCTGCCGTACGCACTGCGTACCGTTCCTGCGCTGCAGGTGATGACAGGAGTGGCATTACTCGGCGCAGGGGCGGTCCTCGCCGACGGCGTGCCGCGACTGCGCGCCCTCCGCCGACGCCGCATCCCCGCCTTCCTCACGATCGGAGCGGTCGTGGGGGTCTGTCTGGGCGCGTTGGCGTGGACGCAGGGGATTCCGCTTCCCCTGTCGGCCGTTCCGGTTCTGGCTTATCCCGCCCTCGCGGCGGCCTGCGCGCTGTGCGCCGGCACCGCCTCCGCGCTCAGGGTCGAGGAGCGGCGGCTGACCGCGACCGTGCGCGTCTCGCAGCGGATCGGACGCGTGGGGACGTCGGCTGCACGAGCCGCACTGGAGGACGCGGCGCGAGAACTACACCGCGACGCGCAGGGCGCGTGCGTTCGCACGCTCGCCGCAACGGATCGCTGGACGCCGACGACTCTGCGCGCGGTGCACGACGACGTCGATCCCCTGCTCGCCGGTCTCCCCGAGGTCTTCGAGCGGCCGCGCGACGGAGCGTCCATCCAGGCGCTGTTCGACCTCGTCGAGACGTGGCGCCCTGCTGTCGACGTCCGCATGCGGATGAGCTCCGACGCGCGGACGGCTCTCGACGCATCGGCCGCTGCGCGCGACGACGTGTTCGAGATCGTTGCGGAGGGGCTGCTGAACGCCGTCAAGCACAGCGTTCCCGCCGCGGCCACCATCGATCTGGACGTCGTCGCGACGGGCGCGGGCCCCCGCCTGCGGGTGCAGGTGCGATCGCCCGGGCGCCTGCCACGCGGAGCGTCGCTGCGCAGGTCCTCGGCCGCTCGTGGACGCGGCGCGCGGTTACGAGCCGACGGGTCGGGAGCGCTCCTGGAGGCGGTGATCGATACCGGCGCGGCACCTTCTGTCGTGTCCACCGAACATCCGCCTCACGCGCAGACGTCCACGTCGTAACGTCTGCAGTCGCCGGTCCGCGGCACGCAGATGGAGCATCCGATGAACACGCACGACCTTCCCTCGCTGATCCCCGCCGCCGTGGGCCTGATGATCTCGCCGCTCCCGATCGTGGCGATCGTCGCGATCCTGCTGTCGGCCCGAGGGAGAGTCGCCTCTCTCGCCTACACCGGCGCGTTCCTGGCCGTCACCCTGGCGTTCACGACACTGGGTGCCGCGACGACCGCCGGCGCGTCGTCGTCGGGCGGGTCGGCGGCGTCGAAGATCGTCGTGCTCGTGCTGACGATCCTGTTGACCGTCGGATTCACTGTCCTGGCCGTCACGAGCTGGCTGTCGCGGCCGCGGGGCGGAGCCGCGCCGCGCACGCCGGGCTGGCTCGCGGCGATCGACTCGATCACCCCCGCGCGCGCCGGCGGTCTCGGTCTGCTGATGGCCGTGACCAACTCGAAGAACATCCCGCTCGAGCTGAAGGCCGGGGCCACCATCGGGGCCGCGCACCTGCCGGTCCTGGCGGCCGTCGGCCTGTGTATCGCCTTCGCCGTCGCCGGCTCGCTCGCCCTCCTCATCCCGACGCTGCTCGCCACGAGCGGATCCGCAACCGTCGCCAAGGGTCTCGAGCGGCTGAAGACCGAGATGATCGCGCACAACGCCGTGATCATGACGGTCTTGTTCGCGGTGCTCGCCGCGAACGAGGCCGCTCACCTCGTCCACCAGCTGTTCTCCTGACCCGGAAAGGAACGAACATGTCCCACCCGATCGACACCTCGTCCACCGGCACTCGGCTCGCCCACGCGCCCGCCGGCTCGTTCCGCGGACTCGAGCTCGGCCCTGTGCTCTCGTGGCGCGGCATCCGCTTCGCCGAGCCGCCCACCGGCGACGCCCGATGGCGCGATCCGGTTGCCGCGAGGCCCACAGCGGACGAGACGGATGCGACGCGTTACGGCCCTGTCTGCCCGCAGAGCCTGAACCCCGCCGTCCCGCTCGGCGAAGACGCCGTCATGGACGAGGACTGCCTCCGTCTGAACGTGTGGACACCGGCGGCCGAAAGCGCCCGCGAGCGTCCCGTCATGGTGTGGGTGCACGGCGGCGCGTACACCTTCGGGGCATCCAGCCAGCCCCTGTTCGACGCCGCCTCGCTCGTGACACGCGGCGACGTCGTGGTGGTCACGGTCAACTATCGCCTCGGCGCGTTCGGCTTCCTCGATCTCGCCTCCCTCCTGCCCGAACAGGGCTTCGATCGCAACCTCGCGCTGAAGGACGTGCTGCTCGCCCTCGAGTGGGTGCAGCAGAACATCCGCGCCTTCGGCGGAGACCCCGAGCGCGTCACGATCTTCGGCGAGTCCGCCGGCGGCGGACTCGTGACCACGCTGCTGGCCACACCGTCCGCTCGCGGCCTGTTCCACCGCGCCATCGCGGAGTCCTCCCCCGCATCCAGCGTCTACGGCGCCGAGCGCGCCCGCGCGGTCGCGGCGCGTTTCACCGCCGCACTGCGCATCGACGAGACGCACCCGGATGCGGCGGACGTCCTGCGCGCCGCTACGCCGCAACAGATCGTCGACGCGGGCATGGCGGTCTACGCACAGGTGCCCGACGCCGATCCCGGCGTGCTCGCCTTCGCGCCGGTGGTCGACGGCGACCTCCTGCCGGAGGCACCCGCGGTCGCGCTGCGCGAGGGTCGGGGCCTTGCGGTGCCGCTGCTCATCGGGACGAACAAGGACGAGGCGTCCCTGTTCAAGTTCATGAAGTCGCCGCTCATCCCGATCACCGACGAACGCCTGCGCGACATGTTCGGTGACATGGCCGCGGACAACCCCGCGCTCGAGCTGCCGACGTTCGATGACGTGCGCACTGCGTACGAGCACGCGCGGCAGCGCACCATCGGGCTCGGAATCGCCCGCGACATCGGGTTCCGCATGCCGAGCGTGTGGATCGCGGAGGGGCATTCGCAGGTGGCGGATGTCTGGTTGTACCGCTTCGACCACACGGCGCCGTTCCTGCGCCTGATCGGACTCGGTGCGACACACGCCACCGAGCTGCCCTACCTCTGGGGCAACCTGACGAGCGGGCCCAAGGACCCGACGTTCCGCCTCGGCGGCCGCCGGGTGGCGGAGAGCATCTCGGCCCGCATGCAGCAGCGGTGGACCGCCTTCGCGCACGGAGAGTCGCCGGATGCGGACGGCTCGGCCCCCTGGGAGCCCTACTCGATCGATCAGGGGCGCAGCACACTGGTGATCGACCATCAGGACCGGGTCGTGCCGGATCTGGACGCGTCACTGCGAGCGGCGTGGGGCGACGAAGTACTGACCTTCCACTGACCGGGAGGTCGCGAGGGCGACGCATCCGCTTGTCCTCGTCAACGCGTGGGATACGGCGAGCGCGCGGATGATGAAGGCGGATATCCAGACGCGGACGATGCTACGTCGCAGCGGGCGCGGACGGCGTCGTCGTTGCAGGGCGCGGAGGAGACAGAGATCGCGACGCTGGGGAGACTCGGTGCGGCGCGGGTCAGCGTCGGTTCGAGCGTCGCCCAGGCCGCATACGCGCTGGCGCGTCGTGCTGCGGCAGCGGCACTGACCGTGGGCAGCTTCGACGTTCTCGCCGACGGCAGGGACTACGGCAGGCTCAACGCGTTGATGCGGAGCGCGTGATGGGCGAACCCTCCCACTCTTTCCACGGATCACCGACCGTTGCTCGAATTGTCTGCTCCTCGGGTTACGATCGCGGCATAGGCGCGGTTCTGCAGGTCCGCGCCCATGCAGAACGCGAGGATCCCCGGTGCCCTTCAGAAGCAAAGCGACGCTCGAGACCTGGCTCGAAGAGTTTCATCGCGCGCGCGAGGCGGGAGACCTCATCCGGGTCGCGGTCCAAGACGGATCCGAGGGCGGTGACACCGGACTCGTGCTCGTGCCGCTGCGCACCGCGCGCATCTCGATCTACATGGAGCCGGTCGAGGTCGGCGATGCACGTTGGCGTGTGACGTTGGAACCGCAGACGGAGACGACGGTGCTCACGAGCTTCGAGCTGCAGCATCTCGCCGCAGAGCTCTCGGTCGCCGCCGAACTCTGCGCGTTCCTCGAGGCCAAGTCCGTGGGGCACGTCGAGAGCTGAGTCGTCCGCGACGTCACCGCACCGGCGAGCCGGTGCACGATGAGTGGGCGTGGCTCCGGATGCCGCGGCCTACTCTTCGGTCGACGTGGCATAGACGTTGTGCGAGATCGCGGTGAACCCCTCCGGGCCGGGTTGCCCGTCGGGGACGACGACGAACCTCTGCGGACCCGGTCCCGAGACGGTCATCTGCCCGCCCGCTCCCGCGCATCCTGTCGCCCAGGCGTCGGCGTCCGGGGAGAAGAGGATGCAGACCTCCGCGGGTCTGCTCCCCCGCGCCAGCCACACTTCGGTGCCCTCGTGCTCGGCAACCCATCTCATCGAGTCGAGATCGAAGTTCGCCAGCGTACCCTCCGGCACGGTATCCGGCAGCGCACGCGTCTCGGTGCGCTCCAGGTCGGCGTACCCGCCCGAGCTCGTGCAACCGGCGAGCGCCAGCACTGCCGCGGCGAACGCGAGCGGTGCGGCGAGTCGTCGTCGGGACGTCATGCTCCCACTCTGGCAGCTCCACGGGGTGCCCTGCATCATGCGTTCCGACCGGTCACCCGTCGAACTCGTGAATCGGAACGTACTGCGCACCGTCGTCCAGTCGGTCCACGAGCACGTTCGGGCACGACTGTTCCGAATCGTCCCAGGGGCGGTACCAGCTCGCCAGGCGGTCATCGAGGAAGTGGATGCGGACGGAGAAACAGGTATAGACGGCGGGCGGCCCGTCGTAGGCCATCACGGCCGACGTACCGACGTCCCCGTGCAATGGGGCCTCGTCGCGGAGCCCCGATGAGGCGAAGACATCGAGGACGAGCACGACCTCTTCCGCGTAAGAAGCGTCGCCCGGCTCCCACCGGTAGCCGTGCGTCAGAACGGCCGCGGCGGTAGGGCCGAGCGATGCGGGTACGGCCCCTCCGTCCCAGTACGTGTCCCGCTTGAGGGCAGCCACCGCATCCGCCCGAGTTGCCCCGGTCTCGCGCAGAGTGGTGATGCGCGCGACGAAGCCGCCCTCGGCCGAATCCATCTGACGCCACAAGACACCGTCGTAGGACTGCGCGCATCCGCTGAGCGCCAGAACGGCCACAGCCACCACGACGGCGACAACACGACGGATCACGTGTGCAGACTATGCGCGATTACTCTGAGGCCATGGATGTGAGCTGTGCTGTCTGCGAGACCGCGCTCGTGCACAACGACGGACGGCCTCCGCACAACATCGCCATCCAGCGCACGAGCGACGAGCTCGAGCGTCGCGTGAACGACGGCCGGATGCGGTTCATCCGCGGCGATGTGCCGCTCGCGGACATGCTCGCGCTGGCAGAATCCGACCTGAAGTTCACGATCGTCAGCTACCTCGAGTGCCTGGCGTGCGGTCGCACCTGGTTCTGGGGACTCTGCATCCGGGGAGCGCCGATCTACCGGCCCGTCGATGCGGACGCACCGTTGCGGGAACGGTGGGAAGACGTGCCACTCCGCGAACGGTGGGCACGCGACGCCGCATCCTGAGCTAGGAGACCGGTGTCAGCCGTTCCACCGGAAGCCACAGCTCGCAGGTCGCGGTGCGGAAGTCTTCGCTGCGATCGAGCACCGCGACGATCGACGGGCCCGGTCGCAGTTGCCACGGGTTCGACGGGAACCACTCTGTCGCCGATGCGGCGTACGCCTCTTGCAGGGCGTCCGGATGCGGGCCGGACGTCCGGAACACGACCCAGGTTCCCGCATCCGCCTCGATGACGTCGAGATCGGCGGGAACAGGCGCACCGGCGGCGAGCGCGACGCCGTGCAGATACGTCAGCTCGCTCCCCTCGGTGTAGTCGGGGTCGACGTCCGCGCTGACCTGTAGGAGACCGGCGGGCTCGGCGCTGGTGAGCGACTTCAGGCGTGCGTGCTCTTCGACGGGCAGCGACGCGATGTGCGCCTGGATGTGCGGGTTGACGCCTTCGTGGATCAGCGGCACACGCGTGGCGTGTCCGGCGAGGCGGAAGGCGGGGCGTTCGATGAGTCGGGCGTCCATGGCGGAGCTCCCTTCGACGGTCAGGCGGAACCTGAGGATGGATTGCGGACGAAGGGGTCCACCGTCGCGACGGACGTCACCGTGACTCACGCCGTGCACCGACCGGAACGCTCTGCCGAAGGCCTCGACGGATCCGTAGCCGTAGCGCACCGCGATCGTGAGCAGATCGTCGCCCTCGATCACATCGGCCGCTGCCATCGTCATCCGTCGACGTCGCACGTACTCCGATATGGGCATTCCCGCGAGCGTCGAGAACATCCGACGCACGTGGTAGCCCGTCGTTCCCGTGGATGCGGCGAGCGCCTCGATGTAGATATCGTCGCCGAGTCGGCGTTCGATCTCGTCGACCAGGCGGTTGAGCACGTCGATCATGTCGGCTCCCTTCGCAATCCACTCTCGTCAGGAGCGAACCCGCGCGCCCGATCGTTCCGGACCGATTCTGTCTCCTGGGTCTGTGGGGGGGTGGGCTCCCCGGCCGTTGAGCGAGCCGGAACGTCCACGGGACGTCTGGGGGCGCGTCAGGAGAACATCTGAGTCAGGACGCCGAGGTCGCCGGCATCCAGGGCTCTCTGAATGCCGTCGATGTCGACGGGGTTCGTGAACATGCCGGAGAGCGTGCTCGTCCAGATGGCACGCATGGCGTCCACGTCACCGGTGTCCGCGGCCATACCCATCGCCTCGATGGCCTCCTGGTACGGAATCTGGGCGAATCCGGCGGGGGCGTCGAGGGGGCTGTAGTACGGGACGAACAGCAGATCGGGGTCGGCGGTGAGTCGCAGCACCTGCTCGGGGTGAATCGTGCGGACATGGTTCAGTTCGGCGAGCGCGGGGCCGTTGACGATGCAGAGCCGGTCGCCGATCGCATATGTCGCATCACCCGCCGCGACCGTATAGGACACGATGTTCCCCTCGCCGTCCAGGCCGACGGTGCCCTGGGCGAACTCCCGCGCACCCCGGTCCTCCATGCGACCGGTGACACCTGCGCCCGTGCCCGTGAGGTTGATCTGAGCGGGGTTCGTGCACGCATCGGGGTCCGTCGCCGAGCCGTCTGCCGCGGGACTCGCTGTTCTCGGTGAGGCATCCGGCGCGGCAGCTTCCGCCGTCGCTGTGCACCCGGCGAGCGCCGCGACGCCGAGAACGAGCGCGATGGCGGTGGACGCGATACGGCCGGTGCGGGGCATGCTGCCATGGTGGCAGATGGATGCGGTTCCGTTGCGTGTCTGTCGGACGTTGAGCGCGCCGAAGGCGAAAGGAAACGACGCCATGCCGGCGGTCACGACCTGCTCGGGTCCATCAACGGGGGAAGAACTCGACGATTCGAAACCCGCACTTGGTCACGGAAGAGCGGATGTTGCTCGTGTCCTCGTAGGGAGTCGTCTTCTTCCAGACCTCAGCATCGGGATAGCCGCTCTCGATCACCCTCCGGATCGCGCCGCCGATCTGAGTCTCGACGTCGACGAACAGAAGATCCAGAGATCGACGTCACCCGCCTTCGGTGGACGAAACGACGGCTCCGCCCACGGATCGCCTTCTGAGCGCACCTCGCAGGAGTCCGCTCCCGGCCTGTCGATGCTCTCGAGGATCTCGCCGACCGGGATGACGAGCTCCCCCGAGTCCCCCGAGTCCTCCGAATCGTCTGAATCGGGTCACGAGTGGGACTGCGCACTTGCGTCGAACGACGCCTGCAGGCGAGCGACGAACTGATCCCGCATGCCTACGGTGACCGTGACGAGCTCCGCAGAAGGCATGCCCGATCCCCGTCTCCAGCGCGCCGGCGAGCCGCTCAGTTGTTGAAGCGGAACTCCACGACGTCGCCGTCCTGCATGACGTAGTCCTTGCCTTCGAGGCGCGCCTTGCCCTTCGCGCGGGCCTCGACGACCGAGCCCGTCGCGACGAGGTCGTCGAACGAGATGACCTCGGCCTTGATGAAGCCCTTCTCGAAGTCCGTGTGGATGACGCCGGCGGCTTGCGGGGCCTTCCAGCCCTTGCCGATCGTCCAGGCGCGCGCCTCCTTCGGCCCCGCGGTGAGGTAGGTCTGCAGGCCCAACGTGTCGAACCCGATACGCGCGAGCTGGTCCAGACCCGACTCATCCTGACCGGTCGAGGCGAGAAGCTCAGCAGCCTCCTCGGGGTCGAGGTCGATCAGCTCGGACTCGATCTTCGCGTCGAGGAACACCGCTTGCGCGGGCGCGACCAGCGCGGCGAGCTCGGCCTTGCGGTCCGCATCCGTGAGCACGTCCTCGTCCACGTTGAAGACGAAGATGAACGGCTTCGCGGTCAGCAGACCGAGCTCCTTGATGGGAGCCAGGTCGATGCCGGATGCCGACAGCAGCTGCCCGCGCTCGAGCGCATCCTTCGCAGCCTGCGCCGTCTCGAGAACGATCGGCTCGAGCTTCTTGCCGCGCACTTCCTTCTCGTACCGCGTGATCGCGCGCTCGAGCGTGTCGAGGTCGGCGAGCTGCAGCTCCGCGTTGATGGTCTCCATGTCGTTCTTCGGGTCGACGTTCCCGTCGACGTGCACGACGTCGGAGTCAGCGAACCCGCGCACGACCTGCGCGATCGCGTCGGCCTCGCGGATGTTGGCGAGGAACTTGTTGCCGAGCCCCTCCCCCTCGCTCGCTCCGCGCACGATGCCGGCGATGTCGACGAACGACACGGCGGCCGGCAGGATGCGCTCGCTGCCGAAGATCTCGGCGAGCTTGTCGAGGCGCGCATCGGGCAGATTGACGACACCCACGTTCGGCTCGATCGTCGCGAACGGGTAGTTCGCCGCGAGCACCTGATTCTTGGTCAGGGCGTTGAACAGGGTGGACTTGCCGACATTCGGCAGCCCGACGATTCCGATGGTAAGAGCCACGGGCACCAAGTCTAGGCGCCCCACGGCTCGGCGCCCGCCGGGCCTGTGCTGGGGGCTGGGGCCGGCGCCACTCGCAGCCGCGTCCGCCGTGGCCGCCGCATCCGCCGGTCGGAGAATCACGCCAACGTCGGAGGATGCGGCGCAAAACCTCCGACGGGAGGCCGAATCTCCGACGCCCGCACGTCGGAGGCAGCCACAACCCGGAGACGCACCCGCCCCGCCTCGGATGCCCCCATCCCGGCGCGCCTCACCGCGCACCGCCCGCATCCGGGCGAGGGTGAGGGCGTGTCATTGGATTTCACCGCGATCGACTTCGAGACGGCGAACTCCTCCAGCGCTTCGGCGTGCGCGGTGGGTCTGGCCCGCGTCCGCGGCGGGCGCATCGTCGCGACTGCGGGGTGGCTGATCCGCCCGCCCGAGGGGCACGACCGCTTCTTCGAGCTGAACATCGGCATCCACGGCATCCGCCCGGAGCACGTCGTGGACGCGAAGGGCTGGAGCGAGCAGCTCGACGACATCGCCGCCTTCGCCGGTGCGGATGTGCTCGTCGCGCACAACGCCGGGTTCGACATGGCCGTGCTGCGGCGCGCGTGCGCGGCGACGGGCGACATCTGCCCGCCGTACCGCTACGCCTGCACCCTCCAGCTCGCGCGCCGCACCTACGACCTGCCCAGCTACCGGCTGCCGATCGTCGCGGCCGAGGCGGGCTTCGCGGAGTTCCGCCACCACGACGCGACAGCGGATGCGGCCGCCTCCGCCGCCATCATGATCGATGCCGCGCGCCGCTGGAACGCGCCCGACATCGACGCCCTCGCCGCGGCCTCCCGCATCCGGATCTGCGAGATCGACACGGCGGTCGCCGCCGCGGCCTGACCCGGCGATGTCCGGAGTCCGGGGCATGCTGTGCTCATGGACCCCGTGATCCTCCTCGTCGCCGCGCTGTGTCTCGCCGCCGGCATCGCCCTCGGCTGGTTCGCCGCGCACTCTCGCGCCTCCGGGCAACAGGGTGCGCTCTCGGCCCGCGCCGCGGCCGCCGAGTCCGCTGCCGCGGCCGCCCGTGCCGAACTCGAGCGGCAGGGCGGGCTGTACCGGGAGTTCGTGGAGCGCCAACGCGCCGAACAGCGCGAACGAGACGACCGCGACCGGCGCGAGAACGCCGTTGTGGCCGCCCTCGCCCCGGTCCGCGACACCCTCGCCCAGGTGCGGGTCAAGGTCGACGACCTCGAGCGGGAGCGCCACGCCCAGTACGGGGCTCTGGCTGAGCAGCTGCGCCGCGCGCAGGAGACCGACGATCTGCTGCGCGACACGACCGCGTCGCTGTCTTCCGCTCTGCGCTCGACGAGCACCCGCGGGGTCTGGGGCGAGGTGCAGCTGCGTCGCGTCGTCGAGGCGGCAGGACTCACCCGTCACGTCGACTTCGACGTGCAATCATCGATCAGCTCGGATGCGGGATCGGGCCGCCCCGACATGATCGTGCGGCTCCCGGGCGGCAAGGCGATCGCCGTCGATGCCAAGGTGCCGCTCGACGCGTTCATCGAGTCGCAGGCGATCGCCGACACCGCGCAGGGTGAGGATGCGGTGCGCCGCCGCGCGCTCCGCGACAAGCATGTGAAGGCCCTGCGCGCCCACATCGACGCGCTCGCGAAGAAGCAGTACTGGGCGGGGATCGAATCCAGCCCCGAGTTCGTGATCTGCTTCGTGCCGAACGAGGCGCTGCTCGCGACCGCACTCGACGAAGACCCCGCTCTCCTCGACTACGCGTTCCGCCAGCGTGTGGCCCTCGCCTCCCCGGTGAACCTCTGGGCGGTGCTCCGCACGGTCGCCTATACGTGGACGCAGGAGGCCGTCTCCGACGATGCCCGCGAGCTCTTCACGCTGGGAACGCAGCTCTATGAGCGCCTCGGCGGGCTCACCAAGCACATCGACGACCTGCGTCGCGGCATCGAGCGCACGGTCGACGGCTACAACCGGTTCGTCGGGTCGCTCGAGAGCCGCGTCCTGGTGACCGCGCGACGCTTCCCCGGCATCGATGAGACGAAGCTGGATGCGGTCGCCGCGCCCGCCGCGCTCGAGTCCACGCCGCGCCGGCTGAGCGCCCCGGAGTTCACCGCTGCTCTCGACGAGGTGCGACGGGCCGCATCCGCCGACGCGGACGAGGCCGCATCCGCCGACGAGACACAGCTGCCGGCCTCCCCCGCCTGACACGCGTGTTCGCCCGTCGCGGATACGCCTGCGGGCAGGCGTGTTCCCGACGACGATGGGGCTCATGAAGCTCCTCGTTCTCGGCGGCACCGCATGGCTCGGGCGCACGACGGCCGCCTCCGCGATCGCCGCCGGCCATGACGTCACCTGCGCCGCGCGCGGCACGGATGTTCCGGACGCTGCGCAGCACGTCCGCGTCGACCGAGACGCCCCCGACGGACTCGCACCTCTCATCGAGGCGCGGTGGGATGCGGTGATCGACGTCTCCCGTCAGCCGGGCCAGGTGCGCCGCGCTGCGCGTCAGCTGCGCACCGACCGGTACGTCTTCGTCTCGACCTGCAACGTGTACGCGAGCCAGGCGGAGATCGGCGCGGACGAGTCGGCGCCGCTGCTCGATCCTCTGGACGCCGACGTCATGACCGACCCCCGAGGACTACGGGAGAGCCAAGGTCGCCTGCGAGGACGCGGTGCGCGAGGTGTTCGGCATCGACCGCTCGGCCATCGTCCGCTCCGGCCTCATCGGCGGTCCGGGCGACCCGACAGGACGCAGCACCTACTGGCCGCGCCGCTTCGCCGCGCCGTCGAACCCCGACGGTGCCGTGCTGGCACCGGATGCTCCCCGTCTGCCGACCTCGCTGATCGACGTGCGCGACCTCGCCGGGTGGCTCGTGCGACTCGCAGAGGGCGCCGGATCGGGTGCCTTCAACGCGCAGGGCGAGCCGCATCCGCTCCCCGCGCACCTCGAGGCGGCGAGGGCCGCAGCCGGCCAGCGCAGCGAAACGGTGACCGCAGCCGAAGACTGGCTTGCCGCGCAGGGCGTCAGCGAGTGGTCCGGACCACGATCACTGCCGCTCTGGCTGCGAGATGAAGCCTGGTACGGGATGAACGCGCGGTCGACGGAGCGCGCGGCGGCAGCCGGGCTCGAACGACGACCGCTGGAATCGATCCTCGCCGATGTGCTCGGCGAGCCGGTGGTGTCGGGAGCGGGGCTCACCGACGAAGAGGAACGCGAGCTGCTCGCGCAGCTGAGATAGGTCAGGCGCCGCCGGGTACGAAGCTCAGCAACAGCAGCACGACGGCGGAGACACCGACGAACGCGCCGATCGCCCACCACGGGCTCGACTGGTGGCCCTCTTCGCGGCGGACGCGGAAGAGGACGTCCGGACGGCGCGCGGGGTCGGGGTTGTTGACAGCCACGGCGTCGGCGACGACGGCGAGCGCTCCCGTGTGCGGGTGCGCATTCTCCTGGGTTGCGGACATCGTTCGTCCCTTCGTCTCGGTGCAGAGATCGACATCGACGTTGATACGACGTCGTTCATTCTGCCACCTGCTCCGGCGAGCGCACCGGAGGCTTGCGCTCCATCCCCGCATCCGCATCTCACTGCGTCAGTGACGCCCGCTGCCGCGCGCATGTCCCCGTTGCCGCATCGTTCGAGCCTCAGATCTGCCGCAAGCGGGACACGGACCGCGACGAGCGGAACACGCCGCGGCACCGCGACGTCAGGAGTGCAGGACCTGCTCCGCGCGACGTACCGCCTCGACGCCGCCGACCTCGAGGGCGTCCCGGTGCTCCGGATGCTGCCGGTAGAACTCCACGAGCGCAGCCACGAGATTCGGATCGGAACCGAGGCTGAGCGAAGGCGCCGTGATCAGCGGAGCGCCGCCCGCGCGCAGCAGCGAGAGCCGTGCAGCGGGGGCTGCAACGACCGACACCTGTGCCAGCTCGTCCCATGGCCAGTCCAGCGCGCCGCATCCGCGGATGCCCGTCACGCCACGCGGGCTCAGCGTCAGTCCCGCGGGGACACGCCGTCGCACGATCCGTACCACGAGCGTGGCGATCCCGATCACACCGAGGATGTAGGGCCCGCTGCGTGTCAGGCGCGGCCCCCACGGCGCCGGCAGGCCGTTCAGGTCGATGAAGAGCTGCGCGCCGGCTGGAAGCAACAGCGACACGGCGATGAAGAGCATCGGGACGGATCCCACCCGCAGAGGCACGAAGCGCAGGGCACCCGGTCGATCGTCGATGGTCAGCGCGCGCGAGACGACGCCCTGGAACGTGATGAGCAACGCGATACCGATCACCATCAGCATGACGGCCAAGGCGCCGAAGAGGACACGCCGACTCAGCTCGTCGCTGACCGCGGCGATGAGGCCGACGACGACGGAGGTCGCGATCACACCCCAGCCGAGCGGACGCGGGTTGCGCCCACGCGGAAACACGGGCACTTCCCCGCCGAGGAGCGGGAGCGTAGGGGTCATCCGCCGAACGGTCATCGACCCATCATCCCGTCGGCCGCAAGCGTGTCCCACTTTCTGCACAGATCAGACCCTGAACGTGCGGCAAGTGGGACATGCGCTGCGGAAAGTGGGACATGCCGACCGGGCTCACCTCCCGAAAGGCTCAGCTCAGAGGCTCAGCCAACGAAGATCAGAGCCACTTCGAGGTGAGGTGCTCGCTCGAGATGCGGCGGAGGGTGCCGGAGGCGCCGCGCAGCACGACGCTCTCGGTGTAGATGTGCTCGCCCTCGCGACGCACGCCGGCGACCAGCTGGCCGTCGGTCACGCCCGTGGCGACGAAGATCGTGTTCTTGCCCTTGACGAGATCCTCGGCCTCGTAGACGGTGCCGTCGACTTTGAGGCCCGCGTCGATGCCGCGCTGCTTCTCGTCGTCGTTGCGCGGGGCGAGGCGACCCTGGATGTGGCCGCCGAGCGCCTTGATCGCGCAGGCGGTGACGATGCCTTCGGGGCTCCCGCCGATCCCGACGCACATGTCGGTGCGGGCGTTGTGGCGGGCCGCGTTGATGCCGCCGGCGACGTCGCCGTCGCTCATCAGGCGGGTTCCTGCCCCAGCTTCGCGGATCTCCTCGATGAGCTGGTCGTGGCGCGGACGGTGCAGCACCGAGACGACGATCTCGTCGACGGGCTTGCCGAGCGCCTTCGCGAGCAGACGGATGTTCTCGCCGATGGGAAGACGGATGTCGACGACGCCAACGCCCGCGGGGCCGGTCACGAGCTTGTCCATGTAGAAGACGCTGGACGCGTCGAGCATGGCGCCGTGGTCGGCGACCGCGATGACCGACAGCGCGTTGTTGCGTCCGGCGGCGGTCAGCGAGGTGCCGTCGATCGGGTCGACCGCGATGTCACACTTCGGGCCGCGCCCGGTGCCGACGTGCTCGCCGTTGAAGAGCATGGGCGCGTTGTCCTTCTCGCCCTCGCCGATGACGATCACGCCGTCGAAGTTCACGGTGGTGAGGAAGGCCCGCATGGCGTCGACCGCCGCGCCGTCGGCCACTTCTTTCTGGCCGCGCCCGATGAAGGGAACGGAGCGGATGGCCGCAGCCTCCGTCGCGCGCACGAGCTCGAGCGCGAGGTTACGGTCGGGGTGCAGCGGACTCATGTCGGCAGTAAGGCTCACCATGCGGCCCAGCCTAAGCAGGATCCCGCACAGCGGACGCGACTTTCACCTCTGAAGACGCGAAGAATTCGACGTTCTTTCAGCAGGAGGAAATCCGCCGCCCCCGCGGCGATATTCCTGGCGCCCGGAGCACCCGGCCGCCCGCATCCCCTTCGATAGAGTGACGGGTAACCACTGCACACAGCAAGGAGCGGACATGCCCGTCGCAACACCCGATCAGTATGCCGAGATGCTCGACCGCGCGAAGGCGGGCGGCTTCGCGTACCCGGCCATCAACGCGGCGAGCTCGCAGTCGATCAACGCGATCCTGCAGGGCCTCACGGAAGCCGGTTCCGACGGCATCATCCAGGTCACCACCGGTGGCGCCGACTACTTCGCCGGCCACACCGTCAAGGGTCGCGCGACCGGCGCGATCGCCTTCGCGAAGTTCGCCACCGAGGTCGCCAAGAACTACCCGATCACGGTCGCCCTCCACACCGACCACTGCCCCAAGCCCGCCCTCGAGGACTTCGTGCTGCCGCTGATCGCCGCATCCGAAGAAGAGGTCAAGGCCGGACGCAACCCGCTCTTCCAGTCGCACATGTGGGACGGCTCGGCCGTTCCCCTCGACGAGAACATCGCGATCGCCAAGGAGCTCCTGCCCCGCATCAAGGCGATCAACGCGATCCTCGAGGTCGAGATCGGCGTCGTGGGCGGCGAAGAGGACGGCGTGAAGCACGAGGGCTCGAACGAGGCGCTCTACACGACCACCGCGGATGTGGCCAAGGCCGTCGAGGCCCTCGGCCTCGGTGACGCCGGCCGCTGGATCGCCGCCCTCACCTTCGGCAACGTGCACGGCGTCTACAAGCCCGGCAACGTGAAGCTGCGCCCGGAGCTGCTCGGTGAGATCCAGGAGGGCATCGCCGCGCAGTTCGGTACCGGCCCGAAGCCCCTCGACCTCGTGTTCCACGGCGGCAGCGGCTCGACCCCCGAAGAGATCGCCCTCGCGGTCGCGAACGGCGTCGTGAAGATGAACATCGACACCGACACCCAGTACGCGTTCACCCGTTCGGTCGCCGGCTTCATGTTCTCGAACTACGACGGCGTCCTGAAGGTCGACGGCGAGGTGGGCAACAAGAAGGCCTACGACCCGCGCGCCTGGGGCAAGGTCGCAGAGACCGCCATGGCCGCCCGCGTCGTCGAGGCGACGCAGCAGCTCGGCTCCGCCGGCAAGTCGCTCGGCGCCTGACCGACGCACCCGCAGCGAATGCCCCGGCTCCGGCCGGGGCATTCCGCGTTTCAGGATGCGGCGCGCTCCATCGCGGCGGCCGCCTCACCCGCGGCGAGCCTGCGCACGGCGTCGCGTCGATCCCCGAAACGGTCCGCGGTGAACATCTCGGCCAGCTGCGGAAAGACCGCCCATCCGTCGGTTAGTGTCACCACGGTCAACAGCAACTGCCCCGCATCCGCTTTCGAGACGCCGGGAAGCGCCCGCTGCACGTGGCCACCTTGGATCTGCAGTGCTCTTCGCGGACGGCACGATCCGGCACGTCTCCCCCGCGGACGAGACCCTCCCAGGCCATCAACCGACCGAACTCGGGCTTTCTCACGATGCGCTCGAAGAGACCCGCGGCGTAGTCGCCGATCGCTCGCGGCCCCTCACCCTCGAGCGGAACCTCCTCGAACACCTCGGACAGCTCGTGCACGATCACCGCCTCGAAGAGCGCGTCCTTGCTCCCGAAGTACGAGTAGATCCGCTCCTTGTTGACTCCGGCCGCCTCCGCGATCCGGTCGATCCGCGCCCCGGCGGGCCCGTGCGCCGCGAACTGACGATCGGGATGCTGGCGCTCTCGCCGTTCACGGAGAGCTGGCACCCCGTGCTGCGCTCGCTGGTGCTGACGCTCATCGTCGTGCCGCTGGCCAGCTACCTCGTCATGCCCTTGCTGCTGCGCACCCACGGGCGGATCGCCATGGCGCGGTCGGTACGGCGCACTCAGACGCCGTCAAGCAGCCCCGGGGCGCCTTCGGGCCGCGAGAGCACGACGATCTCGTCGCCCGCGGAGATCGCGCCCGACTTCACCACGCGGAAGTAAGGGCCGAGCCGCCGCTCCTCGGCGAAACGCTTGACCCAGCCGCGCGCTTCCGGTCCGCCGAGACGGCGGGCGAAGGTCTGGCAGGGGTTGCGGTGCCGGGTGACCTCGAGAACGAGCGTGTCGCCGATGCGCCACCGCTCCCCGATCACGACGGCGTTGACGTCGATGCCCTCGGTGCGCAGGTTCTCGCCGAACCATCCGGGCGCCAGCTCGCGGCCCAGCTCGCTCTCCCAGAACGCCGCGTCCTCCTGCGCATAGGCGTAGACGGCCTGATCGAGCCCGCCGTGGTGCTTGCGGTTGGCCTGCACGTCGCCGCGCACCCCGTACGGGCCGACGCGCACAGCGCCGTCGAGCGGGCGCTTGTCGATCGCGGTCACGCCGATCGTGCCCGCATCCGGGATCAGCGCGTGCACGGCACAGACGGCGACGACGCGCGCGGTCATGTCGCGCTCGGCGTCGGCAGGGGCGTGATGCCGCCCAACTGCTGCATGAGGCCCGGGTCCGACATCAGCGGCACCACCAGGAGCATGCTCGCCAGGAGCGTGAACACCACGCCGCCCACGAGCGGGATCCAGAAGCTCAGTCGCCCGGCCCGCAGATTCCACACCGAGACGGCCGCGGTCGCGAACCATCCGGCCGCGAGCAGGATGGCGGCAGCCGCTCCCCAGGCCCGGGCGCCGGCCGCATCCGTCAGTCCACCGTCGACGCCGAACTGGGTCAGCAGCTGCGTGAGCAGCTCGTTGGGGTCGACGAAGCCGGGGATCGAGCGCAGCACCTCGAACAGTCCGAGCGCGAGCAGCGCGATCGTGGCGACGCGGTCCATCGCCCGCGGGTTCCGCGCAGCGGGGCCCGCGGCGGGGGCCGGGGCGGGTGCGGGCGGGGCCGCATCCGGAGCCTTGCCCGCGTCGAGGTCGAAGGTCGCGTCGGGCTGACGGATGCGGGCGCGCTGCTCTTCGGGCGTGGCGTACTCGCCGTACTGGGGGCGGGGACGTTCGTCGCTCATGCGCGCCCCCGTCCGCCGCGGGCGCGCGCATCGGTGGCGCCGGATGCGTCGCGACGCAGCTCCTTCGGAAGCGAGAAGATGAGGTCCTCCTCGGCGGTGCGCACCTCGGCGACGTCGGCGTAACCGGCACCGGCGAGCACGTCGAGCACCTCCTGCACGAGCACCTCGGGCACCGAGGCGCCGCTGGTCACACCGACCGTGGCGACGCCGTCCAGCCACTCCTGGCGCACCTCCTCCGCGTAGTCGACGCGGTAGGCGGCCTTGGCGCCGTGCTCGAGCGCGACCTCGACGAGGCGCACGCTGTTGGAGGAGTTGGCGGAGCCGACCACGATGACCAGATCCGCGTCGCGCGCGACCTTCTTGATCGCGACCTGGCGGTTCTGCGTGGCGTAACAGATGTCGTCGGAAGGCGGATCCTGCAGATTCGGGAACCGCTCGCGCAGGCGCCGCACGGTCTCCATCGTCTCGTCGACCGAGAGCGTGGTCTGCGAGAGCCACACGACCTTGTCGGGGTCGCGCACCTCGACGGTGTCGGCGTCTGCGGGCGAGTTGACGATCGTCACGTGCTCGGGCGCTTCGCCGGCCGTGCCCTCGACCTCCTCGTGTCCGAGGTGGCCGATGAGCAGGATCTCGAAGTCGTCGCGGGCGAAGCGCACGGCCTCGCGGTGCACCTTCGTCACGAGGGGGCAGGTCGCATCGATCGCCTGCAGGCCACGATCGGCGGCGGCCGAGACGACGGCGGGCGAGACGCCGTGCGCGCTGAAGACGACGTGCGCGCCGGCGGGGACCTCGTCGACCTCCTCGACGAAGATCGCGCCCTTGGCCTCGAGCTCGGTCACGACGTGCACGTTGTGCACGATCTGCTTGCGCACATAGACGGGCGCGCCGTAGCGCTCGAGCGCCTTCTCGACGGCGATGACCGCGCGGTCGACGCCGGCGCAGTATCCGCGGGGGGCTGCCAGCAGCACTCTCTTGCGTCCGACGACCGGGATATCCTGAAGCCGGCCGCTGCGCGCCGGCATCCGGGGGGTGGGAAGGTGCACGGCGGGTGAGCTCACGCCCGTGATTCTACGGGCGCGTGCTGGGCAGAGGCCGAGCGACGGAGGATGCATGACGAGGTTCGCACCGGATGCGGCGGCGCGGGCCCCGCACGGTGATGACGTCCATCCCCGCGACGCCACCCGCGAGGCGCCCACATCCGTCGCCCGGTTCAACGAGACCATCCGCGCCTTCATCTCCTCCTGGGGCTCGGTGTGGGTCGAGGGCGAGATCACGTCGTGGAACGTGCGCGGCGGCAATGTCTACGGCAGGTTGAAAGACCTGACCGGCGACGCGAGCGTGTCGTTCCGCATCTGGTCGTCGACGCTGCAGCGCCTGCCCGACGACCTGAAGGTGGGCGATCGCGTCGTCGCGAGCGTCAAGTCCGACTACTTCGTGCGCACCGGCGATTTCAGCGTCCTGGTCTCCGCGATGCGGCACACCGGCATCGGCGACCAGCTCGCCGCGATCGAGCAGCTGCGTGCCGCCCTCCGCGCCGAGGGGCTCTTCTCGGCCGAGCGCAAGCGTCCGCTCCCCTTCCTTCCGCACCTGGTCGGTCTCATCACGGGTGAGCGATCGGACGCGGAGAAAGACGTCCACCGCAACGCCGAGCTGCGCTGGCCGCAGGTGAGCTTCCGCACCGAGTACGCCGCGGTGCAGGGCGACCGGTGCGTGCCCGAGACGATCGCCGCGCTGCAGAAGCTGGATGCCGACCCCGACGTCGACGTGATCATCATCGCCCGCGGCGGCGGCGACCCGCAGCACCTGCTGGGCTTCAGCGACGAACGACTGCTGCGGGCGGTCGCCGCGGCTTCGACCCCGGTCGTCTCGGCGATCGGCCACGAGAACGACCACCCCCTGCTCGACGATGTCGCCGACCTCCGCGCCTCGACGCCGACGGACGCCGCCAAGCGCGTCGTGCCGGATGTGGGCGAGCAGCGCACGCTCGTGCGGCAGCTGCGGGCACGCCTGGGCTCGCGCCTCAGCATGCGCGTGTCGCACGACATCGCGCAGCTCGAGCAGTTGCGCTCGCGCCCGGTGCTCCGCGACCCCGCCGCGCTTCTCGAGCGGCGCGCGCACGAGATCGAGCTGCTCGCGGCACGCGGGCGCGACACGATCGAGCGCTCGCACAGCCATGCCGCGCGCCAGACGGCCGAGCTGCGCGCGTCGCTGCGCGCTCTCTCACCCGGCGCCACGCTCGCCCGCGGCTACGCGATCGCCCACGTCGCCGGCGGCGTGATCGTGCGGGATGCGGCGCAGGCGCCCGAGGGCACCGAGCTGACCGTCACGGTCGCACGCGGCTCCTTCGCGGCCACCTCCGGCGGCGAGGTGCCCGAGACGTCTGGGACGGCGGCGGACGCCTAGGATGGAAGCCATGTCCGCGCCCGAGGAGACCGCTCCCGAGATCGCGTCGTTGTCGTTCGAGCAGGCGCGCGACGAGCTCGTGCGTGTCGTCGCCGAACTCGAGCAGGGCTCCCCCACCCTCGAGCAGTCGCTCTCGCTGTGGGAACGCGGCGAGGCGCTCGCGGCCCGGTGCGAGGAGTGGCTGCTGGGTGCCAAGCGCCGGCTGGATGCGGCGCGCTCCGGCGCCGAGGGCGAACTCTGATGGCCAGAGGTCCCCGCGTCGTCGCCGAGCTCGGCCGCCCAGAGACCGCCGACGAGACCGCCGCCCGCAAGGCGGAGTCCTCGCGCATCTACCGCTCGAGCCAGACGTTCCGAAACCTCATCGCGGCGCTGCTCGCGACCCTCGGCGTCGTGATCGTGATCATCTTCGCGGTGCCGCGCGGCAATCCGGCGCCCGCCCCCGCCGTGAACGTCGCAGAGATCGCCGACGGCTTCGCGGACGCCTACGGGCGCCCCGTCATCTCCCCCGATGTGCCGGAGAACTGGCGCGTGAACCAGGCGCAGCTCGAGGGCAACAGCGTCCCGGCTTTCACCATCGTCTACGTGCCCGACGCCGAGAGCTACATCAACATCGCGCAGGCGTTCGACGCGGATGCGGGGTGGGTGGCCCGCACGCTCAACGGCGCCGCACCGACCGGCACCGAGACGATCGACGGCATCGAGTGGCAGCGGTACGAGATCTCCGACGCCCGCTCCGCCGGCGGCGTCTCTTATGCCCTGGCGACCCCCGCGGGGCCCGACCAGATCCTCGTGTACGGCACGGCCAAGCCCGACACCGCGGCGCAGCTGGCCACGACCGTCACCGACACCATCCTTCAGCTGCGTGAGGAGACACCGTGACCGAGACCCACCCCACCCCCGCCCAGGTCTGGGCCGAGATGCTCGAGGGCAATGCGCGCTTCGTCGCGGGCACGCCGCGCCACCCCCGGCAGGATGTGGAGCGCCGCCACGAGCTGGCCGCCGGTCAGCGCCCGCGCGCGGCTCTGTTCGGCTGCTCCGACTCGCGCCTGGCCGCCGAGATCATCTTCGACGAGGGTCTGGGCGACCTGTTCGTCGTGCGCAATGCCGGCCAGGTCATCTCCGACTCCGTCGTCGGCAGCCTCGAGTATGCGGTCCAGGTTCTCGGCACTCCCCTCATCGTCGTGCTCGGCCACGACGAGTGCGGCGCCGTCCGCGCCGCCATCGACAGCACCTCGCCCGACGCACCCGCCCTGCCGCCGCGCATCTGGCGTCAGGTCGCGCCCATCGTGCCGGCCGTGCGCCGCGTGCAGGTCGCCGAGGGCACCAACGCCGCCACGGTCGACGCCGAGCACGTCGGCCGTGAGCACCTTCGCGACACCGTCACCGAGCTGCTGCACTCGTCGGAGCTCATCAGCGCCGCCGTGGCCGACGGCTCGCTCGCGATCGTCGGCGTGAACTACCGCCTTGCGAAGGGCGTCGCCGAGCCCGACTTCATCGTCGGCGAGGCGACCGAGTCCGCCGCCTGATCACTTACCGTCCGCACACCGTCAGAGGAGACACCCGTGGCTGAGACCGAATACCGCATCGAACACGACACGATGGGCGAGGTCCGCGTTCCCGCATCCGCTCTCTACAGCGCGCAGACCCAGCGCGCCGTCGAGAACTTCCCGATCTCGGGCGACGCCCTGGCGCCGGCTCAGATCGTGGCGCTCGCGCGGATCAAGAAGGCCGCTGCTCTCGCGAACAAGGAGCTCGGCACCCTCGACGCGCAGATCGCCGACGCGATCGCCCGCGCCGCCGACCAGATCATCGCCGGTCAGCACGCCGACCAGTTCCCGATCGACGTCTACCAGACCGGCAGCGGCACCTCGTCGAACATGAACATGAACGAGGTGCTCGCGACCCTGGCGACGCGCGACCTCGGCTCGACGGTGCACCCCAACGACCACGTCAACGCCTCGCAGTCCTCGAACGACGTGTTCCCGACCTCCGTGCACATCGCGGTGACGCAGGAGATCATCGACGCGCTGATCCCCGCCCTCGACCACCTCGCGGTTGCGCTGGAGGAGAAGGCGGAGGCCTGGAGCGACGTCGTCAAGTCGGGCCGCACGCACCTCATGGATGCGACGCCGGTCACCCTCGGCCAGGAGTTCGGCGGCTACGCACGCCAGATCCGCCTCGGCATCGAGCGCGTGCAGGCGACGATCCCCCGGGTCGCCGAGGTTCCGCTGGGCGGCACCGCGGTCGGCACCGGCATCAACACCCCGCTCGGCTTCCCGCAGAAGGTCATCGAGCTGATCGTCGCCGAGACCGAGCTGCCGATCACCGAGGCCAAGGACCACTTCGAGGCGCAGGCGAACCGCGACGGACTCGTCGAGGCATCCGGAGCCCTCCGCACCATCGCGGTCTCGCTCACCAAGATCAACAACGACCTGCGCTGGATGGGCTCGGGCCCGAACACGGGTCTCGGCGAGCTGCACATCCCCGATCTGCAGCCCGGCTCCTCGATCATGCCCGGCAAGGTCAACCCGGTCGTCCCCGAGGCCACGCTCATGGTGTGCGCGCGGGTCATCGGCAACGACGCCACGATCGCGTGGGCCGGCGCCTCCGGCTCGTTCGAACTGAATGTCGCGATCCCCGTGATGGGCACCGCCCTGCTGGAGTCGATCCGCCTGCTCGCCAACTCGGTGCGCGTGCTGGCCGACAAGACGATCCGCGGCCTCGAGGCCAATCGCGAGCGCGCAGCGGCCTACGCCGGCATGTCGCCCTCGATCGTCACCCCGCTGAACAAGCTCATCGGTTATGAGGCCGCAGCCAAGATCGCCAAGCACGCGGTCGCCGAAGGCATCACGGTCCGCGAGGCCGTCATCGCCCTCGGCTACGTCGAGCGGGGCGAGCTCACCGAGGCGCAGCTCGACGAGAAGCTCGATCTGCTCTCCATGACGCACCCGGGCTGAGCTACACGCGAAACCGCCCGACGGGACATAATCGGAAGGTGAAGCAGACGCCGAGAATGCTCTCGGCGCGCGTGAAGACTCTGGGGGCGATCCTCCTTGTGGCGTGCGTCGGGCTGATCGTCGCGGGCGGGGTCTCCTTCTGGATCCAGCGGGCGCGTCTCGTCGACGACGTGGACGACCGTCTGATCGAGAAGGTGCAGGCTCTGCGGCCCGTGGGCGATGCGCCGTCGCCCGGCATCTACCTCACGCGCACTGTGACCGGCTTCCTGCCCTCGCAGACCGAAGGCGTCGTCGGCGTCGTCGACGGTGAGATCGTCGTGTCCCCTTCGGCGGGAAACCTCTTCCACGCGATCGAGGACCCCGCCGTCATCGCGGCGGCGACGAAGGCGGTCACCGGCAACGACATCGTGCTGGGCACCGTGGCGACCGGGCAGGGCGAGGTGCGCTACGTGGCGCTGCCGGTGCAGATCGGCGGCGAGACGGGCATCTACCTGCGCGGCGTCGACATGGAGGCCGAGATGGCGCCGTTCCAGGCGTCGATCATGACCTACGTCATCGCCGCGGTGGTCGTCAGGTGGCCGCGCTCGGTTTCGCGAGCTGGTTCTTCACCGGCCGGCTTCTCTCCCCGCTCCGGCAGCTGCGCGAAGCGGCGGATGCGGTCACGCTCGACGATCTGGGCACGCGCGTGCCCGAGGAGGGCGACCACGAGATCGCCGACCTCTCCCGCACCATGAACTCCATGCTCGACCGCCTCGAGGCCTCCGTCAGCAGCCAACGCCAGTTGCTCGACGACATCCGGCACGAGCTGAAGACACCCATCACGATCGTGCGCGGCCACCTCGAGATGATGAACGTCGACGATCGCGAGGATGTCATCGGCATCCGCGACATGGGGATCTCCGAGCTCGACCGGATGACGCGTCTCGTCGACGACATCGATCTGCTCTCCTCGGCGCAGGGCGATCAGTTCGAGATGCGCCCCGTCGATCTGGGAACGCTGACCGAGCGCGTCGGCGAGCTCGTCTCAGCTATCTCCGGCCACCCCTTCTCCCTTGCCCGGAGCGCGCGCGGCGTGGTCGTCGCGGATGCCGACCGGCTCACCCAGGCCTGGCTGCAGCTCGCCGACAACGCCGCGAAATACACGCCGGCCGGAAGCCCCATCGAGGTCGGCAGCGACGTCGTGGACGGCGAGGCACGGCTGTGGGTCCGCGATCACGGTGCGGGCATTCCGCCCGCGGCCAGGCGCCGTATCTTCCAGCGGTTCGCCCGCGTCGACGCGAACCGCTCCGTCGAGGGATCGGGCCTGGGTCTTGCCATCGTCGAGGCGATCGCGCAGGCCCACGGCGGCTCCGTCGACGTGACCGACACTCCCGGCGGCGGCGCCACCTTCACGGTGCGCGTGCCGACCAGCGGCCATCCGTCCACTCTGGTCCCGACGCCCGTGCGCGCCGGCGACGTCGTTCTGCAGCGAGAGGCAACCACATGACCTTGATCCTGATCGCGGAGGATGAACCCCGCATCTCCGCCTTCGTGAAGCGGGGACTGGAGTCCGCGGGATTCGCCACCGAGGTGGTCGAGGACGGTGACGACGCTCTCGAGCGTGCGCTCTCGGGCGAGATCGACCTCCTACTGCTGGATGTGGGGCTGCCCGGCATGGACGGGTTCGAAGTGCTCCGCCACCTGCGCGGCCAGGGCTCGCACCTGCCGGTCATCATGCTGACCGCCCGCAGCAGCACGCGTGACACGGTCGACGGTCTCAACGCCGGCGCGAACGACTACGTGCCGAAGCCGTTCAAGTTCGACGAGCTCCTCGCACGCGTGCGCTCGCGCCTGCGTGAGAACGTCGCGACCGGCAGCATCGCGATCGTCCACGGCGATGTCATCCTCGACGTGCTCTCGCGGCGCGCGAGCGTCGAGGGCCGCGAGATCGATCTGTCGGCGCGGGAGTTCGCCCTGGCCGAGCAGTTCCTGCGTCACCCCGGTCAGGTGCTCAGCCGCGAGCAGCTGCTGAGCCGCGTCTGGGGGCTCGACTTCGACCCGGGCTCCAATGTCGTCGACGTGTACGTGCGCTACCTGCGCGCCAAGTTCGGCCACGAGCGCATCGTCACCGTGCGCGGCGCCGGCTACCGCTGGGAGTGAACGCCCCGCATCCGCACCGGCCCGACGGCCGGTGATCTCGCGCGCCCGGGCATGGAGAAGGCCCCCGGCGCTGGGGGACGCCGGGGGCCACAGAGAGACCACGGGACCCGAACCCGTGATGCCCGCCACCTCACCGGGGGGAATCGGTGGCGGATTGCTTCTCCAGTTTTTCTTCGCCGTCAGAGTCTGGGGGAACTCATTCCAGCGGTGAATGACAATGTCGCGTCATCCGTGTTGTCCATCATCCGCTGCTGCCGTGAGAGCACAAGGAGGATTGGGTGAGAAAGCTCTCATACGCCCTCACGAGAGCTCCCCGGCCTCCAGCAGATCGGTCACGAGGGCCGCGATCGCGGAGCGTTCCGAGCGCGTCAGGGTGACGTGCCCGAACAGCCCGTGCCCCTTGAGCGTCTCGATGACCGAGGCGATGCCGTCGTGGCGTCCCACCCGCAGGTTGTCGCGCTGAGCGACGTCGTGGGTGAGAACGACGCGGGAGTTCTGACCGATGCGGCTCAGCACCGTCAGCAGCACGTTGCGCTCGAGCGACTGCGCCTCATCCACGATCACGAAGGCGTCGTGCAGCGAGCGACCCCGGATGTGGGTCAGCGGCAGCACCTCGAGGATGCCGCGGGCGACGACCTCTTCCAGCACGTTCGAACTCACGACCGAGCCGAGCGTGTCGAAGACCGCCTGGCCCCAGGGGTTCATCTTCTCCTGCGCGTCACCGGGCAGGTAGCCGAGCTCCTGGCCGCCGACGGCGAACAGCGGGCGGAACACGATGATCTTGCGCTGCTGCTGACGCTCCAGCACCGCTTCGAGCGCCGCGCAGAGGGCGAGCGCCGACTTGCCTGTGCCGGCGCGTCCGCCGAGCGAGACGATGCCCACATCCGGGTCCGACAGCAGGTCGATCGCGATGCGCTGCTCCGCGGAGCGACCGTGCAGCCCGAACACGTCGCGATCGCCTCGGACGAGCCGGAACTCGCCGTCTCCGGTCACCCGCCCGAGGGCGGAACCGCGCTCGGAGTGCACGATGAGGCCTGTGTTGACGGGAAGACCGCGTACGTCGTCGCTTGAGGCGACGTCGCTCTCATAGAGGTCGCTCATCTCGTCGCCCGAGACGCTGATGTCGGCGATCCCGGTCCAGCCCGAGTCCGCGGCCTGCTCGGCGAGGTACTCCTCCGCAAGGATGCCGAGGGAGGCGGCTTTGACGCGCATCGGGAGGTCCTTGGAGACGACCGTGACGTCGTGGCCCTCCTGCTGCAGGTGCATGGCGACGGCGAGGATGCGGGTGTCGTTGTCGCCCAGGCGCATCCCGCTCGGCAGCACCGACGGGTCGGTGTTGGTCAGTTCGACGCGGAGCGATCCGCCGGCGCCGACGGGGACGGGGAAGTCGAGGCGACCGTGCTCGACGCGAAGCTCGTCGAGGTGCCGCAGCGCCTGGCGCGCGAAGTAGCCCAGCTCCGGATCATGTCTCTTGGCCTCCAGTTCGGTGATGACGACGACGGGGATCACGACCGAGTGCTCCGCGAAGCGGAAGTACGCTCGGGGATCGCTCAGAAGCACCGAGGTGTCCAAAACATAAGAGCGCAGGTCAGTTTCCTGATCTGCGCTCTGCTGGACGGTCGCCCGCTGCTGCTGGTGTGGTGCTCGTGTGGTCACAACCCACTCCCCTTCCGGGCCCATGGCCCGGGGTCTCTCGAGTCGACCGGTGGGTAGCGAGTCGCTTCCTGGGGCCGACCCGAACGGGCGCCGTGCCCGTTGTGATGACCGTACGACCTCAGCGGGATCCGTGGGGCCGAAATCTGCGCGTGTCGCGTTAAGAGTTCGTGAACGAGCTCGCGACGCTCACTTGCCGAAGCGGCGGTCGCGGCGCGCGTAGTCGCGGATGGCGCGCAGCAGATCGACCTCGCGAAGGTCGGGCCCGAGCGCCTCCACGAAGTAGAACTCGCTGTGGGCGGACTGCCAGAGCAGGAAGTCGCTGAGGCGCTGCTCTCCCGAGGTGCGGATGACGAGGTCCGGGTCGGGCTGACCGCCCGTGTAGAGGTGCTCGCCGATCTGCTCGGGTGTGAGGCTCTCGGCGAGCTCCTCGAGCGAGCCGCCGGTGTGGTCGTACTGCGTGATGATGCTGCGCACCGCATCCACGATCTCGCCGCGGCCGCCGTAGCCGACGGCGAGGTTGACGTGCATGCCGGTGTTGCCCGCCGTGCGCGCCTGCACATCTGCCAGCACGCGAGCGAGCTCCTGCGGCAGAGGGGCGGCCCGGCCCACGTGCTGCACGCGCCAGTCGCGCTCGTGCGAGAGCTCGTCGGCGAGTTCGGCGATGATCTCGATGAGATCGGCCAGTTCCTTCGAGTCCCGCTTGGTGAGGTTGTCGATCGACAGCAGGTAGAGCGAGACGACCTTGACGCCGAGCTCGTCGCACCAGCGGAGGAACTCGCGCATCTTCGCGGCACCCGCGCGGTGACCGTGCGCCGCGGAGTCGTAGCCCAGCTGCCGCGCCCAGCGCCGGTTGCCGTCGATCATCATCGCGACGTGGCGGGGAACGGATGCGGGCGGGATCTGCCGGCGCAGACGGTTGCTGTAGAGACGGTAGAGGGGCCCCCGCCCCTCACTCTCCCGACCGCTGGTCACTCCCCTACGCTACCGCCAGCACGGCAGGAGACACGCGCATTCAGCCAACGCTATGGCTACGTGCGGTCACGGGCATATCAACCCGATTAGCCTTGTCCCCATGAGCTCCGGCGTTCCCGACGTGCCCTCGCTGCCGCTGATCGACGCCGCCGAGAAGGACGCCAACACGGAGATCCGGCCGACGTGGCGCGGCTGGATCCACGCGGGCACCTTCCCGGTCGCGATCGCCGCCGGCATCGTCCTGATCGTGCTTGCGCACGGCCCCGCGGCCAAGTGGTCGGCGGCCGTGTTCATGACCACCTCCCTGCTGCTGTTCGGCAACTCGGCGCTCTATCACCGCTTCGACTGGAAGCCGCGCACGAAGGTGGTCCTGAAGCGGATCGACCACGCCAACATCCTGCTGCTGATCGCCGGCACCTACACGCCGCTCGCGGTGCTGGCGCTTCCACCCGAGAAGTCCGTGCTGCTGCTGAGCCTCGTGTGGGGCGGCGCGATCCTCGGCATCCTCTTCCGGGTGTTCTGGATCCACGCACCGCGGTGGCTGTACGTGGCGCTGTACATCCTGCTCGGCTGGGCGGCGGTCATGTACATCGTCGACCTGCTGAATGCGAACGTCGCGATGATGGTGCTCGTCATCGTGGGCGGCCTGCTCTACACCGGCGGCGCCGTCGTCTACGCGCTCAAGCGTCCCAACCCGTGGCCCGGAAAGTTCGGGTTCCACGAGATCTTCCACGTGTGCACCGTGCTGGCGTTCCTCTGCCACTGGGCGGCGTGCCTGCTCATCTGCCTCGCCCCCGCCTACAACGGCTGAGCGTCAGCGCTGCGCCGGGTCGATGTCCTCGTCGTCGGTCTCGGAGTCGCGCTCGGCGGCATCCCCCTGCTTCGCGGCCAGCTCCTCGGCATCCAGCTGCTCGCGGATCTCCGAGCGGTAGCGGCCACGGCGGATGCGGCGCAGCATGTCCCAGACCAGCACGATCACCGCGAGCCCCACGAGGGCGATGGCCGCGAAGCCCCAGGGTCCGGGCGTCACGAGCAGCGGGTCGACATCGGTCGGCGTCGGGGTCGGGGTCACCTCGGCGAGCCACACGGCCAGGTGCATGGATGTCTCCGTTCCGCGCGCGAGCGCTTAGCCTGGACACAAGCCTAATTCCCGATCCGAGGGTCCATGACGACGCAACAGCTGCTCGACGAGCGTTACGGCCGCACCCGCGGTACCCGTTCCGGCCGCTTCTGGGCCGTGTTCGCATCGATCGGCATCGCCGCCGCCGTGATCGTCGCCGGCTGGTATGCGTTCTCGGCGAGCTCGTCGTCGGTGGATGCGGTCACGACGGGCTACCAGCTGGTCGACGAGCACACCACGAGCGTCTCGTTCCAGGTCACCGTGCCGCCGAACTCGGCGGTCGCCTGCGTGCTCGAGGCGCAGGACGAGGAGCACGGCGTCGTGGGCTGGCGGGTCGTCGAATACCCGCCGTCCTCCGAGCACACGCGGGCCTTCGTCGAGCAGATTCCGATCACCGCGGAGGCGACCACGGGATTGGTCAACGGATGCTGGGTGCCGTAGGCTAACGGCAACTGATCGACGACGCCCTGGCAACCGCCGGGGCGTCTTGGCTTAGTTGCGGTGCCTTGCGCCGCGACTCACGACGAAGGAGAGACCGTGTCTTCCGACGCAACGGTGAGCTTCCTCACTCAGGACGCCTACGACCGGCTGGTCGCCGAGCTCGAGCACCTGTCCACGACCGGCCGCGAGGAGATCGCGAAGCGGATCGAGGCGGCTCGTGAAGAGGGCGATCTCAAGGAGAATGGCGGTTACCACGCCGCGAAGGACGAGCAGGGCAAGCAGGAGGCGCGCATCCGCACGCTGCAGGCGATGCTGAAGAACGCCAAGGTGGGCGAGGCTCCTGAGTCGACCGGTGTGGTCGAGTCCGGCACCGTGGTGACCGCGATCGTCGCCGGTGGCGAAGAGGTGTTCCTGCTGGGCAACCGCGAGATCGCGGCGGGCAGCGAGCTCGACGTCTACAGCGAGGCGTCGCCGCTGGGCGCCGCCATCCTGGGCCTGCGCGAGGGTGAGAAGACCTCGTACACCGCCCCCAACGGCCGCGAGATCGCGGTCGAGGTCGTGAAGGTCGAGACCTACACGGGCCAGTGAGCGCGGACGCGCCGGTCAGTCGGCGACGACGACCGGCGCGAACCCCGCTGCCTCCAGCGCTGCGATCACTTCGGCGCGGTGCTCGACGCCCCGCGTCTCGACGCTGACCTGCAGGATCACCTGGCTGATCTGCAGCCCCTGTCCGTGGCGGGTGTGGAGCACCTCGGTGACATTCGCACCGACGCGCGCGATGACCTCGGACACCTGCACGAGCTGGCCGGGGCGATCGGGCAGCGGGATGCGCATCGTCATGTAGCGGCCCGCGGCGCTCAGCCCGTTGGAGATCACGCGCTGCAGCAGGAGCGGGTCGATGTTGCCGCCCGAGAGCACTGCGACGGTCGGACCGGACGCCGAGATCTTGCCGGTCATGAGGGCGGCGACGCCCACGGCTCCCGCGGGCTCCACGACGAGCTTCGCGCGCTCCAGCAGCATGAGGATCGCGCGGGCGATGTCGTCTTCGCTGACCGTGACGACCTCGTCGACCAGCTGACGGATGATCTCGAAGGGCACGTCGCCGGGGCGGGCGACCGCGATGCCGTCGGCGATCGTGGGCGTCGTGGCGACCTCCAGAGGCTCGCCCGCGGCGAGGGATGCCGGGTACGCGGCCGAGTTGGCCGCCTGCACGCCGATGATCCGCACGGTGCGCCCGTCGACCTCGGCGCGGGCCTTGATGGCCGCAGCGGCGCCGGCGGTGAGGCCGCCTCCCCCGATGCCGAGCACGACGGTGTCGACGGTCGGGAGGTCGTCGTAGATCTCGAGACCGAGGGTTCCCTGGCCCACCACCACGTCGCGGTGGTCGAACGGGTGGATGAGCACAGCGCCGGTGCGCTCGGCGAACTCGGCCGCCAGGCGCAGCGGTGTCTCGACCGTGTCGCCCTCGAGGATGACCTCGGCGCCGTAGCCGCGGGTGGCCAGCAGCTTCGGCACGGGGACGCCCAGCGGCATGAAGATCGTCGCGGGGATGCCGAGGCGCTGCGCCGCGAGCGCGACGCCCTGGGCGTGGTTGCCGGCGGATGCGGCGACGACACCGCGGGCGCGCTCCTCCCCGGTGAGGCGGGAGAGCCGGTAGATCGCGCCGCGGATCTTGAACGAGCCGGTGCGCTGGAGGTTCTCCATCTTGAGGATCACCGGGGCGCCCACGATCTCGCTGAGCACCTGCGACTCGTCCATGGGCGTGCGGGTGATCAGGCCGGTGAGGGTGCGGGCCGCATCCTCGAAGTCGGCCAGTGTGGGAAGACTCACCGGGTCATTCTCCTTCGTTCGCGGGGCACTGTGCTCCAGATGAGTTCGTCCGGTTCGGGTGGCCTACCGGTCTCCCACGCGCGGCGGGAGAGGTAGAGGACGAAGACGTTGACGAAGGCGGCCAGCGGCACGGCGAACAGGGCGCCCGGGATGCCGGCGATCATGGCGCCGCCGGCGACCACGAGCACGACAGCGAGCGGGTGCACTTTGACGGCGGTACCCATGAGGATGGGCTGCAGGATGTGGCCTTCGATCTGCTGCACGCCGAGCACGACCACCAGCATCCACAGCGCGATCCACGGCCCGTTGTAGACCAGGGCCAGGAACACCGCGAGGGCACCGGTGACGACGGCTCCGACGAAGGGGATGAACGCGCCGAGGAAGACGAGCACGCCGACCGGGATCGCCAGGGGGACTCCCAGCAGGAAGGCGCCGAGGCCGATGCCGATCGCGTCGATCGTGGCGACGAGCAGCTGGGTCCGGGCGTAGGTGACGACGGTCAGCCAGCCCGACTTGCCGGCGCCGTCGACAGCGGGGCGGGCGGCTTTCGGGAAAAGCCGGATGACCCACTTCCAGATGCCGCCGCCGTCGGCGAGCACGCACAGCAGGATGAAGATCGTCAGCAGGAGGCCCGTGGCGACGTGGCCGACGGTCGAACCGATGGCGAGCGCGCCCGACCACAGGAGCGACGCCTGCTGTTCGAGCATGCCGAGTCCCTGGCGCAGCATCCCGTCGATCTGGTCGGCGGTGAGGTGCAGCGGACCGTCGATGAGGTAGGTGCGGAGGTCTTCGATCGCACCGACGGTGCGGTCGCGCACCGATCCCCATTCGCGGGTGATCTGCCAGATCGCCAGCCAGAACAGGCCACCGACGATGGCGGCGGTGCCGAGCACCGAGGCGACGATCGCGAGCCAGCGCGGCCAGCGGTGACGCAGCATCCACGTGAACGCCGGCCACACGAGGGCGGCGATGAGGATGGCGATCAGCAGCGGGATGACCAGCAGCTTCAGCTGGATGATGATCCAGATCGCCACGCCCAGGGCAGCCGCGATCAGCAGGAAACGCCACGAGTACGCGGCGGCGATGCGGACGCCGCGCGGCACGCTGTGCGTGGTGTCGGAGCTGACGGTGCGCTGACGCAGGGCGTCGAAGAACGATCCGCGAGGCTTCTCGTCGGGCTCGGTCATCACGCCAGTCTAGTTGTCGGAGGCTGACGCTACGCTGACGCGGTGCGTGCCAGATTGAGCCGGTCCGAAGCCCGTCGTATCGCCCTGCGCGCGCAGGGTCTGGGGGCGCCGCGCCCGGCCGAGGTGACGGGTGTGCATCTGCGGCGCGAAATCCGCCGGATGTCGGTGCTGCAGATCGACTCGGTCAACGTGTTCGCGCGGTCGCACTACATGCCGCTGTTCTCGCGGCTCGGGCCGTACGACCCGGCGAAGCTCGACCGACTGCTGTTCCAGCGTCGCGCGCCGTTCGTGGAGTACTGGGCGCACCAGGCATCCTTCATCGACGCGGCGGACTGGCCTCTGTTCGCATTCCGGATGCAGCACTATCGCGCACGGCACGAGGCCAAGGGCTGGCGCGGCATCGACGCCGCGACGCTCGAGTGGGTGCGCGGCGAGCTGGCTGCGCGGGGGCCGCTGCGGCCGGCCCAGATCGAAGACGACGCGTCGCGTGCGCCGCGGGGGCCGTGGTGGGACTGGAGCGTCGTGAAGAGCGCGCTCGAGCTGCTGTGGTTCACCGGCGAGGTGGCGATCGCCGGGCGCCGCGGGTTCGAGCGGGTGTACGGGCTGGCCGAGCAGGTGCTGCCCGCATCCGTCGCCGGGGTCGAGACGCCGAAACACGACGCGGTGCGCGAGCTGGTGCGCCGTGCGGCGCGCGCGTACGGCGTGGCGACGGCGCGCGATCTCGACGACTACTGGCGGCTGGGCGATCAGCGCGCGACGCTGCGGGCGATCGACGAGCTGGTGGATGCGGGTGAGCTGCAGCCGGTGCAGGTCGAGGGGTGGACGCGGGCGGGGCGTCCGGCGCCGGCGTGGGTGCATCGCGATGCGACGCTCCCCCGCACGATTGATGCGGCGGCGCTGCTCACGCCGTTCGATCCGGTGGTGTGGTTCCGCGATCGCGCGGAGCGGCTGTTCGACTTCTCGTACCGGATCGAGATCTACACGCCCGCGCCGCAGCGGCGGTTCGGCTACTATTCGCTGCCGGTGGTGATCGGCGACCGGGTGGCGGCGCGGATCGATCTGAAGGCGGATCGTGCCGCATCCGTGCTGCGGGTGCAGTCTGCGTGGTGGGAGCCCTCGCGCCTGCCGGGCGATGTGGAGCGGGTCGCCGATCTGCTGCGGGATGCGGCGGCGTGGCAGCAGCTGGAGACGATCAGCGTCTCGCGCTGGGGCGATGCGACGGACGAGATCGCGTGGGTGCTGGGCGCCGAGCGTCACGACTCACGGCCCGAGCCCGTCGCCTTGGAGGGCGACGAGCCGGGCTGAGTCTCAGAACTGGATGCGGGGCGGCTCGGCGATCGCGGCGCCGTCGACGACCTCGAAGAACTCGCGCTCGTGGAAGCCGAGGTTGCGGGCGAAGAGGTTGTTCGGGAACACCTTGATCTTGGTGTTCAGCTCGCGCACTCCGCCGTTGTAGAACCGGCGCGAGGCCTGGATCTTGTCTTCGGTGTCGACGATCGACTGCTGCAGGTGCAGGAAGTTCTGGCTGGCCTGGAGCTGCGGGTAGGCCTCGGCGACGGCGAACAGCGACTTGAGCGCCTGCTGCAGGTGGCCTTCGGCGATGCCCGCTTCGGCGGGGCCCTGCGCGTTGATGGTCTCGGCTCGCGCCTGGGTGACGTTCTCGAAGACCGCCTTCTCGTGGGCGGCGTATCCCTTGACGGTCTCGATGAGGCCCGGGAGCAGGTCGGCGCGGCGCTTGAGTTGCACCGTGATGTCGCTCCATGCCTCGTCGACGCGGACGTTGAGTTGAACGAGCGAGTTGTACGTCGCCCACAGATAGATTCCGACGACCAGGACGATCAGTACGACGACCGCGACAGGGATCAGCCATTCCCACATATGACGAGCGCTCCGTTCTCTCCGGGCAATCCTACTGCCGCAGCCCGCGCTGATGACGGGCGGGCCTCGGACTCTCAGCCCATGCCCACCCCCGGCATCAGCTCGGCTGGGTGACGGGCTTTCGGGAGGCGTCGACCTCGAGCAGAGCGACGACCCCGACCATCACGGCCGCGGCGGCGATGAACTCGCCGACCGGCAGGAGTCCGGATGCGGCGACGAGGGCGATGCCGACGAGGATCGCCCACCAGATGGTCCGCCGCACGGTGCCGCGCAGCAGCACGGCCCAGGTGGCGAGGAGGAAGAGCGCGAGCGGCAGGGTGAGCGCGAGGCCCGCCGCGGCGCCGGTGATCTCGGTGGCGCCGGTGACGTGGTCGATCTCGACCTCGACGCCGGAGGAGACGGCGCCGACGGCGGCGAAGAGGAAGTAGTGCAGGTAGCCGAAGACGAAGCCGTCGGAGGTGCTGCGCAGGCGGGCGGCCTGTTCGCGGGCGAAGTAGATCCACCAGATGGATGCGGTGATGACAACGCCGGCTGCGGCGAGACCGATGAGTTGGGCGGTGTGCTCCCCCGTGCTGAGCGCGTCGATCATCGCGTTGGCGCTCGCGAGCAGGCTCTCACCCAGCAGGATGAGGGTGAACAGGCCGTAGCGTTCGGCGATGTGGTGCGGGTGCCACTGGGTGCGACGCCGATGCTCCGCCCATACCGGCACGGCGAGCTCGAGGACCACGAGCACCCAGAATCCGACGAGTTGGGGCGCGCCCTCGGGCAGGGCGAGGCGGGCGACCCAGAGCACCTGCACGCCGGCGACCCCGACGGCGAAGCGGAGCGCAGTGGGGCGGGATGCCGCATCCGAGATCGCGGCGCGCAGCCACTGCGCGACCATCGAGAGGCGCATGATGACGTAGCCGATGGTGACGATGAGGAAGTCGTCGTGCACCATCGCCTGCTGCACGCCCGCGGCGAGCACGAGCACGCCGCCCATCTGCGCGATGGTCATGACGCGGTACAGCCAGTCGTCGGTGTCGAACGCGGAGGCGAACCAGGTGAAGTTCATCCACGCCCACCACACCGCGAAGAACACCATCGCGTAGGAGAGGAGCCCGTGGGCGGCCTCCCCCTCGCTGATGAGGTGATGCAGCGTGCTGGATGCCTGCGAGACCGCGACCACGAAGACGAGGTCGAACAGCAACTCGAGCGGACTCGCCACCCGGTGCGGCGAACGCGGATCGAGCGCCCGCATCCGGCGCAGTCCCGCCCGGGTGGTTGCGATCATGAGTCGATTGTGGCTGATGTGTGATGAGAATGCTGCTCACGCAGCTCATACCGGAGGCCATCGTCAGTTTCCGCATTGGCGCTGCTCAGCGGGAGTTGCACAAGACAACGCATCGTTCGGAAGTTGCCCCACAACAGCCGGGCGCCGTTGCTCACCCCGCTCCCTCGACCGACGAGACATGCTGGCACAATTGGCCTTCGTCATGTTCCTGACGATATGCTCACGGAAGTCAGGGGGGACATATGCAGGGAACGATGACCGACTCGAACCTAGTGCACACGACCACTCGCGAGTCGATCCACTGGTCGCACATCGATCGAATGGACGTCGAAGAGAGAGCTGCGGCTATCCTTAGCGCGACGCCTCGCCCGTTCGTCAGGTGGGCCGGATCGAAACAGCGCCTGCTCTCTCAGCTCACTCCTCATTTCCCAACCAGGTACAGAACGTACTTCGAGCCGTTTTTTGGTGCGGGCTCACTCTTCTTTCTTTTGAGGCCGAACCATGCAGTAATCAATGACTCCTGCGTTCCACTCATCGAAATGTACAAGACGGTGCGCGATTATTCGAGCGAGGTTTATGCCGCTCTCGCTCCGATGGATGTTCTCGACAAGGAACTTTACTACGAAGTGCGCCGCACGAGTCCGACCGGGGCAGTGCAACGCGCGGCGAGGTTTTTGTACCTCAATAGGGCGGCCTGGAATGGACTCTACCGAGTAAACGCCAAGGGCGAGTTCAACGTACCCTATGGAAAGCCGCGGTCTGGAAACCACCTTGATCCAAATAACCTGCGAGCCGCATCACAATTGCTGGCGGGATCAAACGTACTGATGCAACACGGTGATTTCGAGCAAGCGCTGGGGAGCGCTGGAGAGGGAGACTTTGTCTTCCTCGACCCCCCTTACGCGTCGAGCAAACGCCGCGAATCATTTGTCGACTACAACGAAAAGCTCTTCACATGGGATGACCAGGTGCGTCTGGCTGCGCGAGCGGAGGAACTGCGCCGCGCCGGGGCACATGTGGTGGTGACAAATGCATTCAACACCGATATACGGGATCTTTATCCCAACTTTCGCGAGCATCCACTCGTTCGACGAAGTCTACTCTCCTCGGACAAGACTCGCCGGCGCCCCGTAGCAGAGAGTGCCCTAGTGTCATGACACAGCCACCGGATCTCCTCGCGTCCAGCTACCAGGCTGAAGTCGACCCAATTCTGATTCGCGCCAATCCTGACAACCCGCGCCGCTACTTTAACGAAGAACGGCTCGATCTACTCCGGACTTCCATCCAGGAAGTTGGGATTCTCGTTCCTCTGATCGTCTACCAGGACCCGGAGACTCCTGGCGGCTTCGTCCTGATGGACGGAGAGCGTCGCTGGCGATGCTCCATGGATATTGGGCTCACAAAGGTGCCCACGAATGTCATCCCTACCCCGGATCCACTGGACAACTTGTTGCGGATGTTCAACATTCACAACGTGCGCGAAGACTGGCCGTTGATCAGCGTCGCGCTCTCGCTTCGTGAGGTGATGAAGATCTCCGGCGAGACAGGCGAGAAGAGACTCGCCGAAATGACTGGCGTGACGAGATCGTCAGTGCGCCGAGCAAGACGTCTATTGTCTCTTCCCGAGAACGAGATCGACCTGATCCGCAGGGAAGCCCATCTCGACCGGTCACTCCAGGTACATCGCGAGGATCTCTATCTGGAGATTGAAGCCGCTGAATCAGTGTTGCGAGCGGCTGTCCCCTCCTTCGCCGCTAAGCACACACGAGCGGAAGTCATACGCGCGTTCGCAGCGAAGGCGGAAGCGCGCACTCTTCGGGCCGTCACAGATTTCCGATTGCTCGCCCGACTGTCCAAAGCGATCGAGTCTGACTCAATCGACTCCGACATGATCGAGTACGCGCTTGATGAACTCGTCTCAGACGTATCGGTCACCCCGCAGGAAGTCTTCGACAACTTCGCTGCCGAAGGATACCGCCAGCAGACTCTCATAAAGAAGGCCGAGGTTCTGGCGGACGATCTGTCGAACGTTGGCGATTCCGGGCCCGTTTCACCCGCACTATTCGACAAGCTGAGAGTTCTGCATTCTGTCCTGACTGACTTGCTGGGGAGCCGGTCATGAACACAGCCTATGAAGATCCGACGAAGACGGACATGCGGGTCGCGGCAGAAATTGCGATCGACCAGGCTGGATTCACACTCGTCCCCGAGCCCGTGCGAGTCGCCGTTCCTGCAGGTCTGAAGATGGTTGGCTCGATACTGGGCGATCTCCAGAGTCTAGATGCAAATGGCCGCCGAACCTTCTATTACCTGCGTTCGACCCCCGACCTGGCGATTCCGAAATGGATCGCCAACCTGGCCCGAGCGTCCCACGCTATCGCGGCAGGCGATCTGTACATCGTGGTCACCGAGGCATCGGGGACCTTCATCGATTCCTGCCGGGATGCTGGAGCCGGCGTGCTTCGACTCACTGAGGACGGCGTTTTCGAGGTCGTTCTTGACTACCGCGCGACGGCGCCGAGATCGATGGAAGAGGCTCGGGAGGCGCGCGTGACCGCCCTCCGTCGCAACATGGAGCGGCGTGTTGAGTTACGTCGTGTTGACCTAGACGCGCGATACTCGCAGGCCGCGACCATCATCGCCGGGATGGATGAAGGCGCAGGCGATCGCTATGTCTCTCAGTTTGATGCCTGGTATAGGGCGAATGATGATTGGGGCGCTGAAATGTCCCGAAGAATAGATGCATTGGGCCCACGGTCGTCTGCAGCGGACATCGCGGACGTTGAGGCCCTCGTTGAGGCAGGGCCCGAATCCACGGAAACGTCGTGAGAAGGATCGCCGCAGCAGTGGCCTCCATGCACCGATACCTGCTTGTCGCGTGTTCGATTGCAATAGGTGTCGTTGGCTCTCGTGTCGCGACTGATCCTGCTGAGGTCGAGTCCTGGGTGTTGCTCGTCGCCTTCGGGGCAGGGCTTTACGTGGCGGACGTTGCTCGTCGAGTAGACGAGAACGGCCGAATCATCGCCACCACGACCAAGACAGTCGTGGCGCGAGCCAGGAGAGACGCCGCAACAACCGGCGATGTTCGTTCAATCATTGCCGGTTCCATCGTGGCGGTCGCAGGCATCGCCATGGGTGCTGCTCTTGTCGTCGTTTGAGCCGTCGAAATGCTCCACTCCGAACGCTAACGGTGCTGGGTGCTCGCTAGCCTGGCGCACCTAAGAGATTGCACGGAGTGAGTGTCCGTTTCCACCTTAGGTGTCGCAGCCAAAGTCGATCGTCAGCGTGATACTTGCTGCGAGTTCGGAGAGACGTGTCCCAGTGCCCCCACTGGGACTCGAACCCAGACTGAAGCGATTTTAAGTCGCCTGCCTCTGCCGTTGGGCTATGGGGGCCCGCCTCCACGCTAGCGCGCCGCCGGGCACTGGCCATGCATGACGCTGCCCCCGTCACCGAAGCGACGGGGGCAGCGTCCAAGCAGAGAGGGTCAGCCCTTCGCGGCGACCTTCTTGTCCTTCTCGGCGGGAGCCACGGCGGCAGCACCCTCATCCTTCGCGACGCTCTTCGGATCGATCGCGGGGGTGGCGGGCTTCTCGGCCGGAGCCTCGGCAGCGGCCGGACGCGGACGCGCGGCGAAGGCCTCGAACGTCTCGCGCGGGTTCTGCACCGTGATGAGCGTGACGTTGTCGCGACCCAGGAAGAAGTTGTGCAGCCAGTCGCCGATCACGCGCCACTTGCGCTCCCACGACGGCATCGCCAGACCGTGGTAACCGCGGTGCGCGAGCCAGGCGAAGAAGCCCTTCATCGCGAACTTGCCCGACTGGAACACACCGTTGTACAGACCCAGGCCCGCGACGGCGCCGAGGTTCTTGTGCACGTACTCGCGCGGCAACTCGCCACGGATCACGGCGGTGATGTTCTTGGCCATGAGCTTGGCCTGACGCACGGCGTGCTGCGCGTTCGGCACGCAGTAGCCGCCCACGCCGCCACCCGACAGGTCGGGAACAGCCGCGACGTCACCGGCAGCCCACGCGCCCTCGACGATCTCCTCCGGCGTACCCACGCGGAGGTCGGCGCGCGCACGGATGCGGCCGCGCTCTTCGACGGGCAGGTCTCCCCCGCGCACGACGGTCGGGTTGGCCATGACACCGGCGGTCCACACGATCAGGTCGGTGGGGATGACCTCACCGGTCGAGAGCTCGACGTTGCCGTCGACGGCGCCCTTGACCTGCGTGTCGAGGTGCACGAACGCACCGCGCTCGGCGAGGCTCTTCAGCACCCACTCGCTCGTCTTCTGCGACACCTCGGGCATGATGCGCCCCATCGCCTCGATGAGGTGGAAGTGCGTGTCGTCGAACGTCAGCGTCGGGTAGTCCTTCACGAGCGACGACGCCAGGGCGCGCAGCTCGGCGAACACCTCGATACCCGCGAAACCGCCACCGACGACGACCACGCTCAGCAGGCGGTCGCGCTCGGGGCCGGCCGGCAGGTTCGACGCCAGCTCGAAGTTCTTGATCAGGCGGTCGCGGATCGCGACGGCCTCCTCGATCGTCTTCAGACCGATCGCGTTCTCGGCGATGCCCGGGATCGGGAACGTGCGCGAGACGGCACCGGCGGTCACGACGATCTGGTCGTACTCCTCCTGCCACGGCTCACCCAGCTCGGGCGTGATCGTGGCGACCTTGTTCGCGTGGTCGATGCCGGTCACCTTCGCGGCCACGACACGCGTGCGCTTCAGGTGACGACGGTGACCCACCACCGCGTGCCGCGGCTCGATCTCGCCCGCGGCGACCTCGGGCAGGAACGGCTGGTACGTCATGTAGGGAAGCGGGTCGACCATGGTGACCTCGGCTTCGCCCTTGCGCAGATGCTTCTCAAGCTTCCAGGCGGTGTAGAAGCCGGCGTAGCCGCCGCCGACAATGAGGATCCTGGGCACGGTGCTGGTCACGGTGGAACGAACTCCTAGACGATTCAACGGCTGCGCGCGCGTTCGACACGCGCCAATCGGATGCGACGGACAGCAGCACTGACGCCGAGCGCTATCAGTATAGCGGCCACCGAGAACACCAATAACGGTATCGATCCGTACAAAAGCGTATCCATGCTGGGCAGCAGCGGAGACGCCGGACGCGAACCCGCCTCGGCGGGCGGCAGCGGCGGCACCGACACCTCCCCCACCGTCGGCAACGGCGCCGGAGACTCCTCCGCCCGGCGGTGCACGCGGATCCACTCCGACAGGTCGCCCATCGGGTTCGCCGACACCTGCGGAACGGATGCGGACACCGCCGCAGCCGCATCCACCAGGCCATACCCGTACTGGTCGTCCGGCAGCGAGCCCACCCCGGCGGGCGCCTTCGCCGTCGCGATCAGCCGCTCGATCACGTTCGCCGCATCCAGCTCCGGATGCGCCGCCCGAACCAGCGCGGCGATGCCCGCCACGATCGGCGCCGCACCGCTCGTGCCCTTCCACACGACCACCTGGCCGTCGGCCGAGACACCGAGCAGTTGCTCGCTGGGAGCCGAGACGCCCAGCGTGATGCCCTGCGTCGACGCCTCCACACTCGCCTTGCCCTGCGGGTCCACGCCCGCGACCGGCAGCACGCCGGGAATGGTCGCCGGCGCACCCACGCGCGCCGTGCCCGAACCGCGGTTGCCCGCCGCCACGATCACGACCACGTCGTGCTCGAAGGCGTACTGGAACGCGTCGTCCCAGCTCGGATCCCAGTCGAGGGTGTTCGTCGTGAACGACAGGTTGATGACCTTCGCGCCGTTGTCGACCGACCACCGCATCGCGTTGGCGATCTGCTCGGAGAACGGCACCGGAGAGCTCGTGCCGAACCCGACCGACACCGACAGCAGCGACGCCTCCGGCGCGACCCCGATCATGCCCGTCTCGTTCGGCAGCCCGCGGGATGCGGCCAGCGACGCCACCCAGCTGCCGTGGTTCGCGTCGACCGCGCCCACCGGTGTGCGACCGTCGGCCGTGCCGAGACCCGATACATCCGTTCCGCCGACGACCGCGCCGTCGAACTCGGGCGCCTTGCCGATGCCCGTGTCGATGATCGCGATCTTCACGCCCTTGCCGCGCGTGGTGTCCCACGCCTTGCGGATGCCGTACGCGTCGAGCCAGTACTCCTGCGCGCGCATCGGGTCGACGCCCGGGCTCTCCTGCGGCACCGGCGCCGGCGTCGTCTGCGCATAGGCTGCGGGCGCGACACCCGCCGTCAGCGCGACGAGAACCAGCGCGGCAGCGACCCGCAGGGCGAGCGCTCTCACCCCGGGGTGCCCTCGGCGAGCGCCGCGCCGGGGTCGGCGCACACGCAGCGAGTCGGCGACCAGGTGCTGCGCTCCAGCGCGGCATCGCCGATCGGGTTGACGCCGGGGCCGGCCGCCAGGGCGTGGCCGGCGAGGGCGTGCAGGCACTTCACCCGGGTGGGCATGCCCCCGGCCGAGATACCGGCGATCTCGGGCACCTCGCCGAAGCTCTCGCGGTCGGCCAGGTACGCCTCGTGCGCCGCCTGATACGCGGCGGCGGTGTCTTCGTCCTCCAGCATCGCGGCGAACTCGGGCATGACGTGCTCGGCCTCGAGCGTCGACATCGCCGCGGTGGCGGCGGGATGCGTGAGGTAGTAGAAGGTGGGAAACGGCGTGCCGTCGGCCAGTCGCGGCGCGGTGGCGACCACGGTCGGATTGCCGCACACACAGCGCGCGGCGATCCCGACGACATCGCGCGCCGGGCGCCCCAGCTGGGAGCGGAGCACCGCGAGCTCGGCGTCGGTGACCGGGGGGAAAGGCGCGGAACTCACCCTCCCAGGTTACCGTGACCCGTCTGGGAGGCCGGGTTCAGGGTGCGGGAGTGGCGGGCGTCCCGCCGTCCGCGGGAGCGGAGGGGTCGGCGACCGCGGTCTTGGCGGCGCCGGCGGTGACGACGGAGCCCACGAGCTGGGCCATCCAGTCGGTGCGCGTCTGCTGCACCTCGTCGCTGACCGCATCCTGCTCGCGCGGCTGCTGCGCCGCCGTCAGGTCGTTGTCGACGATGTAGGCGATCTCGCCCGGGTTCATGTAGTACAGCCGCTCACGCGCCTGCGTCGTGATGTACGCCGGGTCGTCCCAGCGCTCGCTCTGCGCCTGCAGGTCGGCAATCTGCGACTCGGTGAGCTGCACCGAGTTCTTGAGCGCGGCGATCCGCTGCTGCTGGTCGAGGTAGGTACCCACGGTCGGCACCAGCACGAGCACGCCCAGCACGACCAGGCCCAACATGATGATCATGAAACCGGAGAGCCGGATGCCGCCCAGCCAGTCGCGCACGTCGACGCGGCGCCGGGCCGCATCCGAAGAAGCCCGGGAACGAGAAGGAGGAGCCGTTCGTGCTGCCACGGCTCCTCCTCTCGTTCAGTGACGTTCGGTCGTCACTCAGCCCTTGAAGCGCGGGAACGCGGCACGGCCGGCGAACACGGCCGCCTCGCCCAGTTCCTCTTCGATGCGCAGAAGCTGATTGTACTTCGCGACGCGCTCGCTGCGAGCGGGCGCACCGGTCTTGATCTGACCCGCGTTGGTGGCGACGGCGAGGTCGGCGATCGTGGTGTCCTCGGTCTCACCCGAGCGGTGCGACCACATCGAGCGGTAGCCGTTGCTGGTGGCCAGAGCCACCGCATCCAGCGTCTCGGTGAGCGAGCCGATCTGGTTGAACTTCACCAGCAGCGCGTTGGCGACACCGAGGTCGATGCCCTGCTGCAGGCGCTTCGGGTTGGTGACGAACAGGTCGTCGCCGACGAGCTGCACCTTGGTGCCGATGGCGTCGGTGAGGGCCTTCCAGTTGTCCCAGTCGTCCTCGGCGAGGGCGTCTTCGATCGTGACGATCGGGTAGTTGGCGACCAGGTCGGCGAAGTAGTCGACGAGCTGCGCGGGGCTCCACGGCTTACCCTCGACGGTGTACACGCCGTCCTTGTAGAACTCGGTCGCGGCGACGTCGAGGCCCACAGCGATGTCGGAGCCGGGCGTGAAGCCCGCCTTCTCGATGGCCTTGAGCAGGAAGTCGAGACCCTCGCGGTTGCTGGGGAGGTCGGGGGCGAACCCGCCCTCGTCGCCCAGGCCCGTGTTGTAGCCGGCGGCCTTCAGCTCGCCCTTGAGGACGTGGTAGACCTCGGTGCCCCAGCGCAGCGACTCGGCGTACGTCTCGGCACCGATGGGCGCGAGGAAGAACTCCTGGAAGTCGATGCCGTTGTCGGCGTGCTCGCCACCGTTGATGACGTTGAACAGCGGAACGGGCAGCAGGTGCGCGTTCGGGCCGCCGAGGTAGCGGAACAGCGGAAGGTCGGCCGAGTCGGCGGCGGCCTTGGCGACGGCCAGGCTCACGCCGAGGATCGCGTTCGCGCCGGTGCGCGACTTGTTCTCGGTGCCGTCGGTCTCGATGAGGATCTGGTCGATGACGCGCTGCTCGCTCGCCTCGACGCCCTCGATCGCCGGGCCGAGCTCGTCGATGACGGCGTTGACGGCCTTCAGCACGCCCTTGCCGCCGTAACGGCTCTTGTCGCCGTCGCGCAGCTCGTACGCCTCGAACGCGCCGGTGGATGCGCCGGAGGGCACTGCCGCACGCTGCACGACACCGTCATCGAGGAGCACCTCCACTTCGACGGTCGGGTTACCGCGCGAGTCGAGGATTTCGCGCGCGCCTACAGCCTCGATAAGTGCCACAGGGGACTCCTTGAGTTTGGGGGTGTGATCTCGGAGCGACATCGGTCCGCTTCCGAGTCTAGTGACGCTCGGCGCGAGACCCACCGGAAGAAAGCCCCGGATGCGTGATGATCGCCACTGCGAAGCCGTCCCAGCCCTTCGCATCGAGCGTCTGCACGGCCGTCGCGTCGAACCGGTCGTCGTCCGCGAGCATCGCTAGCGAACGTCGCACGCCCTCGACCTGGCTCTCGTGGTTCTCGGGATCGACGATGCGACCGGCGCGCACGACGTTGTCGACCACGACGACGGTCCCCTCGCGACCGAGACGCGCGGCCCAGTCGAGGTAGATCGTGTTGGACTCCTTGTCGGCGTCGATGAAGACGAGATCGAAGGGTCCCTCCAGCTGCGGCAGCACCTCCGCCGCCCTCCCCTGCCGGATCTCGACGCGCTCGCCCACGCCCGCGTGGTCGATGCTCCGCCGTGCCACCGCGGCGTTGCGCGGTTCGGCCTCGATCGTCGTCACCTGCCCCTGCTCCCCCACCGCGCGCGCGAGCCAGATCGTGGAGTAGCCGCCGAGGGTGCCGATCTCGAGCACCCGGCGCGCGCCGATCATCCGCGCCAGCAGGTGCAGCAGCTTGCCGGTCAGCGGCACGACCTCGATGGCGGGCAGGCCCGCCGCATCCTGCGCAGCGCGGGCTTGCTCCAGGGCCCGATCGTTCTCGACCAGCGCGTCGGTCAGATACGCGTCGACGGCGCGCCAGCCGTCCGGCGTCGGTGCCGGGTTCGTGTCGCTCATGCCGCCAGCCAATCGGGGCGCGCGCGACCAGGTCAACCCCTGCCGGCGAGCTCGTCCCGCATGTCAGGAGCCTGGTGTCCGGAGGGCAGCCGCACGCCTTCGCCCAGCGCAGCGAGAACCGACGGCAGCAGCGCATCGGCGGTACGGCGGTAGCCGACCGCGCTCGGGTGGAAGCGGTCGAGGCTGAACATCTCGTCGGGGTTCGAGATGAAGAACGGCCCCACGACGTGCCGCAACGAGACGGCCCATGCTCCCGCGGCGGTCGCCGCGCGCGCCTGCGCATGGGCGAGCTGCCGCGACAGGCGCGAGCCGAGCGAGCGCAGCGGCTGCGGCACCGGACGCAGTGCGCCGAGGTCCGGGCAGGTGCCGACGACGACCTCGGTGCCCTCGTGTCGCAGGCGCTCGATCGCCTCCTCCAGCGACGCCACCGCGCGGGAGACCGGGATGCGGTGCGTCACGTCGTTGCCGCCGACCACGATCACCGCGACGTCCGCGCGATAGTCGGCGGGCAGGGCGTCGAGCTGGGCCGCGAGCGCGGCGGACTCGGAGCCCACCACGGCCGCGGTGCGCAGGCGCACGGGGCGCTGCGTCCGCCGGGCGAGCGCGCGGGCGAGGCGGGCGCCCAGCGTGTCCTTGCGCCGCTCGGCCCCGAGCCCCGCGGCGATCGAGTCCCCCAGCACGAGGAGCTCGATGGGCGTGCCGTCGTAGCCGGGACGCCACACGCGGTCGGCCGACGGCGCCTGTTCGCCGAGCGGCTTGCCGATCTGCCGCCGGGCGTGCGCGGCCTGGCGGCGCAGCACCTCGCGGGCGGCGGCGAGCGCGAACGCGATCACTCCGGCGGTCGCGGCGACCGTGCGCGCGGGGAATCGGATGCGGGCCACGCACCCATCCGAACCCCTCGCGGTGAACGGGTCGTGACGGCTGGGTGACCGATCGGCTCCCCGGCGGTTCACACCGCTGCAGTAGGGTGCCCGACGTGACCGGCCCGACCCTCCAGCGACGCCTCGGACTCGGCGATGCCGTGGCGATCGGCCTCGGCTCGATGATCGGCGCCGGGGTGTTCGCCGTCTTCGCCCCCGCCGCGCAGGCCGCCGGCGCGGGCCTGCTCGGGGGCCTCGCGATCGCGGCGGTCGTCGCGTTCGCGAACGCCGCCTCCACGGCGCAGCTGGCCGCTGCACATCCGGTCGCGGGCGGCGCCTGGGCCTACGGTCGCGCCGAGCTCGGCCCGTGGGCGGGATTCGTCGCGGGGTGGGGATTCGTGATCGGCAAGCTCGCGAGCTGCGCCGCCATGGCGATGACGTTCGCGGCCTACGCGGCTCCTGCCGGGTTCGAGCGGCCCGTGGCCGTCGCGGCGGTCGCGGCGCTCACGATCGTGAACCTGCTCGGCGTCACCCGCACGGCCCGGCTCACCCGCATCCTGGTCGCGATCGTGCTGCTGTGCCTCGCCGTCGTCGTGGCCGCCGGTGCGGTGTCGCTGCCGGACGGCGCCGGCTGGGCCGGCGGCGACGTCAACCCGTACGGGGTGCTGCAGTCGGCGGGGCTCATCTTCTTCGCCTTCGCCGGCTACGCCCGGATCGCCACGATGGGCGAGGAGGTGCGCGACCCCGCCCGCACGATCCCCCGCGCGATCCTCGGTGCCTTCGCGGGCGCGCTCACGGTGTACGCGATCCTCGCCGTGCTGTGCCTGCTCGTGCTCGGCCCCGAACGGCTGGCGGCCGCATCCGCTCCGCTGGCCGAGCTCGTCGCGGCCGCGGGCTGGGAGTGGGCGCAGCCGGTCGTGCGCGTGGGTGCCGCCGCCGCATCCCTCGGCGCGCTCCTCGCCCTCATCGCCGGCATCGGGCGCACCTCGTTCGCGATGTCGCGCGGCGGCGACCTGCCCCGCCTCTTCGCCGCGGTGCATCCGTCACGTCACACGCCCTACCGCGCCGAGATCGCCGTCGGCGCGGTCGTCATGGTCGCGGTCGCCCTCGTCGACCTGCGCGGCGCGATCGGGTTCTCATCCCTCGGCGTGCTCGTGTACTACCTCGTCGCGAACCTCGCGGCCCTGCGACAGGATGCGGCGCAGCGCCGCTTCCCGCGCGCCCTCGCCGCCCTCGGCGCCGCCGGATGCGCGGTGCTCGCCGTGACGCTTCCGTGGCAGGCGGCCCTCGCCGGGGCGGGCGTGCTCGCCGTCGGCGTGGTGCTGCGGCTCGCGTTCGGCCGCCGCGGCGCTACGCGAGCGGCTTGAGCTCGAGCTGGGACGGATCGTCGCCCGCGGCGACCGTCGCGAACGCGGTGTAGCCGTCGGCGGCCGCGCGTTCCAGCAGCGCCTTCAGGTTCTTCGTGCGCTGCTCGAGCCGCACGCGGGAACCCGCCGTCACGAGCGCGGACTTCACCGCCACGAGCTCGGCGACCGGCACGTCGCGGTCGTGCACGAGCACGACGGCGTCGAGTCCCGCATCCTCCCCCGCCGAGACGAGGTCGACGATGCGCTCGAAGCCGATCGAGAAGCCGACCGCGGGCACGTCCTGGCCGAGGAAGCGGCCGATCATGCCGTCGTAGCGTCCGCCGCCGCCCAACGAGTAGGGCACGGAGGGGTGCGCGAGCTCGAAGATCGTGCCCGTGTAGTAGCCCATTCCGCGCACGAGGAACGGGTCGAACACGAGCGGAACCTCGTCGAGGCCGACCGCGGCGCTGACCGCCTCGCCGATGCCCACGAGGTGAGCGACGATCTCGTCGGCGATGCCGTCGGGCAGCTGCGCGCGGATGTGCGCCTCGCCGAACGCGGTGTCCTCCGCCGTAGGACGGGCGAGGAAAGCCGCGAACGCGTCGACGGCGGATGCGGTCGCCCCGCGCTCGCGCAGCTCGGCCTCGACGCCCGCGGGTCCGATCTTGTCGAGCTTGTCGATCGTGATGAGCACGCCCGCGCGCTCCGACGGCTCGAAGCCGAAGACCTCCAGCATCCCGTCGAGCGCGCGACGGTCGTTGATGCGCACGCTCGCGCCGACGAGGCCGAGCGCGTCGAGCGTGTCGAGGGTCGCGACGATGAGCTCCGCCTCGGCGCGGGCTCCGGCGTCGCCGATGATGTCGATGTCGCACTGCACGAACTGGCGGTAGCGCCCCTTCTGCGGGCGCTCCGCGCGCCAGACGGGCGCGATCTGCACGGAGCGGAAGACGCCGGGAAGCTCTGCCCGGTGCGAGGCGTAGAACCGCGCCAGCGGCACGGTGAGATCGAACCGCAGTCCCAGGTCGCTGAGGGCTGCGGGGTCGTCGGCCGCCGCCGCGATCGCCTCGGGCGAGAGCGCGCGCTTGAGCACGTTGAAGGCGAGCTTCTCGTTGTCACCGCCCATGCCGGCGTGCAGCCGGTCGTAGTCCTCCATGACCGGCGTCTCGATCTCGTCGAAGCCGTGCGCGCGATAGCGGTCGCGGATGACGGCGAGCACGCGCTCGCGGCGGGCCTTGTCGGCGGGGAGGAAGTCGCGCATGCCGCGCGGGGGGTTCACTGCTGGCACCAGACCATCATCCCAAACCGGCCTCGGCCCGACGCACACCCTCCTCCAGCTCGCGCGTGCGGGCACGAAGCGCCCGCTCCGCATCCCAGCCCTCGGCCTTCGCCCGCGCCACGAGGGCGAGCAGGGCGTCGCCCAGCTGCTGCTCCGAGGTGATCTCGAGCGGACGCGCCGGGATGGCGGCGCCGGGAGCACGACCGACGACCTTCTGCGCGCGGGCGAGCGCCGGCATCGCGGCGGGGATCCCGTCGAGCACACTGCGCCGCTCGCGCTTCTCCGCCGCCTTCGCCGCGTTCCAGTGCACGAGCACCTCTTCGGGCGTCGTGGCCGTCTCACCCGCGAACACGTGCGGATGCCGGCGCACCATCTTGTCGGCGAGATCGCCGGCCACGTCGTCGATGTCGAACGGGTCGTCCTCGTCACGCGAGGCGATCTCGGCGTGGAACAGCACCTGCCACAGCAGATCACCCAGCTCCTCGCGCAGTTCCGCGCGGTCGCCGCTCTCGACCGCGTCGATCACCTCTGCGCTCTCCTCCACGAGGTAGGGCACGAGGGCGGCGTGATCGATCTGCTGCGACCAGACGCATCTCTCGCGCACCTCGTGCATCACCTCGGCCGCGCGCCGGAGACCGTCGGAGGCCGCATCCGCGTCGTTCATACCCTGCGCTCCTCGCGTCGGTAGTGCCGTGCCCGCCATGCTACGAGCACTGCGGCGACCACGAGGGAGACCAACGACCCGCCGAGCACACCGAGGGTCGCCTCGTCGCGCAGCATCGCGTCGTCGGCGAACGCGAGCTCGGACAGCAGCAGCGACACGGTGAACCCGATGCCGCCGAGCGCGCCCGCGGCGAGGAGATCGGCGAACCGCAGGCGTTCCTGCGGGTCTTCCAGACGCTGCGAGAGCCAGCCGAACACGGTGATGCCCAGGAGCTTGCCGACCGGAAGCGCGATGAGCACGCCCCAGAACACCGGCTGCAGCTCGTCCAGCCCGACCGCGGGGATGGCGACGGATGCGGCCGACAGCGCGAACAGCGGCAGCACCAGGCCGTTCACCCACGGCTCGAGCCCCGCCCGCACGCGGGCGGCGGGCTTGGACGCCATCGCGAGCCCGAGCGCGACGCCCGCGATCGTGGCGTGCACGCCGGAGAGGTAGACGAGCACCCACACGAGGATGCCCAGCAGCACCAGCACGATGCCCAGGGGCACCCGGTTGCGATCGGTGAGCCGACGGCTCAGCAGCGAGAACAGGATGACGCCGACGAGAGCGGCGAGCAGGAGGAAGAGGTCGACGCCGTCGGTGAAGAGCACGGCGATGAACACGATGCCCACGATGTCGTCGAGGATCGCGAGCGCCAGCAGGAACGCCCGCACGCCCGGCGGGAGGCCCCGGCCGAAGACCGCGAGTACCCCGAGGGCGAACGCGATGTCGGTCGCTGTCGGGATCGGCCACCCCGACGCCGACGAGGTGCCCATCGCGATGAGGGCGAACACGATGATCGGGGTGATCACGCCGCCCGCGGCGGCGATCGCCGGCTGCACGGCCTTGCGCAGCGAGCTCAGCTGACCCTCGGTGAGCTCGTGCCAGAGCTCGATGGCCGCGACGAAGAAGAACACGGCGAGCAGGCCGTCCTGGATCCAGTGCGAGACCGACAGATCGAGCAGGCCCGGGATGCCGACGTGGGCCTCCTTGACCGCGACCACTCCGGGTGCGAGCGGCGAGTTGGCCAGGAACAGCCCGAGCGCCGCCGCGATCAGCAGGACGACAGCGGGAAAACGCTCGGAACGAAGCAGATGCATGGGACTCCGGGAATGACGAAACGAGACCGTCGCGCGGCGACGAGGCGACCAGACTTCCCGCCACTCCGACGTCCATCGTAACGAGGCGCCGCGCGTGTCATGAGTGGTCTCCGGCTCCCAGTACCGTTGTTCCCATGCTCGAACCCACCCCCACCGAGGCCATTCGCGTCGTCGGACGCCACGAGGCAGGGCAGGAGATCCCCGATCAGATGCGCGCGGACGTGCGCGTGCTCGGCTCGCTGCTCGGACAGGTGCTGCAGGAGAGCGGCTCGGCGGGTCTGTACGAAGACGTCGAACGCCTCCGCGTGGCGACCATCCAGGCCTACACCGACCCGAGCGACGAAGCCTTCGAGCGCGCCGCCGAGATCGCCGACTCGTTCACGATCGAGCGTGCCGACGAGGTCGCCCGGGCCTTCACCGTCTACTTCCACCTCGTGAACCTCGCCGAAGAGCACCAGCGCGTGCGGGTGCTGCGCGAGCGCGACGGCCAGCCGGAGCCCGAGGGTCGTACCGACTCGATCCGCTCGGCCCTGCGCCAGCTCGCGTCCGAGGTCGGCGACGACGTGGCGCTCGAGCGCCTGCAGTCGCTGCGGTTCCACCCCGTGTTCACCGCTCACCCGACCGAGGCGCGCCGCCGCGCGATCTCGACCGGCATCCGGCGACTGTCCGAGCTGCTCGACGAGTACGACTCGCTCACCGAGGGCGGCGTCGACCAGCGCCGCGCACGCCGGCGGATGCTGGAGGAGATCGACACGCTCTGGCGCACCGCGCCGCTGCGCGCCGAGAAGCCGTCGCCCACCGACGAGGTGCGCGCGATCATGGCCGTCTTCGACGACACCCTCTTCACGACGGTCCCCCGCGTCTACCGCCGCGTCGACGACGCGCTCGGCGAGGGCGCCGGCAACCGGCCCCCGCTCGTGCGCCCCTTCGTGCGCGTGGGCACCTGGGTCGGCGGCGACCGCGACGGCAACCCCTTCGTCACCGCGAAGGTCACGCGCAAGGCCGCCGGCATCGCGAGCGAGCACGTGCTGCTGGGCCTGGAGCGCACGGCGCTGCGGATCGGGCGCACGCTGACCCTCGACGCCACATCCACTCCCCCGAGCGACGCACTCGTCGCCCTCTGGAATCGCCTCCGCAGCGCCGACGAGGAAGCCGCGGCCGAGATCGCGAAGCGCTCCCCCAACGAGCCGCACCGCCGCATCCTGCTGATGGTCGCCCGGCGCATCGCCGCGACCCGCACCCGCAACGCCGACCTCGCCTACCGCGACCCCGAGCACCTGCTCGCCGACCTCCGCACCGTGCAGCAGTCGCTCGCGGATGCGGGCGCCGCCCGCCAGGCTTACGGCGCGCTGCAGCAGCTCGTGTGGCAGGTCGAGACCTACGGCTTCCACCTGGCCGAGCTCGAGGTGCGACAGCACTCCGCCGTGCACAAGAAGGTCCTCGCGGAGCTCGAGGCCGGCGGTGAGCGCAGCGAGCTGACCGAGGAGGTCCTCGAGGTCTTCCGCGCGATCGCGTACATCCAGGAGCGCTTCGGACCGCGCGCCGCGGGCCGCTACATCGTCTCGTTCACGCAGTCCGCCGAAGACCTCGCCAACGTGCACCGCCTCGCGCGGTACGCCGTGGGGACGGACGGCGCAGCTCCCGTGCTCGACGTGATCCCCCTGTTCGAGACGTTCGCCGACCTGCAGGCTGCCCCCGGCATCCTGGCCGAGATCGCGGAGCACCCCGAGTTCGCCGCGCGACTGGAAGCCACCGGTCGCCGCCTCGAGGTCATGCTCGGCTACTCCGACTCGTCGAAGGATGTCGGACCGGTCGCGGCGAACCTCGCCCTCTACGAGGCACAGGCCGAGATCGCAGCGTGGGCACAGGCCAGCAACATCGAGCTCACGCTCTTCCACGGTCGCGGCGGCGCCCTCGGCCGCGGCGGCGGGCCCGCCAACAGCGCGATCCTCGCGCAGCCGCCGCACTCGGTCGACGGCCGCTTCAAGCTCACCGAGCAGGGCGAGGTCATCTTCGCCCGCTACGGCGACCCGCAGATCGCCATGCGCCACATCGATCAGGTGGCTGCCGCCATCCTCATGGCGTCTGCGCCGTCGAACGAGGCACGCAACCGCCGCGGCGCCGAGATGTTCGCCGAGATCGCCCAGGTGCTCGAGAACTCGTCTCGCGAGCGGTTCTACTCGCTCGTGAAGGCGCCCGGCTTCGCGCCCTGGTTCGCCACCGTCACCCCGATGGAGGAGGTGGGACTCCTCGCCCTCGGCTCGCGTCCCGCCCGCCGCGGGCTGTCGGTCGAGTCGCTCGAAGACCTCCGCGCCATCCCGTGGGTGTTCGCGTGGTCGCAGGCGCGCATCAACCTCGCCGGCTGGTTCGGGCTCGGCACGGCGCTGGAGACCGTGGGTGACGAGCAGCTGCTGCGCACCGCCTACGCCGAGTGGCCGCTGTTCCGCGCGATGATCGACAACGTCGCCATGAGCCTCGCAAAGGCCGACGACCGCATCGCCCGCGAGTACCTCAGCCTCGGCGACCGCGACGACCTCGCACAGCTGGTCATGGAGGAGATGTCGCTGACCCGTGACTGGGTCGTGCGCATCGTCGGCGGCGACGCGCCGCTTGCCAACAAGGCCGTGCTGCAGCGGGCCGTGAAGCTGCGAAGCCCCTACGTCGACGCCCTGTCGCTGCTGCAGCTGCGGGCCCTGCGGGCCCTTCGCGACGCGCCGGCCGACGCTCCCGCCGACACCGCCAACCAGCGTCTGCTGCTGCTGTCGGTCTCCGGCGTCGCCGCGGGTCTGCAGAACACCGGCTGAGCCGCATCCGGCACCGCGCGGCGCCACCTCTGCGCAGGGGTCGCGGCGGGCGGATGCGGCCGAGCCGCCTCAGTCGAGGAGGCGGTCGTCGTCGTGGCGCGCGAGGCTGCGCCCGTAGCGCTCTGTGAGCTGCACCATGAGGTCGGGGGTGTCGCGGTCGAGGCCGAACACGTAGCCCGGAAAATCGAGCTCCTGCTGCCGCGCCCAGATCTCGTCGTGCTTGTCGGGCGACACGACGATCGCGGGATCCCCCACGGCGACCCAACCGATCGGTACGACCGAGCCCTCACCGAGGTGGGTGCGCAGGTGCACCGTCGCGCCGATGCGCACCTCGCTGCGACGGTCGATGCGTGCCCCGTTGAACACGCGCGCCCCCGTCGCGATGAAGACCTCCTCCGCGATCGTCGCGCCGGCGATGCTCGCCGTCGGACCGATCAGCGTGTGATCACCGATGTGCACGGGGTTGGCGGCCGTCGCGCGCACGAGGGCGTTCTCCATGACGATGACGTGCTCGCCGAGCGTCAGCGGACCGCCCTCCGAGGTGAGGATCGCGCCGTGCAGGATGCGGCATCCCGCCCCGACCGTGACGTCGCCGCTCAGCACGGCCGTGGGTGCGACGCTGGCCGACGGGTGGACCGACGGCGCGGCGCCGAGGTGCTCGTAGCGCATGCCGTCACCCTAGGGCAGCGTGCGTCCAGGCGACAGGCCCGGCGCCGCTAGGGTGGGAGCGTCCGCATCCATTTGGGACATCGCGCCGCGCGCGATACCCGGCCAGAGAGAACCACGTTGACCGAGACCTTCGCCGCGCTGCCCGAAGCCGTGCGCTCCACCTTCGCCACCGTCCTCGCCCGCAACCCCCACGAGCCCGAGTTCCAGCAGGCCGTGCACGAAGTGCTCGACTCGGTGGCTCCCGTCATCGAACGCCACCCCGCGTTCGCCGAGCTCGGCATCCTCGAGCGCATCGTCGAGCCCGAGCGGCAGATCATGTTCCGCGTGCCGTGGGTCGACGACGCCGGCACCGTGCGGGTGAACCGGGGCTTTCGCATCCAGTTCTCCTCCGTGCTCGGGCCGTACAAGGGCGGACTGCGCTTCCACCCGACCGTGAACGCCTCGATCGTGAAGTTCCTCGGGTTCGAGCAGATCTTCAAGAACGCGCTCACGGGCCAGGGCATCGGCGGCGCCAAGGGCGGCAGCGACTTCGACCCGCACGGGCGATCGGATGCCGAGATCATGCGCTTCTGCCAGTCGTTCATGAACGAGCTCTACCGGCACCTCGGCGAGCACACCGACGTTCCCGCCGGCGACATCGGCGTGGGCGCGCGCGAGATCGGCTACCTCTTCGGCCAGTACCGCCGCATCACCAATCGCCACGAGTCGGGCATGTTCACCGGCAAGGGCGTGCAGTGGGGCGGCGCCGAGGTGCGCACCGAGGCCACCGGCTACGGCGCCGTGTTCTTCGCCGAGGCGATGCTCGGCGTCGCGGGCGAGAGCCTGGAGGGACGCCGTGTGAGCGTGTCGGGCTCGGGCAACGTCGCCGTGTACGCCATCGCGAAGGCGCAGCAGCTCGGCGCGGTGCCGGTCACCGCATCCGATTCCAGCGGGTACGTCGTCGACGACGCCGGCATCGACCTGGGCCTGCTGCGGCAGGTGAAAGAGACCGAGCGGGCGCGGATCGCGGAGTACGCGGCCCGCCGCCCCGGCGCTCGCTTCGTGCCGGACGCCCGGCCGTGGGAGGTGCCCGTGGATGTGGCGTTGCCCTGCGCGACGCAGAACGAGCTCGACGAGACGGATGCCCGCACCCTCATCGCCCACGGCGTGCGCGCGGTCGTGGAGGGCGCGAACATGCCCTCCACTCCCGGCGCGATCGCCGCCTTCCGCAGCGCGGGTGTGCTGTTCGCGCCCGGCAAGGCGGCCAACGCGGGCGGCGTCGCCACCTCCGCGCTGGAGATGAGCCAGAACGCCTCCCGCCAGCGCTGGACGTTCGCCGACAGCGAGGCGAAGCTACGCCAGATCATGCGCGACGTGCACGACGCCGCGTTCGACGCGGCCGAGCGCTACGGACGCCCCGGCGACTACGTCGTCGGCGCCAACAGCGCGGGGTTCGAGCGCGTCGCGCACGCCATGGCCGCGCAGGGCGTCATCTGACCCGGGCTGGGCCTCAGGCCTCGGGCGTCTGGGCGGCCGCCGCCGCGCGTGTGCCGACGGCCGCGCCGTAGAGCACGAAGCCCAGCATCGCGGCGCATCCGGCCAGCACGATCGCCGCGAGCCCGGCGGACGGCACCGGCAGCAGCGCGCCCAGGCCACTGACGATGCCGGCGACACCGCCCCAGATCGTCGCCTGCTTCGCGCGGATGTGGGCGGCCAGCCACGCCTCGTCGCTCGCCATGGTGACCGAGGTGCGGATGCCTGCGATGGCGTTGCGCTTCAGGCGCCCGGATGCGGCGGCGCGCGCCATCCAGACCATGAGGCAGCCTGCGCCCACCATCACGACGGCGAGCAGGATGCGCACGAACAGGTCGTTGTCCATCAGGTACCTCAGGCTGCGGGCGCCGGCTCGGGAACGGGGAACAGCGCGTCGAGGAGCTGGCTCGTCCAGGCGATGAGCTCCGCATCCCCCAGCGGCTCGCCACCGGCGGTGGGCAGCGGCACGACGAGAGCCTCGCCCGAGGCGACGAGCTTGGCCTTCGGGTACAGCCGCTGCATCCGCACGCGCAGCGAATCGGGCAGGTGCGCGGGCGCGACGCGCAGGTTCGGGCCCATCGCGACGACGTCGGCGAGCGACGAACGCGCCGCACGACGGCGGAGCCGGGCGACGGCCACAAGGCCCTCGACCTCGGCCGGCGGCTGCCCGTACCGGTCGGTGAGCTCCTCGATCACGAGGTCGATCGCGTCGTCCTTCGCTGTCGCGGATGCCGCCGCGGACAGCTTCTGGTAGGCCTCCAGGCGCAGACGCTCGCTGTCGATGTAGTCCTCGGGGATGCGGGCCTGCACGGGCAGCTCGAGCCGCAGCTCGGTCTGCCCCTCGGTCTCCTCGCCGCGGAACGTGGCCACGGCCTCGCCGATCATGCGCAGGTACAGGTCGAAGCCGACGCCGGCGATGTGGCCCGCCTGCTCGGCACCGAGCAGGTTGCCCGCACCGCGCAGCTCGAGGTCTTTGAGCGCGACCTGCATGCCCGAGCCGAGGTCGTTGTTGACCGAGATCGTCTCGAGCCGGTCGGCCGCGGTCTCACTCAACGGCTTGGTCTCGTCGTACAGGAAGTACGCGTAGGCGCGCTCGCGCCCGCGGCCGACGCGGCCGCGCAGCTGGTGCAGCTGGCTGAGACCGTACTTGTCGGCACGGTCGATGATGATCGTGTTCGCGTTGGAGATGTCGAGCCCCGTCTCGACGATCGTGGTCGACACGAGCACGTCGGCCCGGCGCTCCCAGAAGTCGTCGACGACCTGCTCCAGCTGGTGCTCCCCCATCTGTCCGTGCGCGACGGCGACGCGCGCCTCCGGCACCAGCTCGGCGAGATCCGCCGCGACGCGCTGGATCGACGAGACCCTGTTGTGCACGAAAAACACCTGTCCCTCGCGCAGCAGCTCGCGCCGGATCGCCGCCGCGATCTGCTTGTCGTTGCGCGGTCCCACGTAGGAGAGGATCGGATGCCGGTCCTCGGGCGGGGTGGCGAGCGTCGACATCTCGCGGATGCCGGTGACCGCCATCTCCAGCGTGCGGGGAATGGGGGTGGCGCTCATCGCGAGGATGTCGACGTTGGTCTTGAGCTTCTTGAGGGCGTCCTTGTGCTCGACGCCGAAACGCTGCTCCTCGTCGATGATCATCAGGCCGAGATCCTTGAAGACGACCTTCTCCGTGAGGATGCGGTGCGTGCCGATGACCATGTCGACCGTGCCGTCGGCGAGGCCGGCGACCACATCCTTCGCCTCCTTGTCGGTCTGGAACCGCGAGAGCGCGCGCACCTTGACCGGGAAGCCCGCGAAACGCTCCGAGAACGTCTCGAGGTGCTGTTTGACCAGCAGGGTGGTCGGCACGAGCATGGCGACCTGCTTGCCGTCCTGGATCGCCTTGAAGGCGGCGCGCACGGCGACCTCGGTCTTACCGAAGCCCACGTCTCCCGACAGCAGGCGGTCCATCGGGATCGGGCGCTCCATGTCGGCCTTGATCTCGTCGATCGTCTGCAGCTGGTCAGGGGTCTCGGCGAACGGGAACGCCTCCTCCAGCTCGCGCTGCCAGGGCGTGTCGGGCCCGAAGGCATGGCCCTTCGCCGCCATCCGCGCCGAGTAGAGCTTCACGAGCTCGACCGCGATGTCGCGCACAGCGCGGCGCGCCTTGCTCTTGGCGGCGGCCCAGTCGCTGCCGCCCATCTTCGACAGGGCGGGCGCCTCGCCGCCGACGTAGCGCGAGAGCAGATCGAGCTGGTCGGTGGGCACGTACAGCTTGTCGCCCGGGTGGCCGCGCTTGGAGGCGGCGTACTCGAGCACGAGGTACTCGCGCTTGCTCTTGACGGCGTTGCGGCCCCCGCTGGAGACCTCGCGCTGCACGAGCTCGACGAACTTGCCGATGCCGTGGGTGGAGTGCACCACGAAGTCGCCCGGCTTGAGCTGCAGCGGGTCGACGACGTTGCGCCGGCGCGAGGCGAGCTTCTTGACGGCGCGGGTGTCGCTGCCGATCGTGCGGCCGTAGAACTCCGACTCGGTCAGCACGGCGAGCCGCGCATCCGCGACCTGGAAGCCGCGCTCCAGCGTGCTCACGACGACCGTGGCCAGCCCCGGCTCGGGCGGCTCGCTCAGCGCGTCGACGCGGCGGGCGGCGATCCCCCGCTCCGCGAGCACGTCGCGCGCACGGTCGGCGAGACCTGCGCCCGAGGCCGTGACGACGACCGCCCACTGCTCGGTGAGCAGCTGGGCGACGTGATCGATCGCGCCCTCGACGCTGCCCGCGAACGACGGAACGGATGCGGCGGCGATCCGCGTGACGCCCGCGTCGTCCGAGAGGCCCTCGGCGGCCGCATCCGCTGCTCCCGAGTCGAACGAGGAGAGCTCCCACCACACGTCGGTGCGCGCACGGGCGGCTTCGTGCAGCTCGGGCAGCGACAGGAAGTCGCCCGAGCCGAGGTCGACCGGGGTGTCGGCACCGGCGACCGCGGCGCTCCACGCCGCATCCAGGAACTCCTGGTTGGTCTCGGCGAGGGTCGTCGCGCGGGTCGCCGCGCGCACCGGATCGACGATGGCGACGGCGCTGGCGCGCGGAAGGTAGTCGACGAGCGTCACGAGGCCGTCGACGAGCGCGGGGATGAGCGATTCCATGCCCTCGACGGGAATGCCCTCGGCCATCTTCGTGAGCATGCCGGCGAGCGACGGGAACGCGTCGGCGAGGCCGAGCGCGCGGTCGCGCACCTCGTCGGTGAGCAGCAGCTCACGGCTGGGCAGCAGGTCGATCCGGTCGATGTCGCCGGGCAGCGAGCGCTGGTCGGCCACGGAGAACGCGCGGATCTGGTCGACCTCGTCGCCGAAGAACTCCACGCGATAGGGGTGGTCGGCCGCGGGCGGGAAGACGTCGAGAATGCCGCCGCGCACCGCGAACTCGCCGCGACGCGAGACCATGTCGACGCGGTGGTAGGCGAACTCGACGAGGCGCACGACGATCGCGGCGAGGTCATGACCGCGGCCGCCGACGCTGAGGCGGATCGTGCCCGCATCCCCGAGTCCGGGGACGATCGGCTGGATCGCGCCGCGGACGGATGCGGTGACGACCAGCGGCGCGGTGCCCTCCCACTCGGCGATGCGCTGCAGCACGGCGAGGCGGCGGCCGACGGTCTCGGCACTCGGGCTGAGGCGCTCGTGCGGCAGCGTCTCCCACGCCGGGAAGTGGCGCACCTCCGCGCCGGGAAGCAGCGCTTCGAGTGCGGGGCCCAGCGCCTCAGCGCGGCGGCCGGTGGGGGCGACGGCCAGCAGAACGGCGGGCTTTCCGGCCTCGCGGCGCCGCTCGAGCAGGGCCGCGAGCAGCGGGGCGTCGAGGCCGTCGACGAGGGAGAAGTCCCCGTCGACGGAGGCCGCCCCGGCTGCGTCTCGGAACGTTTCTGAGCGCGCGAGGGCGCGGACGATCCCGGGAACTGTCACCACAAGAGTCTACGGCGCCCCACCGACACCCGCCTCGGCGGCGGTCCCGGCGGGGTCGGGTGCGTGGTGGCGTGGCGCGGCGGTGTGGCAGGGAGGGCGTGGCCGGTGTGGGCGTCGCCGGTGTGGGCGCGGCGAGTGCGGCGGGTCCCGTTCGAGGGACCCGAAACGCGGCCGATCCGGGCCGGAGGCCGCAACACGCGTCCCTCCAACACGACCGGGCCACGTCGGAGTTCGCCGAGACTGCGTTTCCGTCACGAGATCACTGTGTTTACCCGTGATCTCGTGCGAAAGATGCAGTCTCGCGGGTCAGGTGCGGGCGACCCCGGGATGCGGGTGCGGGTGACCCCGGGCGATGGGTCAGGCGCGGGGGGCGTGCCAGCGCTGCTGGGCGGCGACGAGGCCCTCGTCGACGAGGAGCTCGACCGCATCCGCCGCATCCGAGACGAGGATGGGGAGCGTCTTGCGCTCGGCCTGACCGAAGGCGTCGAGCACCCAGTCGGCCGGGTCCTGGCGACCGGGAGGGCGGCCGATGCCGACCCGCACCCGGGGGAAATCGGGGGTGCCGAGCGCCTTGGCGACGTCGCGGACGCCGTTGTGGCCGCCGTGACCGCCGCCCGTCTTGAGCTTGAGGGTGTCGAAAGGGATGTCGAGCTCATCGTGCACGACGACGACACGGTCGGCGGGGATGTCGAAGAACTTCGCGAGGTTCGCGACCGGTCCCCCGGAGACGTTCATGAACGTGTTGGGCTTCGCGAGCACGAGCTTCGGCCCGCCGGGGCGCAGCCAGCCCTCGGTGATGCGCGCACCCGCCTTGTGCACCTTGAAGCCCTCGTTGCGGCGGCCGGCGAGCTCGTCGATGACCATCTGGCCCACGTTGTGACGTGTCGCCTCGTAGCGGGGGTCCCGGGTTCCCGAGTCCCACGATCAGCCAGGTGTCGGCCATGTCAATCCTTCCGGAGGCGACGCGAATGCGGCGTTGAGACGGACGTAAAACAAGAGAAATCCCGAACGCAGGACGATTCTCGCGAATCGATCCTGTCGTCGGGATTTCTCCTGTGCGAGTGGGGCGGAATTACTCCGCGGACTCCTCGGACTGCTCAGCAGCGACCTCGGCGTCGGCCTCGGCGATCTCGTCCTCCGCGGCGAGGGTCGCAGCGGGCACCGAGACGGCGACGACGAGCGTCTCCGGCTCGGTCACCAGCGTCGCGCCCTGGGGGAGCTTCAGGTCGGCGGCCGTGATGTGCGTGCCGTCCTCGAGGCCCTCGACGTCGACCTCGATGTTCTGCGGGATGTTGGTGGCCAGCACCTCGAGCGACACGGTCGTCGCATCCAGGTTCGCGATGGTGCCCGCGAAGGGCTCGCCCACGACGACGACGGGGACGTCGACGGCGACCTTCTCGCGCCTTCTTCACGACCAGCAGGTCGATGTGCTCGATGATCTGGCGCACCGGGTCCTTCTGGACGTCCTTGACGAGGGCCAGGTGGTCCTTGCCGTCGGCGGTGAGCTCGAGCAGCGCGTTCGCGCGGCGGATCAGCAGGGCGACCTGGTGACCCGGCAGGGCGAGGTGCACGGGCTCGGTGCCGTGGCCGTACAGGACGGCGGGGATCTGACCGGCGGCGCGCAGGCGACGGGCGAAGCCCTTGCCGAACTGCGTGCGCACCTCAGCGGTGACCTTGTTGTCTTCCGACATGATGATTCTCCTTGCGGGCCCACGGGCCCCAGATCGGGGATGGTTCGACTCGAACGCGAGCGCGTGAGGAAGCCGTAGGCCTGCACACCCTCGTCGATTACGGATGCGGATGCCGCATCCCTCGCCGAAGTTCAGGTCAACTCTACCAGTGCCGCCCGGTAGCATGGAAAAGATGCGCCCCGCCGGCGCGAGCCCCGATCGAAAGGACTCCCCCGTGGACGCTCAGCTCGCCTCCGACCTCCTGCTCGGCTTCATCGGCCTGCTCTCGCTCGGATCCCTCATCGGCGTCGTCGGCGCCTTCTGGTCGATGGGCCGGGCGAACTACCGCAAGTCCTGACTCCTGGGCGACGCCGAACGTCGCACGGAATCCTCGCGGTGCGTGGGAACACTACGATTGGCGTGTTCCCACCCTTCGTTCGAGGAGTATTTTTCGTGACCGAGGCATCAGCCAACATCGGAGTCGTCGGACTCGCCGTCATGGGGTCGAACCTGGCCCGCAACCTCGCCTCGCGCGAGGGCAACACGGTGGCCGTGTTCAACCGCAGCTATGACAAGACCGAGCACCTCGTCACGGAGCACCCCGAGGCGGGCTTCGTCCCCGCCTCGACGTACGCCGAGTTCGCCGCGTCGCTGCAGAAGCCGCGCACCGCGATCATCATGGTCAAGGCCGGCGGCCCCACGGATGCGGTGATCAACGACCTCGTGCAGGTCTTCGAGCCGGGCGACATCATCGTCGACGGCGGCAATGCGCTGTTCACCGACACGATCCGCCGCGAGAAGGCCGTGCGCGAGACCGGCATCAACTTCGTCGGCGCCGGCATCTCCGGCGGCGAGGAGGGTGCGCTGAACGGCCCGTCGATCATGCCGGGCGGCTCGGACGAGTCCTGGATCACCCTCGGGCCGATCCTCAAGAGCATCGCGGCCGTCGCCGAGGGCGAGCCCTGCGTCACGCACGTCGGTCACGACGGCGCGGGTCACTTCGTCAAGATGATCCACAACGGCATCGAGTACGTCGACATGCAGCTCATCGGCGAGGCGTACGACCTCATCCGTCGCGGCACCGGCAAGACGCCGGCGGAGATCTCGGAGATCTTCGCCGAGTGGAACCGCGGCGAGCTGGAGTCGTACCTCATCGAGATCACCGCCGAGGTGCTCAAGCAGGTCGACGCCGCCACCGGCAAGCCGCTGGTCGACGTGATCGTCGACCAGGCGGGCGCCAAGGGAACGGGCGCCTGGACCGTGCAGACCGCGCTGGATCTCGGCATCCCCGTCTCCGGCATCGCCGAGGCCGTCTTCGCGCGCTCGCTCTCCTCGAAGCCCGCCCAGCGCGCCGAGGCGACGTCGCTTCCCGGCCCCTCCTCGACGGGAACGGTCGCCGATCCCGAGGCGTTCATCGAGGACGTCCGCCAGGCGCTGTACGCATCGAAGATCATCGCCTACTCGCAGGGCTTCGACGCGATCGTGGCCGGCGCCGAGCAGTACGGCTGGGACATCAAGAAGGGCGACATCGCCAAGATCTGGCGCGGCGGCTGCATCATCCGTGCGCAGTTCCTCAACCGCATCACCGAGGCCTACGCGGAGAACCCGTCGCTGCAGGCTCTCGTGCTCGCGCCCTACTTCCGCGACGCCGTCGCGACCGCTCAGGATGCGTGGCGCCGCGTCGTCATCGGCGCCGTCGAGACGGGTGTGCCGACCCCGGCGTTCTCGTCGTCGCTCGCCTACTACGACGGTCTGCGCGCGGACCGCCTGCCGGCCGCCCTCATCCAGGGGCAGCGCGACTTCTTCGGCGCGCACACGTACAAGCGCATCGACAAGGAGGGCACCTTCCACACGCTGTGGTCGGGCGACCGCTCCGAGGTCGAGGCCGTCGACACGCACTGACCCCGTCATGACGCACGCCGCCGCGCGCGGCCGCCGGAGCATGCTGCTCCTGGCGGTCGCGACGGCGGCGTATCTCGTGGTGCTGGCGCGTCTCACGCTCGTGGCCGATGACGCGGCCGGCACCGGCGGCATCCTGAAGGCGTGGGCCGAGGCGTTCAGGGCGACGCCGTGGACCCGGTGGATCACGTTCGACCTGCTGGAGTTCGGCGCGAACATCGCGCTGTTCGTGCCGGCCGGCCTTCTCGGGGCCCTGTGGCTGGGTCGCCGGTGGTGGCTCGCCGTCCCGGTCGGCCTCGCGATCAGCGCTGTGATCGAGACGACGCAGGGTCTACTCCTCGCCGGTCGCGTCGCCGATGTGCGCGATCTCGTCTCGAACACGACCGGTACCGTCATCGGCGCGCTGGCGATCGCGGCGACGCGCCGCATCCGCCGTCGCTGAACAACGGATGCGGCGCGCGGGGGTCACCGGGTGATGTCGCGCACGGTGCCCTTCTCCAGCCGCAGGCGCCGTGTCGCCCGCCGGGCAACGGCCGAATCGTGCGTCACGACGATCAGCGTGAGTCCCTCGCGGTTGAGCGCCTCCAGCACCTCGAGGATCTCGTCGCGCATGTGTTCGTCGAGATTGCCCGTCGGCTCGTCCGCCAGCAGTACGCGGGGCTTCTTCGCGATGGCCCTCGCGATCGCGACTCGCTGCTGCTGACCCCCCGACAACTCTCCCGGTCGATGGTCGGCGCGTTCCTCGAGGCCGACGCGCGCAAGCGCCTCGCGGACCCGCTCGGCTCGTTCGGAGGCAGCCAGCCGCAGCGGTTCCAGCCCCATGTCGACGTTCTCAGCGGCCGTCAACGTGGGGATCAGGTTGAACCCCTGGAACACGAAGCCGATCTCGTGGGCGCGCACGTCGCTGAGCTGACGGCCGGTCGCGCGGGCGATGTCGGTCCCGCCCAGCATGACCTGTCCGCCGGTCGGCCGCTCCAACGCTCCGAGCAGCTGAAGGAACGTGGACTTGCCCCCTCCTGTCGGCCCCTGGATGGTGACGAACTCCCCCGGCTCGATGTCGATGTCGACGTCGGCGAGAGCCGTGACGACCCTCCCCTTCTGCCGGTACGTCTTGCCGACGCCGCGCACGCGATAGGCGAATCCGGTCGCCGCGGCGGCTTCGACGGTGTCGTTCATGGTCATGACTGTCCTCTCGTTTCGTTTCGTTCGGTGCCGCTCAGGCGACGGCGCGCAGCGCCTCGGCCGGGCTCAGGCGGGCGGCGCGCCATCCGCCGAAGGCCCCCGCGACAAGTCCCGCAACGACCGACAGGGCGACGGCGACGACGATGATGCTCACCGAGATCGGCGCGTTCAGGACGACATCCGACGCGGTGCTCGCCAACTCTCGGAGACCCCCGCCCCCGGCACCGGCACCCGGGAAGCCGGCGCGTCCGGCGGCTGGTTCGCTGCTGGCCGAGATCGTCGGGGAGATGAGGTTGATGATGCCGACGGCGACCAGTCCCAGCACGACGCCGACGACTCCGCCGATCAGGCTCTGGACGACCGATTCCCCCGCAACCTGCCCGACCACGCGGCCGTTGGACCACCCGATCGCCTTGAGGGTGCCGAACTCTCGGGTGCGACGGGTCACGCCCGAGATCGTGAAGAGCACCGCGAGCAGCACCGCGACGGCCAGCACGATCACCGAGAGCCAGGTCCCGAGGTTGGTGATCAGCGCCGACGCGCTGGCCAGCGAGCCCGAAACCGTCGACGCGAGGTCGGACTGCGAGCTGACCGTGGCGTCCGGGAATGCGTCACTGATCGCGGTCTGGACCGACCCGATGGCATCGGACGAGCCGGCCTGCACGTACACGGTGGAGACGACATCGCCCGCCCCCGACAGCGTCTGCGCGACGTCCAGCGGAATGTAGACGTTCGCGGCCGTGTCGGCTTCGTCCGTCGTGGACGCCACGAGACCGACAATCTGCATCTGCGCGCCGCCCACCTCGACGGTGCCGCCGACGGTCAGCGAGTTCGACGCGGCGTAGGCGGCGTCCACGACGGCGACGTTCTGGCCCGCATCCGCGCCGTCCAGCATCCGTCCCTCCGAGACGCTCACCGCTGACAGCGGCCCGACGGAGGTGTCGGCGCCGACGCCGAGCACGGAGAAGCTCTGCAGGTCGAAGGATCCGCCACCGAACCCCTCGCCCTCGCCGCCCGCCGACGGAGCGGTGCGCCCCTCGGCGGTGCCACTCTCGCTCTGGGAGGGGCGCGGGGGAAGCTCCCCGGAGAAGGTGGAGTTCGTCAGCGCGAGCGCCCCGGATGCGGCGGCCACGCCTTGCAGGTTCGCGACCGTGCTCACCGTCGATGCGTCGAGCGTGGCGCGCATCCTCTCGACCGTGAGCCGTGACTGATTGAGCGTGGTCGTTCCACCGTCATCGGTGGAGCCGCCGTCCTGCCCGAAGTCGAATCGCGGTCCGCCCCCGGCACCCGGTTCCGTCTGCGCCCCCGTCACCGTCAGGTCGGTCCCCACGCCGTAGACGGACTCGAGTGCGTTGGCCTGCGCGTCGCGTACACCTGTCGACAGCGCTGTCACGACGATGACGAGTGCGATGGCGACGGCGAGCCCCGCCGCCACGATGGTGGTCTGCTTCTTGCGGCCGGACAGCTCTCGCCGTAGATATGTCGCGTACATGTTCTCCTCCTGCCCCATCGGGTTTCGGGGCCATGTCGAGACGCTAAAGATGGTCACGATGCAAGACACATGGCGCGTTGATGAGGCGACTATGCGACCATGTCTGTCATCCGGTGCCCGGCCGGCTGCGCGACTCACAGCGGGCTCATAACCTGCTCCATAGGAACGGCATAGAAACAACCTCAGAATCGAGGCATGACTTCGATGGCACCCTCCCCCGCTCTGCAGCGCGCCGACGGCTCCGCTCCCCGCATCCTCGTCGTCGACGACGAGCAGATGCTCACCGATCTGCTGTCGATGGCCCTGCGCATGGAGGGCTGGGACGTGCGGGCTGCGGCCAGCGGCTTCCAGGCACTGCAGGCCGCGCGCGACTTCGAACCCGACGCCATGGTGCTCGACATCATGATGCCCGACCTCGACGGGATGGCGGTGCTGCAGCGCCTGCGCCAGTCGGGCAACGATGTGCCGGTGCTGTTCCTGACCGCGAAGGACGGCGTCGCCGACCGGGTCGCGGGGCTCACGGCCGGCGGTGACGACTATGTGACGAAGCCCTTCAGCCTCGAAGAGGTGGTCGCCCGGCTCCGCGGACTCATGCGCCGCGCGGGCACCGCCCAGGCCGGTGACTCCGAGCCCATCCTCCGCGTCGGCGACCTCAGCCTCAACGAGGACAGCCACGAAGTCGAGCGCCAGGGCGTCGAGATCGAGCTGACCGCGACCGAGTTCGAACTGCTGCGCTACCTCATGCGCAACCAGCGCCGCGTGGTGTCGAAGGCGCAGATCCTCGACCGCGTCTGGAACTACGACTTCGGCGGGCGCTCGAGCGTCGTCGAGCTGTACATCTCCTACCTGCGCAAGAAGATCGATGCCGGGCGGGATCCGCTGATCCACACCGTGCGCGGTGTGGGCTACATGATCAAAGCGCCCCAGTGACACGCATCCACCGCAGGGTGGTGCGCCGGCTCACGCTCCAAGCCCGGCTCATGGTCGCCGTCATCGGCATGGTCGCCGTCATCCTCGGCGCCGTCGGTCTGGCGACCGGGACGATCCTCACCTCGATCATGCAGCAGAGCCTGGACACGCAGGTCAAGGAGGCGTCGCAGCTCTACGGCTCCCCCGACGACAGCGCCGCGGACATCCTCAAGAACGGTCGGCAGGAGGTCGGCACGCTTCTGGTGCTGCGCGGACAGTACGGCCCCACCACCGGCGCGTACGTCGCCGCCGACAACAACATCGTCGAGCTCTCCTCCTCGCAGATCGAGAGCCTCACCGGGCGCCCCGACTACGACAGCGGCCGCGTCGACGTCTCCGTGGACGGCCTCGGAGACTACCGCGCCATCATGACCGGCTCCTCGTCGGGCGCCTTCGTGCTCGTCGGGTTGCCGACCTCTGAGGTCACCGAGACCCTCGGCCAGATCGTCACCACGGTCGCCCTCGTCACCGTGGGCGGACTCCTTCTGCTGGGCGTCGTGCTGGCCATCATCATCCGGCGCAGCCTCCGCCCGCTCAGCGCCGTCGCGAGCACCGCCGAGCGCGTCGCGGCCCAGCCCCTCTCGGAGGGCGCCGTGCGCATCACCGAGCGCGTTCCCGCATCCGAGGCCGATGAGGCGACGGAGATCGGTCGCGTGGGCGTAGCTCTCAACACCCTCCTCGACCACGTCGAGACCTCCCTCGAGGCACGCCAGCGCAACGAGGAGCGGATGCGGCGCTTCGTCGCCGACGCGAGCCACGAGCTGCGCACCCCTCTCGCCTCCATCCGCGGATACTCCGAGCTGTCGCTGCGCGATCGGACACTCAGCGAGAACACGGAGTCCTCGCTCGAGCGCATCCAGGCACAGTCGTTGCGGATGACGGAGCTCGTCGAGGACCTCCTGCTGCTCGCCCGCCTGGAGGAGGGGCACGAGCTCGTCTACGGCTCCGTCGATCTCTCGCGGTTGGCCGTGGAGTCCCTCGGCGACGCGCAGGCAGCGGGCCAGGATCACCACTGGGAGCTGGAACTCGACGAGGAACCCGTCGTCGTCGCGGGCGACACGGGCCGGCTCACCCAGGTCGTGGCGAATCTGCTCGCCAACGCGCGCACGCACACCCCGGCGGGCACCACCGTGACGCTCAGCGTCACGCGCGACGGCTCGGACGCGGTGCTGCGGGTGCACGATGACGGCCCGGGCGTCGACCCGCAGGTGCGCGACGAGCTGTTCGAGCGCTTCGCCCGCGGCGACAGCTCCCGCGCCCGCAAGACCGGTGGAACGGGACTCGGCCTCTCGATCGCGCGGGCCATCGCGGACGCTCACGGCGGCGAGCTGACAGTGGATTCGATCCCCGGCGACACGACCTTCACGCTGCGTATGCCGGGCAAACCCATTGATCCGGGACCGGCCGCATCCGAGGCCGATCCGAGCCACTAGCGTGGTGGGGTGACCACTCCGATCGATCCCACCGCCACCTCCGCTTGGACGGATCTCGCCGCTCTCCGTGACGGGTTCTCCCCCGATCTGCGGGGCTGGTTCGCCGCCGACGCCGACCGCGCCGCACGCCTGAGCCTGCCGCTGGCCGACCTGCACGTCGACCTGTCGAAGAACCTCGTCACCGACGAGATCCTCGCCCGCCTCGTGGAGCTCGCGCGCCAGACCGGCGTCGAGGAGCGCTTCGCCGAGATGCTGGCCGGCGTGCACATCAACACGAGCGAGAACCGCGCCGTGCTGCACACGGCCCTGCGGCGTCCCGCGGGCGCCGAGCCCGCCCTCGTCGTGGACGGGCAGCAGGTCGACGAGGACGTGCAGTCGGTGCTCGAGCTCGTCTCCGCGTTCGCCGACCGGGTGCGCTCGGGCGAGTGGCAGGGTGTCACGGGCAGGAAGGTCACCCACGTCGTCAACATCGGCATCGGCGGATCCGACCTCGGCCCCGTCATGGTCTACGAGGCACTCAAGCCCTATGCGGACGCCGGCATCCAGGCACGGTTCGTGTCCAACATCGACCCGACCGACCTCGCCCAGAAGACGGCGGACCTCGACCCCGAGACGACGCTGTTCATCGTCGCGTCGAAGACCTTCACGACGCTCGAGACGCTGACCAATGCCCGCCTCGCGCGCGACTGGCTGTGGGCGGGACTCACCGCATCCGGCGCCATCGCCGACGCCGACGACGCACGGACGGATGCGGTGGCGCACCACTTCGTCGCGGTGTCGACCGCGCTCGACAAGGTGGCCGCCTTCGGCATCGACCCGACCAACGCGTTCGGCTTCTGGGACTGGGTGGGCGGGCGTTACTCCGTCGACTCCGCGATCGGCCTGTCGCTGGCGATCACGCTCGGCCCCGACGTGTTCCGCGAGCTGCTCGCCGGCTTCCACGCGGTCGACGAACACGTGCGCACCACGCCACTGGAGCGCAACGTGCCCGTGCTCATGGGACTGCTGAACGTCTGGTACAACAACTTCCTCGGTGCGCAGTCACACGCCGTCCTCCCCTACGCACAGCAGCTCAGCCGCTTTCCGGCGTACCTGCAGCAGCTGACGATGGAATCCAACGGCAAGTCGGTGCGCTGGGACGGCACCCCCGTCACGACCGACACCGGTGAGATCTTCTGGGGCGAGCCGGGTACGAACGGCCAGCACGCCTTCTACCAGCTCATCCACCAGGGCACGCGCCTGATCCCCGCCGACTTCATCGCGTTCGTGAACCCCGCCTATCCGCTGCGTGACGGCGACCGCGACGTGCACGGGCTGTTCCTGGCGAACTTCCTCGCGCAGACCAAGGCGCTCGCGTTCGGCAAGACCGCCGCGGAGGTCGAGGCAGAGGGCACCACCGGCGCGCTCGTCGCCGCGCGCACGTTCGCCGGCAACCGTCCGACGACGTCGATCTTCGCGCCCGCCCTGACCCCGGCGGTGCTCGGCCAGCTCATCGCGCTGTACGAGCACATCACGTTCACGCAGGGCGCGATCTGGGGCATCAACTCGTTCGATCAGTGGGGCGTCGAGCTCGGCAAGCAGCTCGCCCTGCAGATCGCGCCCGCGATCGAAGGCGATGCGGACGCCACGGCGGCGCAGGATGCGTCGACCCGCTCGCTGCTGGACTACTACCGCGCCCACCGCACGCACTGACACTCCGGGCACGCCGCGGCGCCGCATCCGTCTTCCGGGTGCGGCGTCGCGGCGTTGCTGTTCGGGCCGCCCCGCCGCCCGCGGTCGTCCCCGCGTCCCCTGTGCCCGAGTTGCGTCGCATATGCGCAGATGCGCCACTTTTGCGCAGGTGCACCAGTGATCGTCTGGCGCGGGTGCGCAGAAGTGTGGCGCATCCGCATCCGCTGTCCGCATCCGCATCCGCGTGCGCGTCCGCTGACGACGCGCCATCGGCGGCGAGTCGTTCGGTGCGCCCGACGGATGCCGCTCGCGCGCCCGCATCCGCCCCTCCGCCGTCTGGAGCTACAGAAATGCGCACCCGCGCCAGCGATCATCTGGCGCGGGTGCGCAGAACTGTGGCGGTTGCGCAACTGCGACGCAACTCGGGGGGGGGTACAGGGATGCCGGGAGCAGCCGGCGGGTCAGTAGCCGCTGAAGGCGTCGGTCGTGATGCCGCGGGCCTTCTCGAGCGCGGGGGCGAGGTCGGCGATCAGCCGCGGCGGACCCGACACATACGCGTGGCGCTGGCCGATGTCCGGCACGACGCGGGCGAGGTGTACGGCATCGATCCGGTCGGGACCCGCCCACGTCCAGTTCGCCGGCAGTGCTCCCGGATCGTCGGGCGTGAACACGACGACCGGGACCCCGGATGCGGCGAGGTCGTCGCGGAACACGAGCTGACTCGCGTCCGACGCGACGAACACGAGCACGATGTCACGGCGCATTCCGCTCGCCGCGAGATGGCGCAACTGCGACACGAAAGGCGTCACGCCGATACCGGCGGCGACCAGCAGAACGGGACGTGAGGTGTCCTTCGGCAGAACGAAGTCGCCCCAGATGCCGGTGACGGACAGCTTCTTGCCCGGCGGAACCTCGCCGAGCGCCTTCTTGTACGAGCTCTGCGGCCCCAGGCCGTCCCGGTACGCGACGCGGACGGTGGGCAGGTCCTCTGGCGCGGAGACGATGCTGAACTCGCGACGGGTCCCCCGCGCGTCGGCGCGACGATGCGGCACATCGAGCTCGAGGTACTGTCCCGCCCGGAAGTCGAGACCGCGCTCGGCCCGGAACACGAGTTCGCGCACCGTCGCGCTGGGCGAACGCCGCTCGACGAGGGTCAGACGCACGGCCTGGCGCAGGCAGAACAGGAACGCGATCAGGTTTCCGATCAGCAGCGCCCGCTCCTGCCCCAGCGTCATGTATCCGACGGGGATCGGCCAGCCGGCCAGCACGCCGACGGCCGCGGCCACCGTGTATTGCTGCCAGCGCCGCGGCGGAAGGGTGAGCGGCTCGGAGAGCATGAAGGCGCCGAGGAACAGGAACGGGGATGCGGTCAGCACCTGAGCGATCACCGTGCCCGCATCGATCGCGAGACCGGACTGCTGGTACTGCACGAAGACGCGGATGAGGTTGACGACGACGGCGACCACGAAGAAGAGTCCGACGACGCGGATCTTCTCGGTGCGCCAGAGAACGACGAGCCCGAGCAGCAGCACGGGGCCGAAGAGCACGGGCGTTCCCACCCACCAGGCGGAACCGCCGATGCCCGAATCCAGCGGCAGGAGCGCGGACACGATCGTGACGACCGTCGCTCCGACGGCGGCGGGGTTGAAGATGTGGCGGCCGCGCCACGCGAGCAGGTACTTGGAGACGGATGCGGCCAGCGCCGCGATCGCGATGCCGACGAGCCCCATCGGCTCGACGGTCGGACGCAGCACGAACAACAGGATCACGGACGTGATGAGCGTGGACTCGGTGCGCAGCGGCAGGCGGAGCAATCGCTGCGCGGTCGTGTCGGCGAGGGCCCCGACGACCGCCAGCACGACAGCGGTCGCCAGCAGCTCCCACGGGGTCGGCACCACGAGGCCGAAGAGCGAGAGGACGAACGCGATGGCGGCGAGAAGGCCCAGCGCGAGCTGGACGAGCCGGTACATCGACAGGCGCCCGAACAGGGCGGTGACCCGGTTCGCGCCGGCGGTGAAGGAGGCGATCACAGGAACAACTCGGCTTTCTGGTCTGCTGACCATTCGACGGTGCCGTCGGTGGTCATTCTCACCCACGACACCCCCCAGTCGGCGGCCAGCTCCGGGCCGCCGTCGAAGAAGAGTGCGGTCGCCGCCGCGTCGGCGTGCATCGCATCGGATGCCAGCGCCCACGTCGCGGCGATCGTGCGCACCGGGACCCCGGTACGGGCGTCGAGCACATGGTGGAGGCCCTCGCCCCACGCGCGGCGGTTGACCGCGGAGGCGCACAGCGCCGCATCCTCGACCTCGAACACGCCGATCGCGCGGGACGGATCGAAGGGATGCTCGAGGCCGACCCGGACGGGCCCGCCGCGTACGGCCATGTCTCCGCTCGCGTCCACGACGAAGCCGCCGGTGACGGAGCCCGCGAGGATCTCGGCGACGAGGTCGACGAGGCGACCCTTGCCCAGCGCGCCCACGTCCAGCAGCGCCGGCCGGCCGAGGCGCAGCGTCTGCGCATCCCACTCGAGCACTCGTTGCCACGCGGGCGCGGGAGCGGCTCCTCGGTCGACGAACGAGTAGGCGGCGTCGTATCCGCGACGGGCGAGGCTCTCGCCCACCAGCGGGTTCACGGCCCCCGCCGTCGCCGCGTCGAGCTCGCGGTACACATCGAGCATCGCCGCCGCATCGGCCGGCGCGGCCGCCTCGCCACCATGGACGGCGAGGCGGCTCACGAGCGAGTCCGGACGGAACCGCGACCACTCCTCGTCGAAGCCGTCGATGACGGCAGCGATGAGCGTACGGACCGCATCCGGCACCGGCTCAGCGGTCTCGATCTCCCAGCGGGTGCCGATCGCGTCGAACCGCCACAGCTCGGACATCAGCCCTTGGCTTCGGTCTTGATCTCCTCGATGGCCTGGTTGAAGCCGCCGCTCGTGAGCGACGAGCCGGCCACACGGCTGACCTTGATGTCGTCGATCTTCTTACCGACGACCTCGTCCGAGATGCCGCCGATGAACTGGCTCTGGTACTGCTGCGACTCGCGCGCCTGCGGGTCGCCGGTCACGTCGACGGCCGTGATGGTGTCATCGGCGAGCGTCACCTCGACCGTGATCTTCTCGACGGTCTCGGGCGTCTGGTACGAGCCCTCGGCGGTGTAGGTGCCGTCCTTGTAGGTACCCGAGCTCGAGCTCGTGCCCGAATCCGAGGATCCGGTGCTCTGCGGGCTGCTCGACGTGGCGGGAGCATCGCTCGTACCGGCGTCGGCGGTCCCGGTCTGCGAGGCGCAGCCGGCGAGGGCGAAAGCTCCAGCGACGCCGATCACGGCGGCGGCAGTGCGGACGGGGCGGGGTACGGCGTTCGTGCGGATCATTGACGGTCCTCCTGGATGCGGTGCCTCGACAGACGAGCTCGGCGTTCGCCGTGCACGTCCCTCGCGCTGTCGTAGCCGTCCGCTGTATGCGGCGGCATAGACCATCCTGCGCAGCCGACTTTTGCGGCCGCTATGAATCCCGGGGAATGTGGATAAGAATCCGTCAGGCCGCGCCGTCGAACATGCTCGTGACCGAGCCGTCCTCGAAGACCTCGCGGATCGCGCGGCCCAGGAGCGGCGCGATCGGGAGCACCGTGAGCGCGGGGAAGCGCTTCTCTTCGGGCAGGGGGATGGTGTCGGTCACCACGACCTCGTCGATCGCCGCGTCCTGCAGGCGCTCGACCGCGGGGTCGCTGAACACGGCGTGCGTGGCCGCGACGATGACCCGCTCCGCGCCGCTGGCCTTCAGAGCCTGCGCCGCCTTCACGATGGTGCCGCCGGTGTCGATCATGTCGTCGACCAGCAGGCACACCCGGCCCGCGACCGAACCGACGATCTCGTTGACCGTCACCTGATTGGCGACGTTCGGGTCGCGGCGCTTGTGGATGATCGCCAGCGGTGCGCCGAGGCTGTCGGACCAGGTATCGGCCACCCGCACGCGGCCGGTGTCCGGCGAGACGACTGTGAGCTTGGCTCGGTCTTCGGGGGTCAGCGTGCGCTGGAAGTACTCCAGGAGCACGGGCTTCGCGAACAGGTGGTCCACGGGGCCGTCGAAGAAGCCCTGGATCTGGGCGGCGTGCAGGTCGACGCTCATGACGCGATCGGCGCCCGCGGTCTTCAGCAGGTCGGCGACCAGGCGGGCGCTGATCGGCTCGCGACCGCGGCCCTTCTTGTCCTGGCGGGAGTACGGGAAGTACGGCGCCACGACCGTGATGCGCTTGGCGGAGGCGCGCTTGGCCGCATCCAGCATGATGAGCGTCTCCATGAGCCACTCGTTCACCGGCGGGCCGAAGCTCTGCAGCAGGAAGAAGTCGCAGCCGCGGATCGACACCTCGAAGCGGGTCAGGATCTCGCCCGACGCGAAGGTGCGGTACTCCGTGGGAACGAGCTCGGTGCCGAGCTGCGCGGCCACCTGATCGGCAAGCTCCGGGTGGGAGCGGCCGGTCGCCACGACGAGACGCTTCTTGGTCTTGGCGACCAGTCCCGGAGCGATTCCGCGCTCGCGATCCAGATCGACCGTCTTATCTTTGCGTGCCATCGCCAGCTTCCTGTGCCGTCCGTGCGCGCTTCGCCGCATCCGCTGCGGACGTGCCCGGCCTGTTGTTCTCGACCCATCCCTCGACGTTGCGCTGAGGGGCGACGCTGAGAGCCAGGGCACCGGCCGGAACATCCTTGCGGATGACAGCTCCGGCACCGGTTTTCGCGCCGTCTCCGATCTTAACGGGCGCCACGAACACATTGTGCGAGCCGCTGTGCACCTCGTCGCCGATCTCGGTGCGGTGCTTGGCGATGTCGTCGTAGTTCGCGGTGATCGCGCCGGCGCCGAGGTTGACGCCGCGGCCGATCGTCGTGTCGCCGATGTAGGAGAGGTGCGGAACCTTGCTGCCCTCGCCGATCTGCGAGTTCTTCGTCTCGACGAAGGTTCCGATCTTGCCGTCGGCCGCAAGCGTCGTGCCGGGGCGGAGGTAGGCGAACGGTCCGACATTCGCGCGCGGTCCGATGACCGCCAGGGTCGCATCCGTGCGGCGCACGACCGCATCCTCCCCGACCTCGCAGTCGGTGAGGCTCGTGTCGGGGCCGATCGTCGCGCCGGCGGCGACCGTCGTCGCGCCGAGCAGATACGTGCCCGGCAGCACGGTCACGTCTTCGGCGAGGGTCGCGTCGACATCGATCCAGGTCGTCGCGGGATCCATGATGCTGGCGCCGGCCATCTGCCAGCGGCGCACCGTGCGGGCGTTGAGGATGCGGGCGGCCTCGGCGAGCTGGACACGGTCGTTGACGCCGAGGGCAGCGGCCGGGTCGGGCGACTGCCCGACGGCGATACGCTCGCCGGCGCGGCGGGCCAGTGCCACGACGTCCGTGAGGTACTTCTCGCCCTGCGCATTCGCCTGGCCGACCTCGGGGAGGTGGCGGCGCAGCGCCTCGGCGCGGAAGACGTAGACCCCCGCGTTGATCTCGGCGACCTCGGCCTCGTGATCGGTCGCATCCTTCTGCTCGACGATGCGCTCCACGTCGCCGGACGCATCGCGCAGCACACGGCCGTAACCGGTGGGGTCGGCCAGGACCGCGCTGAGCAGCGTCACGGCCGCTTCGCGCGCCCGATGCGTCTCGACGAGCGCCCGCAGCGTCTCTGCCTCGAGCAGCGGCACGTCGCCGCTGAGCACGAGCACGTCGCCGTCGAAGGTGTCGAGACCGGCGAGCCCGAGCTCGACGGCGCGTCCGGTGCCGGGGATCTCGTCCTGGTCGACGACGACCGCGTCGGGCGCGAGAGCGGCGACCGCGTCGGCGACGAGGGTGCGCTCGTGGCGCACCACGACCGCCACGCGCACGGGTTCGAGGATGCGGGCCGTGCGCAGCACGTGGCCGACGAGCGGTTGCCCGGCGAGCGGATGCAGCACCTTGGGGAGGCGAGAGCGCATGCGCGTTCCCTGACCGGCGGCGAGGACGATGACGGCGAGCGGTGCCGTGGGCGATTCCGACATGCTCCGCCGCCAGGACTCGAACCTAGACCTCACAGCTCCAAAGGCTGTCGTGCTGCCATTACACCACGGCGGACCGCCCGCTCTCGGGCGGGCTCCCCCAGTCTGCCACCTGCCGCCCGACGCGCCCGCATCCGCTCCCGCTCCCGACCTCACCGCGTCCGCATCCCACCGCATCCGCATCCGCCGCCGTCCGCACAGCCCACTTCCCGCGAGACTGCATCTTCTGCACGAGATCACGGGTAATGACGGTGATCTCGTGCTCGAAATGCAGTCTCGCGGGGGAGATGTGGGCGGGAAGGGGCGGACGGATGCGGGTGCGCGCGAGCGAGCGCCGATCGCCATAATGGCCTCATGGCCACAGAGAGCGACGAGGTCGACCGCATCGTCGGGTCGTGGACGACCCAGCGCCCGGACCTCGATTTCTCGCCGCTCGAGGTGCTCTCGCGCGTCGACCGCCTCTCGCGTCATCTCGATCGCGCCCGGCGGGAAGCGTTCCGCCGCAGCGATCTGGAGCCATGGGAGTGGGATGTGCTCTCGGCGCTGCGGCGCTCCGGCGAGCCTTACCAGCTCAGCCCCAAGCAGCTGCTGCAGCAGACGCTCGTCTCCAGCGGCACCATGACCAACCGCATCGACCGCCTCGTAGGACGTCGGCTCGTGCGCCGCGAGGCGGATCCCGCCGACGGCCGGAGCGTCCACGTCATCCTCACCGACGAGGGACGCACCCGCGTCGACGCGGCCATCACCCGCCTGGTCGACGCGGAGGCCCTGCTGCTGCAGCGGCTCTCGCGCAGCGACCGGGACCGCCTCGCTGCGCTGCTGCGCAAACTCTCCCTGGGATTCGACACATGAGCGACGACACCGCCATCACGCGCACACCGGATGCCGCTGAGCACAGCAAGCTGCAGCGCTGGTTCGACAATCGGTTCCGCACCCCGGTCGCCATCTACGGCCTCATCGTCTACACGACGGTGGTGCTGATCGCCGACGAGGAGGGCCCCGTCAGCGAGATGCTCGCGGTCGCCATCAGCAGCCTCGTGGTCTTCTACCTCGCTCACGTGTTCGCGCACACGCTGTCGGACCACGGCCGCCACGGTCTCGGCGCGGCGACACGACTCGCCTTCATCCATTCGCTCGGCATGATCTACGCGTGCGCCCCGTCCACGATCGCCATGATCATCACGGCCTTCTTCACGACGGATGCGGGCGACGTGCAGGACGCGGCGATCTGGACGGCGCTCGCGATGCTCGCCGTCCTCGGTTTCTCCGCCTACGCCCGCACCGGCGCGAAGCTCTGGGTGCGTCTGCTCGGCGCCCTCGGCACGGCCCTGCTGGGCCTGCTGGTCGTGCTGCTGGAGTTCCTCCTGCACTGACCGACGCTGCTCATCCCAGAGAGAACCCGCCGTCGCCGGTGAGCACCTGACCCACCACCCAGCTGCCCGCGGTGCTGGTCAGCCAGGCGATGAGTTCGGCCGCGTCCTCGGGCCGACCGAAGCGTCCGAACGGGGTCGCCCGCAGATACTCCTCGATCTCGCCGAGGGGCCGGTCCGCGGTCGTGGCGTCCAGGTAGCCGGTGTTCACGGGGCCCGGGTTCACCGTGTTGAGCACGATGCCGAGCTCCAGAAGCTCGGCCGCGACGGATGCGGTGATGCCGGCGAGCGCGGCTTTGCTCGTGGCGTAGGCGATCTCTCCCCGCATGGGCCCGTGGATCTGCCCGGAGGTCATCCAGATGACGTGGCCCTGCGGCTCGGCGAACGGCTTCGTCCCGCTCACGCGCTCCCCCGGACGCCGCTGCTCGCCCTGGACCGGCGCCTTGCGACGGGCGAACTCCGCGGTCAGCAGCAGGGTCGAGCGCGCGTTCACCTGCCAGAACGCGTCCAGGCGCCCGGGTGTCATATCGAGGATGCTGCCGTCGTCGCCGCTCTTGGCGTGATTGCAGACGAGGATGTCGACGGCGCCGGTCGCGGCGGCGGCCGCATCCATCACCCGGCCGATCGCGGCCTCGTCGGCGAGATCCGCGCCGATGTCGGTCAGCGTCGCTCCGGGCGTGAGCTCGGTCCGGATGCCGGCGCGCACCTCATCGAGATCATCGGCGCCCCACGGCTGGTCGGCATCGTGCGGACGGTGGTGCTGGATGACGAGGTGGGCGCCGCGGGCGGCGAGTACGCGGGCGACGGCGTAGCCGATGCCGCGACGGCGGGAGACGCCGGTGACGAGAGCGACGCGGCCGCTCAGGGGAAGCTCTGCATACATGGGTGAACCCTTTCCGAGGCGCGCGAGCGCGCGTTGACGGGAGAAGAAGGCGGGTCACCGGCATTGCATGCTGCGAGGATACCAACCGCGCCTGGCGCGCGGGGCGGTCATCTAGCCTGGAAGCAACATGGCTCATCTACTCGGCGGCGAAGCCCTCCATCTCGAATACCCGACGAAGGTCGTCTTCGACTCCATCTCGCTCGGCGTCAACGAGGGCGACCGCATCGGCATCGTCGGCCGAAACGGCGACGGCAAATCCACCCTTCTCGGCATGCTCGCCGGACGCACCGAACCCGACAGCGGACGAGTGACGGTGCGCGGCGGCGTGCGGATCGGCGTGCTGGATCAGGCCGACACCCTCGTCGACGGTCGCTCGATCGGCGAGAGCGTCGTCGGCGACCGCCCCGAGCACGAGTGGGCGGGCGATGCGCGCGCCCGCGACGTCATCGCGGGGCTGCTGGGCGACCTCGACTGGGATGCGGATGTCGCGACCCTCTCCGGCGGACAGCGGCGACGCGTGGCACTCGCGGCTCTCCTCGCCGGCGACTGGGACGTCATCGCCCTCGACGAGCCCACGAACCACCTCGACGTGGAGGCGATCAGCTGGCTGGCTGCACATCTGAAGAAGCGGTGGCCCGCGACCGCCGGCGGACTGCTCGTCGTGACCCACGATCGGTGGTTCCTCGACGAGGTGTGCACCGCAACCTGGGAGGTGCACGACCGCATCGTCGAGCCCTTCGAAGGCGGCTACGCCGCGTACATCCTGCAGCGCGTCGAGCGCGACCGGCAGGCGGCGGCGATCGAGTCGAAGCGGCAGAACCTGGCCCGCAAGGAGCTCGCGTGGCTGCGTCGCGGCGCACCGGCCCGCACGTCGAAGCCGAAGTTCCGCATCGATGCGGCGAACGAACTCATCGCCGACGTGCCCGAGATCCGGGACAGCGTCTCGCTGCGCTCCCTCGCCGTCGCCCGACTCGGCAAAGACGTGGTGGATCTGCTCGACGCCTCCGTCTCGTACGACGATCGCGAGGTGCTGCACGAGGTCGAGTGGCGCATCGCCCCGGGCGAGCGCACCGGCATCCTCGGCGTGAACGGCGCCGGCAAGTCCACTCTGCTGGGACTCGTGTCGGGCGAGATCGTGCCGACCACCGGGCGCGTGAAGCGCGGCAAGACCGTGCAGGTCGCGACGCTCTCCCAGCGCATGGACGAGCTCGACGAGCACCTCGACTCCCCCGTTCGCGTCGTTCTCGCGGGCCTACGCACGACGTACTCCTTCGGGGCCGGGTCGAAGGCGCAGGAGCTCACCCCCGGTCAGCTGCTCGAACGCCTCGGATTCTCCAGCGCCCAGCTCTCCACGCCGGTGAAGGACCTCTCGGGAGGACAGAAGCGGCGCCTCCAACTGCTTCTCGTCCTGCTCTCGCAGCCCAACGTGCTGATCCTCGACGAGCCGACCAACGACCTCGACACCGACATGCTCGCCGCGATGGAGGACCTGCTCGACTCGTGGCCGGGCACCCTCGTCGTCGTCTCGCACGACCGGTACTTCCTCGAGCGCGTCACCGACCAGCAGTATGCGATCCTCGACGGGCGCTTCCGGCATCTGCCCGGCGGCGTCGAGGAGTACCTCAAGCTGCGCGCCGCGGCTCCGGCCGTTGAGCGAGGAGCGCAGCGACGAGACGAAACGCCGGCGGCCGCATCCCCCGCCCTCGCGGGCGCGGAGCGTCGCGCGGCCGAGAAGGAGCTGTCGGCGATCGACCGGCGCCTCGCGAAGCTGCAGACCGAGATCGCCGCGCTGGACGCGCGGTTCGCCGACGCCCACGACGACTACGACCGGCTCCTCGAGCTGCAGCGCACCCGTGACGCGTATGTCACCGAGGTCGCGACCCTCGAGGAGCGCTGGCTGGAACTCGGCGAGGCGCTCGACGACTGAGCGCCCCGCCGAAGGCTCGTCAGGCGGGTACGGACTCGCGCGGGTGCTCGACGCACCAGGCGAGGCAGGCGCGGATCTCGCCCAGCACGTCGTCGGGTTCGACGTCGAGCGCGATCGTGTCCGCCACATCGCCCACGGCGCGCTTCTCACCCAGCAGCGCCGTGTCCGCGGGGTGCAGACCGAACTCACGACCGACCGCCTGCACCTCGGCTTCGCGAGCCTCGGAGGTGGGAAGCAGCTCGCCGAGCGGCACCACGGCGACGTCGTGCGGGTCGCGCCCGACCGCCTCGCAGCACAGCTCGAGGAACTGGGAGTGGCTGAGCTCGTAGGCGCTCAGGGTGTACCGGCTGCCGTGCGTGCCCCGTTCCATCGCTCCGACGGCGGCCTGCGCGACCTGGCGGACCGTGACGGCGGATGTGGAACCGCCCAGCACCGGGATCGGACCGGCGCTGGCGGCGACCGCATCCAGCACCGCCTGCCAGCGCGGACGCTGCCCTGCCACGACGCCGAAGATGTAGGGCAGGCGCAGCACCATGACATCCATCGCGCCGTCGCCCTCGAGCACGGCGACCTCTTCCTGCGCGTAGCGGGAGCGCGGGTAGGCGTTGCGGGTGCGGAACCCCAGCTCGGGCCAGCGCTCCCCCCACTCGGCGGTGTCGGAGCCGAAGACGATGAAGCGCCCGACGCCGGCCGCGCGCGCGAGGCGGGCGAGGCGCTGCGTCGGAACGACGTTCGCCTCGTAGTAGAAGCGGGATGCGGGCGCGGGCGGCAGCGTGCGCTCATCGGCGCCCATCGCGAAGAACACCGCATCCGTGCCCGCGAGCAGGTCGGCGAGCTCGCCGTCGGTCATCAGGTTCAGATCGCCCCAGTGGGCGTCGACCTCGACCGGAAGCTCCGGAGCGTCGGTCGCCGGAAGCGCGAGGGTCGCGACGCGATAGCCGCGACGCAGGAGCTCCTGCGTGGTGTGGTAGCCGAGGAGGCCGGTGCCGCCGACGACGAGTGCGCGTTGCATGATGAGCCCTTCCGCGCCGATCCCCTCGGCGCCCTGTGTCTTCGACGCTAGGCGCGCAGGTCTCGACGCAGCAGGGGCGAAGGTCCCACGACGGCGAAGGGCCCCCGGCGCGGTGCACGCCGAGGGCCCTTCGATGGCGGATGCGGTCAGCTCAGGCCGTTGTCCGCCAGCCACTTCTTGGCGATGTCGGCGGACGACGACTTGTCGACCGTGCTCTCGACGTTCAGCGCGACGAGTCCCTCGGGCGTCAGCGCGGCGCTCACCTTGTTGATGACGTCGGCGATGTCGCCGGCGACGTCCTTGTTCACGAGCGGAACGACGTTCGACGCGAGGAACAGCGACTTCGGGTCCTCCAGGACCTTCAGCTTCTGGGTCTGGATCTGCGGGTCGGCCGTGAACACGTTGGCGACGTTCACGGTGCCGGCCACGAGGTCCTCCACCGTGGTCGCGCCGGTCGCCTGGAAGGTCACGTCGATGCCGTACGTGCTCTTGAGACCGGTGGGTCCGTACGGACGGTCGGCGAGCTCGGGCGGGCCGCCCAGGGTCAGCGGCTCGGTGACCTTCGAGAGGTCGGCGATCGTCTCGAGGCCCCACTGCTCGGCGAATGCCTCGGTGACCGTGTAGGAGTCCTGGTCGCTCGCGGTCGACTGGTCGAGCACCGTGAGGTTCTCCGGCAGTGCCTCCTTGAGCGCGGCGTAGACGTCGTCGGACGAGCGCGCCTCGGTGTCCGGCTCGAAGAACTGGAGCAGGTTGCCGGTGTACTCCGGGAACAGCGTGATGGCGCCGCTCTCGAGCTCGGGCAGGTACGCGTCGCGCTGGCCGATCGTGAAGTCGCGCTGCACGGTGAAGCCGGCGCCCTCGAGCGCCTGGGCGTAGATCTCCGCGATGATCTCGTTCGAGTAGTAGTCCTGAGAGCCGACGACGATCGTGTCGGACGGAGCTTGGGTCTGGTCGCCGTCGGAGAGCGGGTCGGACGACGACGCGCAGCCGGCGAGGGCCAGTGCTGAGGTGAGTGCGACGGCGCCGACGAGGGCGACGCGGCGGCGGAATGCTGTGGACATGGTGTTCCTTCCTGGTGGATTCGGGACGTGTACGGCAGGCTCAGGCGGCCTGCACGGGTCGGGAGCGCAGCCGCCTCGGTGTGCGCGAGGGCGCCTGTGCGCGGATGCCGGCGGGCACGGCGGCGCGCTGGGCGAGGGCGAGCAGCGCGTCGAGCACCAGCGCGAGGAGGGCGACGACGATCGCCCCGCCGAGCACCTGATCGATCCGCCGCAGGGGAATGCCCTGGATGATCGGCAAGCCCAGTCCGCCGAGTCCGACGTAGGCGGCGATCGTCACGGTCGCGACGACCTGCAGGACGGCCGAGCGGATGCCGCCGACCAGAAGCGGCAGGCCCAGCGGGATCTCGACGCGCCACAGGATCTGCCACTCGGTCATGCCCATCGCTCGGGCGGCGTCGATGACGCGGCGGTCGATCGCCTCGAGGCCGGTGTAGGCGCCGGCGAGCAGGGCGGGGATGGCGAGAACGACGAAGGTCACCACCGCCGCCTCCGGCTTGTGCAGCACGCCCATGATCAGCACCAGCAGCACCAACAGACCGAACGAGGGCACGGCACGGGCGGCGCCCGAGATGGCCACCGCGATCTCACGGCCGCGGCCGGTGTGACCGATGGCCAGGCCCGCGGGAATCGCGATCACACCCGCGATCGCCACGGCGACCGCCGTGTAGCCGAGCTGCTGGAGCAGCAGCACCGGCAGCGCGCTCGGACCGCTGTACTGCTCGGGCGAGAAGAGCCAGACGATCGCATCCCAGAAGACGTTCATGCCGCGGCCTCCGTTTGCACGGCCGCTCGCCGACGGGCCGGGCGGGCCTTGCGGCTCCAGGGCATCGACAGGCGTCCGAGGAGCACGAGCAGCAGGTCGACGACCAGCGCCAGGACCACGACGGCGACGACGCCCGCGAACACCTCCTCGAGGATGCGGCGCTGCAGGCCGTTGGTGAAGAGATAGCCGAGGTTGGTGACGCCCACGAGGATGCCGACCGTGGCCAGCGAGATGGTCGAGACCGCGGCGACGCGCAGGCCCGCGAGGATCACCGGTCCCGCCAGCGGGAGATCGACGGCGAAGAACCGCCGGAAGCCGCCGTAGCCCATGGCCGTGGCCGCCTGGCGGATACCCGCATCCACGGAGTCCAGGCCATCCGTCACGGCGCGCGTGAGAATCGCGATCGCGTAGATCGTGAGTCCGACGATGAGGTTGAACTCGGTGGGGATGCGGTAGCCGAGTGCCGTCGGCAGCAGGATCAGCAGCGCGAGGGACGGGATCGTGTAGAGCAGCCCGGTGACCGTGATCACCCAGCCGCGCAGCAAGCGGTACCGCCACGCCACCCACCCCAGCGGGATCGACAGGACGAACCCGACGACGATGGCGATGAGGCTCTGGCGCAGGTGGTCGAGAGCCAGCTCCGCGATCATCCCGAGGTTCGCGAGGACCCAGGTCATCTCACCCGCCGTCCTCGACGAGGGCGCCCTGCGTTCGGCCCTCGGCGTCGACGACGACCGTGCGCCCGCCCACGTCCTTCAGCCGGAGCGCGCGCTTGCCCTTGTCGGCACCGATGAAGGCGGCGACGAAGTCGTCGGCGGGGGCCTGCATGATCTCGCTCGGGCTGCCGACCTGGAGCTTCTGCGCCCCCTTCGCGAGGATGACGACCTGGTCGCCCAGCAGGAACGCCTCATCGATGTCGTGCGTGACGAACACGACGGTCTTGCCGAGGTCGCGCTGCAGGCGGATCAGCTCCTGCTGGAGTTCCGCGCGCACGATCGGGTCGACGGCGCCGAACGGCTCGTCCATCAGGAGGATGTTCGGGTCGGCGGCGAGACCGCGCGCCACGCCCACCCTCTGCTGCTGGCCGCCCGAGAGCTGACTCGGATAGCGATCCGCGAGAGCCGCGTCGAGACCGACGGTCTCCATGAGCTCGAGCGCCCGGCGCCGCGAATCGCGGCGCGAGGTGCCGCCCAGCACCGGCACGGTGGCGATGTTGTCGGCGACGGTGAAATGCGGGAGCAGACCGGAGTTCTGCATGACGTAGCCGATCCGCCGGCGCAGCGCCACGGGCGACCCCGTGGAGACGTCCTCGCCGTCGATCTCGATGACGCCGGCGGTGGGCTCCACCATGCGGTTGATCATGCGCAGCAGCGTCGTCTTGCCGCATCCCGAGGAGCCGACGAACACGGTCGTCTGGCGCGACGGGATGACCAGGGAGAAGTCCGTGACCGCGCGCGTGCCGTCGGGGAACTGCTTGTCGACGCCGCGGAACTCGATCATGCCCGGTCCCGCGCCGCGGTCACTCGGTGACCTCGACTTCTTTCCAGAAGGCCACGTATCCCGAGAAGTCCGCACCGACCTTCTCGATCGCACCCGGGTAGGGCTCGGGATACGACCACGCGCGGTCGGGGAGCTCGCGGCCGTCCGCGGTGACCGTGAAGTAGTGCGCCGCCCCCTTCCACGGGCAGGTGTAGGGGGTCGGGCTGTCGACGAGCACGCCCTCGGCGATGCTCGCCGGCGGGAAGTACCAGTTGCCCTCGATGCGGATCAGATCGTCCTTCGGAGCCTCCGCGAGCACCGTGTCACCCAAAAGAGCCTTCATCGCCGCCTCCCAGCCGGGCCAGATCCCCGCAGGACAGCGGAGGAGCATCCACGTTACCGACCCCCGACGACACCGGCTCCGACGGTTGCGTCACGCGGCGTCATGTGCTGCCGTCGCGTCAGTACCAGTAGCTCAGACGCACGGGCAGGTGCCATCCGAACAGGCGGGCGAGCGCGACCGGATCCTCGGTGTCGATGCGACCCGCCGCGGCCAGCGTCACCGGCGAGACCTGACCGAGGAAGATCGCGGCGAGGTCCGCGACGCCGAGGCGCGCGTCGGCGGGATCGCCGGTCTCGGTCACGGAGGCTGCACCCTCCTCGTCGACCGTGAGGCGGAATCGGCCGCCCGCGAGATCCAGCGGATCGTCCACGTCGAGCACGACCGACCCCGCACCCTCGTACCGACGACCGCTCAGAAGCGCCGGGGTATCGAGCACGCGCAGGTAGTGGTGGTCGCGGAGGGTGAGCGTCGCGGCCCGCCGGTCGGAGATCATCCACAGCAGCGGCTCGTCGACGGCCAGCTCGCTCGCACGCACCGTGCCGATCAGGTCCATCTCGATGAAGAAGCGCCACAGCCCCGCGTAGGCGTCCGCATCCGCGGCGGCGAGATAGGCGATCGTGACGCTCGATCGCGTGAAGTCGTCGTGGTTCTCATCGACCGAGTAGAGGGCGAGGCCGGTGATCTCGCCCGATGCGGCCGTGTACTGCACCGCGCGGGTGTGCCCGGGCTTCTCCGCGTCGGCGCGCGTACCCGCGAAACGGTCCCAGTGACCGCGCGGCATCTCGACCTCGCCGGGCGAGCCCGAGCGGACGCGGTCGAACAGGTCGGGGGCGAGCTCGCGCCAGCGCTCCCGGGCGATGAAGTCCACGCGACCCGACGGGACGGGGCCCGCCCACGCAGCGCGCTTGACGTCGATCTCGACGCTCGCGGCCGCCACCGCCTGCGCGAAACCGAATCGTCCGTACAGCGTCGACTCGCTCACCGTCAGGCTCGCGACCGGCAGTCCGAGCGCCGCGGCCGTGCGCAGCTCGCCCTCCATCATCGCGCGCCAGATGCCGCGCCGGCGATGCGTGGGCGCGACGGTGACGGAGCTGATCGCGCAGGAGTCGACGACGCCGCCGGGCACAGTGAGCTCCCCCACCCACGAGGCGAGGGTCCCGACGGGGACCTCGGGCTGGGGAACGGACTCGTCGAGCACGGCGATCATCCGGCGATGGCCGCGGAAGCCGCGACCGGTCTCGCGCTGGGCATCGGTGGGCTCGTCGCCCAGGAAGCCACGGGTGACCGCGGCCTGCCAGCCGTCGAACGCCCGATCGTCGTCGTCGGCGAGACGGACGAGCCGCAGGCCGTCGCTCGCCAGACGCGCAGCGGATGCGGCGTCGACCGGACCCTCGTGCTGACGGGCGATGAGGTCGTGGGCAGACATGGGTATCCTCCTGACGAGCGGCGCGCTCAGTCGATGATTCGGGCGCCGGGCACGGGCCCGTGCACGTGGTGGGCGACGTGCCCGCTCGCGCTGAGCACGATCTGGAGCTCGATCGCGGCTTCGGCATCGGCGGCGAGGAACGCGAGCGTGGGCCCGGATCCTGAGACCAGGCCGACCAACGCACCCTCACGCTCCCCCGCCTCCAGGACGTCGCCGAGCCGCGGGCGAAGGCTCAGCGCCGCGACCTGGAGATCGTTGCGGGCCGACGAGGCGAGCATGGCCGCATCCCCCGCGCGAAGCGCGTGCAGGACGTCGTTGTCGACGCGGGGTCGACGAGAGGCGGGCGAGATGTCGAGCGCGTGCCGGGCGCGATGCTCGTCCAGCGCGCGGTACACCTCGGGCGTGGACAGGCCGTCCTGGCTCGTGACGATCACCCAGTCGAACCGGCCGCGGGCGAGCGCGGGACTCAGTTCGTCACCGCGGCCCACGCCGACCGCGGTACCGCCCATGAGCGCGAAAGGCACGTCCGCTCCCAGCCGCGCGGCGAGCGCGTGCAGATGCGGCGTCCCGAGCCGGGTGTCCCAGAGGGCGTCGCAGGCGAGAAGAGTCGCCGCCGCATCCGCGGATCCGCCTCCCATGCCGCCCGCGACAGGCACGCCCTTGTGGATCTCGAGATGCACGCCGCCCCGGTAGCCGGTCTCGGCCGCGAGGAGCCGTGCCGCGCGGACGGCGAGATTGCGGTCGTCGAGCGGCACCCCCGCCACATCGACGGAGCCGGTCACCTCGACGCCGATCGTGTCGGCCGGCGTGGCCCAGACATCCTCGAACGCCGACACGGCCTGGTACGCGCTCGCGACGTCGTGGTAGCCGTCGTCCTGCACCTGACCGACCTCGAGGAAGACGTTGATCTTCCCCGGGGCACGCACATGGACGCGCGACGACACTCGCGAGACGCTCACAGCTTCGAGGACACCGCCCACAGGTCGACGTCGATGCCCTCCGCAAGTGCGTCGATGCGCTCCAGCTCCTCGGTGTCGAACGCGGGCCCGGCGAGAGCCGCGATGTTCTCGTCGATCTGCTCGACGCTCGACGCGCCGATGAGCGCCGATGCGACCGTCGGCTCGCGCAGCACCCACTGGATCGCCATCTGGGCGAGGGTCTGACCCCGCTCCTTCGCTACCACGTTGAGTCCGCGCAGCGCCGCGATCGTGGCGTGCGAGAGCGGCTTGTCGGGCAGCGAGTTGCGGGTCTGCGAGCGTTGACCGCGGCCGTCCCCGAGATACTTGCCGGTCAGCAGGCCCTGCGCCAGCGGCGTGAAGGCGATGGCCGACATCTCCTCCTGGCGCAGCACGCCGGTCAGACCGTCCTCCACCCAGCGGTTGAGGATCGAGTATGCGGGCTGGTGGATCACGAGCGGCGTTCCGAGGCTGCGCGCCACCGCCGAGGCGACGGCGGTGCGTTCGGCGCTGTACGACGAGATGCCGACGTAGAGCGCCTTGCCCTGGCGCACGAGGGTGTCGAGGGCGCCGATGGTCTCCTCGATCGGCGTCACGGGATCGACCCGGTGCGAGTAGAAGATGTCGACGTAGTCGAGGTTCATCCGCTTCAAGGACTGCTCGGCGCCCGCGAGGATGTGCTTGCGCGAGGCGTAGTCGCCGTACGGCCCGGGCCACATGTCCCAACCCGCCTTGGACGAGATGATGAGCTCATCACGATAGCGAGCGAAGTCCTCGCGCATCATGCGCCCGAAGTTCGTCTCCGCGGAGCCGTAGGGCGGGCCGTAGTTGTCGGCGAGATCGAAGTGCGTGATGCCGCTGTCGAAGGAGTGGCGGAGGATCTCGCGCTGCTTGTCGAACGCGACGTTGTCACCGAAGTTCCACCACAGTCCGAGCGAGATCGGCGGCAGGTACAGACCCGATCGGCCGACCTGGCGGTAGTCCATCGCACCGTAGCGCTCGTCGGCGGCGGTGTAGGGACGGTGGATCTCGGGGACGTTCGGACGGAAACGCGGCGCAGTCACCCCTGCAGCCTATCCACGGCGACCTCCGAGCGCGGGCTCTTGCGAAACTCGCCCGAAATGCGCGCGGTCTACGCTGACGAGATGGTCTCTCTGTCTGCTCTTCCCGCCGACCCCCACCCCTGGGCGGCGCTTCTGACGCGTGAGGACATCGTGCTCGAATCGGGCATGCTCCACCTCCGTCACGACGATCTCTCCCCGCTCGACGCGCACCTCGCGGATCTCGCGATGATCGCGGATGCGCTGACGGATGCCGGCATCGAGCCGCTCCTGATCCGCCACGGGCTCCGCGACGAGGCGATCGTCGTCGATGTGGCCGATCAGGACCGTGCCTGGGAGGCCGTGACGCGGCTGTGCATCGGCGAACCCGTGTACGTCAAGCCCAAAGGCCTGAGTGCGGTGCCCGCCCCCGATCACACCCCGCGCCGCGGCGCACCGAGCGCCCTGCGCGTCTTCCGCCCGCGGCTGGCCGGATCGCTGCGATACGGCGCATCGCACGGCGTGCGCCTGGAGTTCTGGCGCTTCGGCGCGGAGACGGTCGAGGCCCCGCACGCGAATACGCTGACCCGACGCGTCATCGCCGCCGCCGACATCGAGCGCGTCAGCATCCGGCGTCACGGCCGCACCTGGCAGAGCCTGCGGGGCATGTTCGACCCGCATCCGAACGAGATGATCGACGACATCGACATGGTCTTCTCGTGGGTCGACGGCTCATCGAGCGAGTTCCAGCGTCAGCGCGCGGCCCAGATGGCCGGCTACGTGGTGGGCGAGGGCGACGACGGCCCGGCCCGGTACCGGCACGTCGACGAGCTGCGCTACGCGCTGCGCAGCGTCTACATGTACGCGCCGTGGGTGCGTCGCATCTTCATCGCCACCGATTCGCCGACGCCTGCCTGGCTCGCCGACCACCCGCGGGTGACGGTGGTGCGCAGCGAGGAGTTCTTCGCCGACACCTCGGTGCTGCCGATCCACAACTCGCATGCCGTCGAGGCGCAACTGCACCGCATCGACGGGCTCGCCGAGCACTTCCTCTACTCGAACGACGACATGTTCTTCGGCCGGAGCGTCGCGCCGGAGCTGTTCTTCTCCCCCGCCGGAATCTCTCAGTTCGTGGAGTGCGACGTGCGGATCGGCACGGGGCCGAACGCCCCGCACCGCAGCGGCCACGACAACGCGCTGCGGGTGAACCGGGAGCTGCTGCGCGAGCGCTTCGGGCGCACCATCACGCACGATCTCGAGCACTGCGCCACGCCGCTTCGGCGCAGCGTGATGGCGGAGCTGGAGCAGGCCTTCGCCGAGGACTTCGCACGCACGGCCGCTTCCCGGTTCCGCTCGGCCACCGACATCTCGGTGACGAACAGCCTGTACCACTACTACGCCGCCTTCACCGGTCGCGCGGTGGCCACGACCGCGCCGCGCACCCGCTACTACCAGACGACCATGGCGGAGTCGCTGCGGCGCATGAGCCGGCTGACCGAGCGCCGCGATGTCGACATGTTCTGCCTCAACGACGGCGGCTCGGCCGAGGTTCCCGAAGAGGTGAGGGTGCGTGTGGTCACCGAGCTTCTGGAGCGCATGTTCCCGGTGCGCGCGCCGTGGGAGCTTCCCGCGGTCAGCGCAGGATCGGGATGGGAGCGGTCGGAGGCGTCCGCCCTGCGCTGACGTCCTGGGCGATGCCCGCCGAGTGCAGGCGTCGCTGCGCCTCGACCGGGTCGATGTACTCGAGCGGATGCGGCGCGTCGACCGTGACGACGGAGTGCACGACGGTCTCGGCGAACACGTGCACGAGGTTGTACGACTGCGCGCCGTCCTGCGGGCGCGTGCCGCCGACGGGGACCGTGAGGTCCTGGGCATAGCAGGTCGAGGATGCGACCGAGACCGGGATGCCGGCGAAGGTCGCGAAGGTCGAATAGTGCAGGTGGCCGGCGATGATCGCCCGTACGTCGCTGCCGCGCAGCACGTCGGCGAGCGCACGCTGATCGCGCAACTCCACGCTCGCGGCGAGCGGAAGCACACTCGGCACGGGCGGATGGTGCATGGCCAGGATCGTGCCGAGCGGCGCGGGCTGAACCAGCTGCTCCCGGAGCCAGGCGAGCTGGGCGGGGCGCAGCTCGCCGTGGTGCGCCCCGGGGACGCTCGTGTCGAGCGTGATCAGGCGGAGTCCGTCGATCTCGTCGACGCGGTCGAAGGGGGTCGTGGCGGGGGCCGCGTCCAACAGGCGCGTGCGGAAGGCACCGCGCTCGTCGTGATTGCCCATCACCCAGAACACCGGCGACTCCAGCTGCCGGGCGAAGGGCTCGACGAGGCCGCGCAGTGCGGTGTACGCATCCGCCTCGCCCAGGTCGACGAGGTCGCCCGTGAAGACGATGCCGTCCGGGCGGATGCCGCTCGCCTCGATACGCTCGAGCGCCCGCTCGAGCAGGCGGAGCCCGTCGACGCGGTCGAACAGCTTCGGCCCCGGGGCTCGCAGGTGGGTGTCGCTCAGGTGCAGCAGTACGCGTTCGGCCGCCGGATACTCCCCAGCACGCATGGGTCCGTCCCTTTCACGGGCCGCTCGGGCGCGGCCGTCGTTCCCGCGAATGTTACCGGCATGTTTCGTACCGGCGGCTGAACACACGGTGAATCCCTCAGTTGGAGCCGGTGAAGTTCCGGGGCGGGAGCGCTCAGCCGGAGAGGACGCCGAGTTCGACCAGGAGTCGGCGCACGCGCGCCTCGATGTCGTCGCGCACCTCGCGGACCAGATCCGGACCCTGCCCCGCGGGGTCGCGCAGCTCCCAGTCCTCGTAGCGCTTGCCCGGGAAGATCGGGCAGGCGTCCCCGCATCCCATCGTGATCACCGCATCCGCCTGGCGGACGTCCTCGGTCGCCAGCAGCTGCGGGACGTTGCGGGTGATGTCGATGCCGCGTTCGGCCATGACCTCGACCGCGACGGGGTTGATCGCGGATGCGGGCTCCGACCCGCCGGAGCGCACCTCGACCCCGTCGCCGCCCAGCGCACGGGCGAAACCGGCGGCCATCTGCGACCGGCCGGCGTTGTGCACGCACACGAAGAGGACGACGGGCACGCTCATGTCCGGACCCGGGCGATCCGCTGGAAGTCGTCGATCGTCAGCTGCTCGCCGCGGAGGGTCGGATCCACACCGGCCTGCTCGAGCACGGCGCTCGCGGAGGCGGCCGAGCCGCCGAACAGCCCCGACAGCGCCTGGCGCAGCATCTTGCGGCGCTGCTGGAAGGCGGCGTCCACGACGCGGAACGTCGCGACGCGCTCGGCCTCGTCGCCGCGCGCCTCGGCGTCGCGGCGGAACCCGACCAGCACGCTGTCGACGTTCGGAACCGGCCAGAAGACCTGGCGCGACACGGTCCCCGCCAGTCGCCAGGCGCCGTACCAGGCGGCCTTGACGCTCGGGGCGCCGTAGACCTTGGATCCGGGAGGGGCCGCGAGACGCTCCCCGACCTCGGCCTGCACCATGACGACGCCGCGCTGGAGGTGGCCGAAGTGCTCGAGGAAGTGCAGGAGCACGGGGACCGAGACGTTGTAGGGCAGGTTGGCCACGAGCACCGTGGGCTCTCCCGGCAGGTCACGGATGGTGAGCGCGTCCGCATCCACGACCCGCAGCATCCCGTCGCGCACCCCGTGGGCACGCGCGGTGGCCGGCAGGCGCGCGGCGAGCCGGTGATCGATCTCCACCGCCACCACACTTGCGCCGGTCTCGAGGATCGCGAGGGTGAGGGAACCGAGCCCCGGACCGACCTCCACGACGTGCTCACCGGCCGCGACGCCGGCGACCTGCACGATCTTTCGCACCGTGTTGGCGTCGACGACGAAGTTCTGCCCCAGTTTCTTCGTCGGAGTGACATCGAGCTCGGCGGCCAACGCGCGGATCTCGGCCGCGCCGAGCAGGTGCACGGTCATGTGTATAACCCTAGACAACCGTCGAGCCAAGTCCGACCCTGAGAGAACGCTGACAGGGTTAGGGTGACGAAATGACCACCGAAGCACTCCCCACGGGGACGTTCTCGATGCGCAGTCCGTTCGGACGCCGGGCGATCGGACTCTCCGTCGCCGCGGCCGTGGGCGGGTTCCTCTTCGGGTTCGACTCCTCCGTCATCAACGGCGCCGTGAAGTCCATCGAGGCCGACTACACGAAGGAGCCGATCCTCACGGGCTTCGTCGTGGCGGTCGCCCTGCTCGGCTGCGCCGTCGGCGCCATCCTCGCCGGCGCCCTCTCCGACCGCTTCGGGCGCCTGCGCGTCATGCTGCTGGGCTCGGTGCTCTTCCTGGTCAGCTCGGTCGGCTCCGCGTTGACCTTCAGCGTCCCCGACCTGATCGTGTGGCGCGTGCTGGGCGGTCTCGGAATCGGTATCGCCTCGGTGGTGGCGCCCGCCTACATCGCCGAAGTCGCCCCGCGGCAGATCCGCGGGTCGCTCGCGTCGCTGCAGCAGCTGGCGATCACGCTCGGCATCTTCGCCGCGCTGCTGAGCAACGCCGTGCTGGCCGGGGCCGCCGGCGGCAGCGCCGACAACACCCTGTGGTGGGGCCTCGACGCCTGGCGCTGGATGTTCCTCATCGGCGTCATCCCCGCCGCCGTCTACGGCATCCTCTCGTTCACGATGCCCGAGTCCCCCCGCTATCTGCTCGCGCGAGGCCGCACCCAGGAGGCGAAGGAGATCTTCGCCCGGCTCGTTCCCGCCGCCGACCTCGACAAGACCGTCAACGAGCTGACGACCGCCATCGAGACGGACCGCAAGAATGCGAAAGCCAGCCTCGCCGGCCCCGCGCTCGGGCTGAATCCCATCGTCTGGATCGGCATCATCCTGTCGGTGTTCCAGCAGTTCGTCGGCATCAACGTGATCTTCTACTACTCGACGACGCTCTGGCAGGCGGTCGGTTTCGACGAGAGCAATGCGCTGCTGGTGAGCGTCATCACGAGCGTCACCAACGTGCTCGTGACCCTCATCGCGATCTTCCTCGTCGACCGGGTGGGACGTAAGCCCATCCTGCTCACGGGTTCCGTGCTGATGGCGCTGTCGCTGGGCGCCATGGCACTGTCGTTCTCGTTCGCCACCGGCGAGGGCACCGACATTTCTCTGCCGGGTGCCTGGGGACCGGTGGCCCTCGTCGCGGCGAACCTGTTCGTCGTCGGCTTCGGCGCCTCGTGGGGCCCCCTCGTGTGGGTGCTGCTCGGCGAGATCTTCCCCAGCCGCATCCGCGGCAAGGCCCTCGGCGTGGCCGCCGGTGCGCAGTGGATCGCGAACTTCCTCGTGTCGTGGACCTTCCCGGAGCTCTCGTCGTGGTCGCTGCCGCTGACCTACCTCATGTACGCGATCTTCGCGGCTCTGTCGTTCGTGTTCGTGCTCTGGAAGATCCCCGAGACCAAGGGCATGGAGCTCGAACAGACCGAGACGCTGTTCGTCAAGAAACCCCGTCAGAACAAGTGAGAGGAGCCGGCATGACCAACAACTCCAAGTCCCACGAGGAGATCCGCGAAGAGCAGGAGAAGGCGCAGAAGGAGAAGGACCGCCTCGAGGCGCAGGAGGAGAAGCGCCTCGACGACGAGGACCGCTGAGCCGCGTCCGCGTCGCTCCCGTCGGAGAAACGCACGAAGGTCGGAGGATCGCCGTCAGATCCTCCGACCTTCGTCGTCATCTCCGACGTTGGGATGCGGGATGCGGGATGCGGGATGCGGGCGCGTCAGTCGAACGAGCCGTAGACGGCGAGCGTGTTGGCGGCCACCTGCGCAGCCAGCTCGTCGGGGTCCATGCCCAGCTCGGCGGCCATGAACCGCACCGTCACGGGCACGAGATAGGGCGCGTTCGGACGACCCCGGTAGGGGGTGGGGGTGAGAAACGGCGCGTCGGTCTCGACGAGGATGCGCTCCCGCGGCGTCACGGCGAGCGCATCGCGCAGGTTCTGCGCGTTCTTGAAGGTGATGTTGCCTGCGAAGGACAGGTAGTAGCCACGCTCCGCGGCGATCCGCGCCATGTCGGCGTCGCCCGAGAAGCAATGGAACACCGTGCGCGCGGGGGCACCCACCCGCTCGAGCGTCTCGAGCACCGCCTCGTGCGCGTCGCGGTCGTGGATCTGCATCGCGATGTCGTGCTTCTTCGCGAGCGCGATGTGCGCCTCGAAGCTCTCGCGCTGCGCTCCCAGCCCCTCGGGCTCGGTGCGGAAAAAGTCCAGCCCCGTCTCCCCGATCGCGCGCACGCGCGGCTGTGCCGCGAGCTCGTCGATCGCGGCGATGGCCGCGTCGAGCCGCCCCGCAGCCGCGTAGGCGGGCGCCTCGTTCGGGTGGATCGCGACGGCGGCGAGCACGCGGGGGTGCGAGGCCGCCGCCCACGCCGACCAGCGGCTCGACTCGATGTCGCCGCCGGCCTGCACGACCCCGACGATGCCGACGGATGCGGCGCGCTCGAGCTGCGCGTCCAGCGACATCGACTCGTCGCCGTCCTGGATCTCCAGGTGGCAGTGGTTGTCGTAGAGCCAGACGCCCAGCGGCTCCGGCGAAGGCGGATAGCTGACGTCGCGGCCGCCCTTCTCGCGCTGGCGCACGTACTGGCTGGGATCGCTCATCGGGTCACTGCTCGACGCGCGGGAACAGCGGCGAGAGTCCGTTGACGCTCGTGCCGGGTCGCAGTGCACCCCAGACGCCCGCCTCGCGCAGCGGCTGGTCCTGCAGTCGCCCGAGCGACTCGGCCGCCCCGAGCGCGATCCACAGCTTCTCGGTCGCGACGGGCATGACCGGCGACAGCAGCACGGCGAGCGCGCGCAGTCCTTCGGCCGCCGTGTACAGCACGGTGCCGAGGCGCCCCGCCTGCTCCGGGTCCTTCGCGAGCGCCCACGGCTCGTTCTCGGTGATGTAGCCGTTGAGCGCGTCGACGATGGTCCAGATGGATGCGATCGCCTCATCGATGCGGAAGCGCTCCATCGCCGCGTCGGCGGATGCGGCCGCATCCGCCACGGTCTGCTGAATGGCCAGATCCGCGTCGGTGTAGGTCGCGGCCGGCGGAACGATCGCCTCGAAGTACCGCTCGATCATCGCGACCGTGCGCGAGGCGAGGTTGCCGAAGCCGTTCGCGAGCTCGGCCTGGTAGCGCGCCGACAGGTCCTCCCACGAGAACGAGCCGTCCTGCCCGAAGGCGATCGCGGAGAGGAAGTAGAAGCGGTAGGCGTCCGAGCCGAACACGTCGGTGATCTCCGTGGGCGCGATGCCGGTGAGCTTCGACTTCGACATCTTCTCGCCACCGACGAGCAGCCAGCCGTGGGCGAAGACACCACGCGGCACCTCCAGCCCCGCAGCCATCAGCATGGCCGGCCAGATGACGGCGTGGAAGCGCAGGATGTCCTTGCCGACCACGTGGTACGCGGGCCACCGGCGCTCGAAGTTCTCCTCGTCGACGCCGTACCCGATCGCCGTCGCGTAGTTGAGCAGCGCGTCGACCCAGACGTAGATCACGTGCTGCGGATCCCACGGCACCTGGATGCCCCAGTCGAACGCCGACCGCGAGATCGAGAGGTCCTTGAGGCCCGAGCGCACGAAGGAGACGACCTCGTTGCGCGCCGACTCGGGCCGGATGAAGTCGGGATCGTCCTTGTACAGCTTCAGCAGGGGCTCGGCGAACTCGCTCAGCTTGAAGAAGTAGTTCTTCTCCTGCAGCAGCTCGAGCGGCTTCGAGTGGATCGCGCAGACCTTGAGCCCCTCGAACGCCCCCGTGCCGTCGAGGATCTCGGACTCCGGCTTGAACTCCTCGCAGCCCACGCAGTACAGCGCCTCGTACTCGCCCGCGTAGATGTAACCGCGGTCATAGATGGCCTGCACGAACCGCTTGACACCCTCTTCGTGGCGCTCCTGCGTGGTGCGGATGAAGTCGTCGTTGGCGACGTCGAGGCTCTCCAGCAGCGGGAACCAGGCCTCGCTGACGAGCTTGTCCACCCACTCCTGCGGCGTGACCCCGTTCGCGGCGGCCGCGCGCAGCATCTTCTGACCGTGCTCGTCGGTGCCCGTCAGCATCCAGGTGTCGTCCCCCGACTGGCGGTGCCAGCGCGCGAGCGTGTCGACGGCGACCGTCGTGTACCCGTGACCGATGTGCGGGACATCGCTCGGGTAGTAGATCGGCGTCGTGATGTAGAAGGAACGGCCGTTGCTCACCCGTAGATTCTAGGCGGCGCCTGAGGGGGCCGCGGCCCCGTGACGGGGCGGCTCAGGCGCTGTCGCGCACGACCAGCTCTGTCGGCAGGGTGATGCTGCGCCGCGGCGCGCCCTCGATCACCTCGAGCAGCAGCGTCACCATCTCGGCGCTGATGCGGTCCCAGGGCTGGCGCATGGTGGTCAGCGGCGGCTCGTGAGCGGCGGCGAGTCCGGAGTCGTCGAAGCCCGCCACCGCGACGTCCTCGGGCACGCGGAGGCCGGCGCGACCGAGGGCGACGACGGCGCCGGCGGCCATCATGTCGGATGCGGCGAACACGGCGTCGATGTCACGGGTGCGCTCGAGCAGCCGTGACATCGCGAGCGCGCCCGATTCGCGGCTGTAGTCGCCGTGCTCGACGAGGTCGGGGTCGAACGCCTCACCCAGCTCCTCCCGGAAGCCCACGAGTCGGTAGCGTCCGCCCGGGGTGTCGTCGGGTCCGGCGATCATCGCGATGCGCCGGTGTCCTCGATCCAGGAGATGACGTGTCATGACGCGGGCTGAGCCCTCCTCGTCGACCGCCACCGCGGCGAGGTCGCCCTGGTGGCCGAGCGGGAGCCCGCAGGAAACGGTCGGGACCCCCGCTTCCAGGAGGGAGTCGAGCAGCGGGTCGGCCTCATGAGACGAGATGAGCAGCACGCCGTCGACGTGCCCGGCGCTGACGAAGTGCGCCACGTTGGCGCGCTCCTCCGGGGTGCCGGCGACCAGCAGCACGAGAGTCATCGACCGCTGCGAGAGGGCCTCCGCGGCGCCACGCAGCAGCAGGGAGAAGTTGGGGTCGGCGAACAGCAGATGCTGCGGCTCGGTCAGCAGGAACGCCAGGGAGCCGGCGCGTCCGGTCGCGAGCGAGCGAGCGGCGTGGTTGGCCGTGTACCCGGTGCGCCGGATCGCCTCCTCGACCGCCGTGCGGGCATCTGGCGACACCCAGTGCCCGCCGTTGATCACGCGGGAGACCGTGCCGCGCGAGACTCCGGCGGCGGCGGCGACGTCCCGGATGGTGGGGCGGCGCCGTGCGATGGTCGTGTCTTCCACGCGAGGACTCTATCGCCTGCTCCGCACGGCGGGGATGCGACGTGCCGGACAAACTGTGACCGGTCACAGTTTGATAACGAACGAGTCACGAGCTTGATCGCTCCGATCCTCGCTGCGCAGACTGTGACCGGTCCCAGTCGCATCTGACGAAGACCGATCACCCTCGACCCGACGGAGCGTCATGACCCAGAGCTCACCCTGGCCGCAGCTGGACGGAATCGCGTACGGCGGCGATTACAACCCGGAGCAATGGCCCGTCGAGACCTGGCACGAGGACGTCGCGCTCATGCGCGAGGCGGGGGTCAATCTCGTCAGCGTCGGCATCTTCTCGTGGGGTCTGATCGAGACCGCGGAGGGCGTCTTCGACTTCTCCTGGATGGACGAGCTCCTCGACCTCCTTCACGCGAACGGGATCCACGTCGACCTCGGCACTCCCACCGCCTCCCCGCCCGCATGGTTCTTCGCGAACCACCCGGACGCGCGCGTCGTGACCCGTGACGGCACCACGATGGGCTTCGGCTCCCGAGGGATGGCCTCGCACTCCGCTCCGGCCTACCGCGAGGCCTCGGTGCGCATCGCGACCGAGCTCGCCCGGCGGTACGCCTCGCATCCCGCCGTCGTCCTGTGGCACGTCCACAACGAGTACGGCGTGCCCGTCGGCGAGGACTACTCGGACCACGCGATCGCCGCCTGGCGGCTGTGGCTGCGCGAACGCTACGGCAGCCTCGACGCGCTGAACACCGCATGGGGTACCGCCTTCTGGGGTCAGCACTACGGCGAGTGGGAGCACGTGGGGGCTCCCGCCGCAGCCCCCTCGGTCGTCAACCCGGCCCAGCGCCTGGACTTCGCGCGCTTCACCGACCACCAGCTGCGCGCCTGCTTCATCGCCGAGCGCGACGCCATCCGCCGATACGCGGACCAGCCGATCACCACGAACTTCATGGCGAACCAGAGCCAGACGACGGACCTGTGGGCGTGGGGGCGCGAAGTCGACATCGTGTCGGACGACCACTATCTCTGGGCGCCCGATCGCGAGGGCGAGATCGGACTCGCGATCGCAGCGGACCTCAGCCGCTCGGTCGGCGGCGGCAAGCCCTGGATCCTCATGGAGCACTCGACGTCCGCCGTCAACTGGCAGCCGCAGAACGTCGCGAAGCGCCCGGGCGAGATGGCCCGCAACTCCCTCACGCACCTCGGACGCGGTGCCGACGCGATCCTCTTCTTCCAGTGGCGCGCCTCGCGCTCCGGCGCCGAGAAGTTCCACTCCGCGATGCTCCCGCACGCCGGCGTGGACTCCCGGGTGTTCCGCGAGGTCACCGCCCTCGGCGCCGACCTCGCCGCCCTCGCCGAGGTGCGCGGCTCCCGCGTGGATGCCGACGTCGCCATCCTCTGGGACTTCGAGTCGTTCTGGGCGCAAGACCTCGAATGGCGCCCGTCGGATCTCCTCGACCACGACGAGCGGGTGCGCGCGTACTACACGCAGCTCTGGCGCGACGGCATCACCGTGGACTTCGCCCTGCCCGGACAGGATCTCTCCGCGTACTCCCTCGTCCTCGCGCCCGCGCAGTATCTGCTCACGACGACGGATGCGGCGAATCTCTCGGCGTACGTCGCCGCCGGCGGGACGCTCGTCGTCTCCTACTTCTCCGCGGTCGTCGACGAGAACGACGCGGTCCACGAGGGCGGATATCTCGCGCCGCTGGCCGAGGCGCTCGGCGTGCGGGTCGAGGAGTTCCTTCCCCTGCGCGAGGGCGACACCGCAGAGATCGAGCTCGACGGCGATCGCCTGACGATCGATCAGTGGAGCGAAGACCTCCGTGTCGACGGCGCCGAGGTGCGAGCGCGCTATGTCGGCGGGCCCGCCGACGGCGCCCCCGCCGTCACGCGGAACACGCACGGCGCGGGCGTCGGCTGGTACGTCAGCACGAGGCCGGATGCGGCGGGCCTCGCCGCGATCCTCACGCGCGTGTACGCCGATGCCGGGCTCGCCCCCGCGGCGCTCCCGGCGGGCCTGGAGACCGTGACCCGTCACGGCGACGACGCGGACTACGTCGTGCTCGTCAATCACTCCGACACCGCCCTCGCCGCCCCGGTCGCCGGCACGGACCTGCTCACCGGCCACGCCTCGCACGACGAGACGGTCGTCGCCGCCGGCGGCGTCGCCGTCGTGCGCACCCCTCCGACCCGCGGGGGTGGTCGCTGACCGGCGACTCCCCCGAACCTCGGCGTCCGTCAACGGACGGACGCTTCCCCATCCGGTCGTGACGATGCGACGTCGACGAAGGCGCGCATCCTCGACCACCGTTCTGAAAGGAACACGTCACATGCGCAAGATCATCGGAATTGGCGTCGCTGCCGCCGCATCCGCGCTCCTGCTGGCCGGCTGCTCCGGCGGCGGCGGCGCCGAGCAGACCGCCGACTCGTCCGCAGAGCTCGTCATCTGGACCGACCAGGAGCGCGAGGCCGCCATCACCGCGGCCGCGAAGGCGTTCGAGGAGGAGACGGGCGCGAAGGTCACCCTCGTGCAGAAGAACTTCGAGGACCTCCGCAACGACTTCATCTCGCAGGTGCCCACCGGCGAGGGCCCCGACATCACCGTCGGCTCGCACGACTGGCTCGGCGCCCTCGTGGCGGCGGGTGTCGTCGACACGATCGACCTGGGCGACAAGGCGTCCGAGTTCGAGTCGGTCGCGATCGAGGCGATGACCTACGACGGTCAGCTCTACGCGCTGCCCTACTCGCTCGAGACGGTCGCGCTCGTGCAGAACGTGGACCTCGTCGGCGCCGATGCCCCCGCCACCTGGGACGAGATGATCCAAAAGGGCCTGGCCGCGGGCACCGAGCGCCCCTTCGTCATCAACACGGCGGGCGAGACGGGCGACGGCTACACGATGTACGGGTTCCAGACCTCCTTCGGCGCGCCCGTGTTCGTGCAGGACTCCAGCGGCTCGTACACGAACGAGGTCGGCATGGGCGGAGCGGCCGGCGAGGCGTTCGCCCAGTGGCTGCACGCCAACGGCTCCGCCGGCACCGGCTACCTGTCGACCACGATCGACTACGACATCAACAACGAGCTGTTCGCCTCCGGCAAGGCGCCGTACACGGTGCAGGGCCCGTGGGCGATCAGCTCCTTCCCCGACGTCAACGTCGCCGTGAACCCGATCCCTTCCGCGGGCGGCCAGCCCGCCGCGCCGTTCGTGGGCGTCCAGGGCTTCTACCTGAGCTCGCAGAGCAAGAACGCGCTGCTCGCCCAGGAGTTCCTCGTGAACTACCTCGGCACCGAGGATGCGCAGCGCGCGCTGTACGAGGCCGACCCCCGCATCCCGGCGTGGAGCAGCCTGGCCGAAGAGGTCGCGAGCGATCCGATCATCGCGGGCTTCCTCGCCTCGTCGCAGAACGGCGTGCCGATGCCCTCGATCCCCGAGATGGGCTCCGTCTGGGACTTCTGGAACGCAGCCGAGTCGCAGATCATCAGCGGCGCCGACCCGTCCGGCACCTGGAACAAGATGATCACCGACCTTCAGGGCACCCTCGCGGGTTGACCGCGACGGGGCGGGCCCTGTGGCCCGCCCCGCTCGTGGCCGTCGAACAGGAGACGACACACATGGCGCAGCCGCAGGTTCTCACCCCGCCCTCGAGGTCCCCGCGGGAGTCCCATGCCCGCTCGTGGCGAGGCATCGGGTGGGGGTTCATCGTCAAGCTCATCGTGATGGGCCTGATCAACGCCCTCGGGATCATGGCGATCCTCTCGGCCTTCTCGGCTCAGTCGTGGATCCTGCTCGGCGTCACGGCGGCACTCGTGATCGCCGCCGATGTCGTGTACTTCACCAAGCGCGCCCTGCCGCTGAAGTACCTCATGCCGGGACTCGTCTTCCTGCTCGTCTTCCAGGTGTTCGTCTTCGGCTACACGGCCTACATCGCCTTCACCAACTACGGCACCGGTCACGCAGGGTCCCAGGCGCAGGCCGTGGACGCCGCCCTGATCCAGGGCGAGCGGCGCATCGAGGGTTCAGAGACCTATCCGCTGTCCGTCGTCGAGCGCTTCGGCGAGTACGGCCTCGCGATCAACGACGACGGCGACGTCCGTGTCGGCAGCGCCGAGTCCCCGCTGGCGGATGCCGGCACGGCTCCCACGGGCCAGGCACCGGCATCCGTCGACGGGTGGACGGTGATCCCCCGTACGCAGGTGATCACCGACCAGGAGCTTCAGAGCGCGATCGAGGCGCTGCGCGTCCCCTTCTCCGACGATCCCAACGACGGCTCGATCCGCACCCGCGACGGCTCGACCGGAGTGCTGTACACGCCCACGATGGTGTGGGACGCGGAGGCGGGCACCATCACCGACACGGTGAACGGCACGGTCTACACGGCCGACGACGCGATCGGGAGCTTCATCGCCGACGACGGCACGCGACTTCCCGCGGGCTGGTACGTCAACGTGGGCTTCGACAACTTCCTGCGGGTGTTCACCGACCCCGCGCTCGCCGGCCCCCTGCTCTCGGTGACGGGGTGGACGTTCGCCTTCGCGGCCGGCTCGGTCGTCATCAGCTTCGCCCTCGGGCTGGTCTTCGCCCTCGTCTTCAACGACCCGCGCGTGCGTGCCCGGAAGTACCTGCGCACGCTCATCATCCTTCCCTACGCCTTCCCCGCCTTCATGTCCGCGCTGTTGTTCCGCGGCATGTTCAACGCCGAGTTCGGCGTCATCAACGACCTGTTCTTCTTCGGCAGCCAGATCAACTGGCTCGGAGATCCGTGGCTGGCCAAAGCCGCCGTGCTGTGGGTGAACGTGTGGCTCAGCTTCCCGTACTGGTTCCTCGTGTGCACCGGCGCGCTCCAGGCGCTGCCCTCCGACACCCTGGAGGCCGCCTCGATCGACGGCGCCGGCCGGTGGCGCCAGTTCCGCTCGATCGTGCTGCCGCTGCTGCTCGTGTCGACCGCGCCGCTCGCGATCTCCTCCTTCGCGTTCAGCTTCAACAACTTCACCGTCATCTACATGTTCAACGCGGGCGGACCCGCGATACCCGGTGCGCCGTACACGCTCGGATCGACCGACATCCTCATCTCGGCGATCTATCGCGTCTCCGGCGTCGCCGGCGGAGCCGCCGACTACGGCCTGGCCAGCGCCCTCTCGATCATCGTGTTCATCGTCGTCGGCATCATCTCGGCCATCGCCTTCCGCCAGACCCGCAAGCTCGAGGAGTTCCAGTGATGTCCACGGCACGCACCCGCATCCGCCGCCGCCGCTGGTGGCTCGAGGTCGGCTGGAAGTACTTCTTCGCCGCGATCGTCGTCTTCTACGCCGTCTTCCCCCTGGTCTATGTGCTGTCGGCGGCACTGAACCCGCGCGGCACGCTCTCCGGCTCCAACAACCTGTTCAGCGCCTTCGACCTGTCGAACTTCGCGGCTCTGGGGGCGACCAGCTACTGGACGTGGGTCGGCAACACGCTCCTCGTGGGCGGAGTGTCGGCCGTGGGTGCCGTGATCATGGGGGCATCGGCCGCTTACGCGTTCTCGCGGTTCCGCTTCCGCGGCCGGCGCGTGAGCCTCACGTCGCTGCTGATCGTGCAGATGTTCCCGCAGGCGCTCGCGTTCGTCGCGATCTTCCTGATGCTCCTCGCGATCGGCGAGATCGTGCCCGCGCTCGGGCTGAACTCGAAGCTCGCGCTCATCTGCGTCTACCTCGGCGGCGCACTGGGCGCGAACACGTTCCTCATGTACGGCTTCTTCAACACGATCCCCATCGAGATCGACGAGTCGGCGAAGATCGACGGCGCAACCCACGCCCAGATCTTCTGGCGCCTCATCATCCCGCTGGTCACCCCGATCCTGGCTGTCGTCGCGCTCCTCGCGTTCATCACGGCGTTCGGCGACTACATCCTCGCCAAGATCGTGCTCACCAGCGAAGACAACTGGACGCTCGCCGTCGGCATGTACCAGTGGGTCTCGAACCAGCTGGCCTCCCGGTGGGGCCTGTTCGCCGCCGGCGCCGTCATCGCCGCCGTCCCCGTGCTCGCCCTGTTCCTGTCCCTGCAGCGGTTCATCGTGGGCGGGCTGACCCAGGGCTCCGTCAAGGGCTGACCCGCCCGAAAGAAAGGACACTCATGCAGCGCCGCATCCGTCGTTCCCTGCTCCGATCCGCCGCCGCGGCGACCGCACTCGGCGTCGCCGTGGCGGGCGTGCTCGCCGCGGCGCCCGCCGTCGCGGTGGACGAGCCGGTCACGGCCGGCATCACGGTGCCGAGAGTCGACGACCTCGCACCCGACTTCATCAACGGCGTCGACGTGTCCTCCGTCATCGCCCTGGAGGACTCGGGTGTCGTGTTCCGCGACACGGCGGGTCACCCCGCCGACCTGTTCGGAGTGCTCGCCGACGCCGGGGTCACCGACGTGCGGGTGCGCGTGTGGAACGACCCGTTCGACGCCGCCGGCAACGGCTACGGCGGGGGCACCGTCGACGTCGCGCGGGCGATCGAGATCGGTGAACGCGCGACGGATGCGGGGCTGCGGGTTCTCGTGGACTTCCACTACTCCGACTTCTGGGCGGACCCCGCGAAGCAGAAGGCCCCGAAGGCATGGGCGGCGTTGAGCGTCGCCGAGAAGGCGGCGGCGACCCGCGCGTTCACCGCCGAGGCGCTCACGGCCTTCGAGGCGGCCGGGGTGGATGTGCGGATGGTGCAGATCGGCAATGAGACCACGAGCGGGGTCGCCGGTGTCAGCGGCTGGGACGACATGGCACAGATCTTCTCCGCCGGCTCCGCCGCCGTTCGCGAGGTCCTTCCGGACGCCTTGGTCGCGCTGCACTTCACCAATCCGGAGCGGCCCGGCAGCTATGCGAACATCGCGAAGCAGCTCGACGACCGCGCCGTCGACTACGACGTCTTCGCCTCGTCGTACTACCCGTTCTGGCACGGCACGCTGGAGAACCTGACGAGTGTGCTGACGCAGGTCGCGGACACCTACGACAAGGACGTGATCGTCGCGGAGACCAGCTGGGCGTACACGCTGGAGGACGGCGACGGACACTCGAACGTGATCGACCTTCCCGGCGAGGCGACGAACTACCCCGTGAGCGTGCAGGGCCAGGCGCTCGCGGTGCGCGATGTCATCCAGGCCGTCTCGGATGTCGGCGCGGCGGGCCTCGGCGTGTACTACTGGGAGCCCGCTTGGCTGCCGGTGGGTCCGCCGGAGGCGGCGGCGCAGAACGCCGCCCTCTGGGAACGGGACGGCTCCGGCTGGGCGGCGAGCTACGCCGGCGAGTACGACCCGAACGACGCAGGCGTCCACTTCGGCGGCTCCGCCTGGGACAACCAGGCCCTTTTCGCCCACGACGGGACGCCGCTGGAGTCGCTGAACGTGTTCTCCTACGCGCGTACCGGCGCCGTCGCCCCTCGCGCGGTCACCGCCGTCTCGTCTCCCGAGCTCACGGTGCCCGACGGCACGGAGATCCCGCTGCCCGCCACCGTGACGGTCTCGTACAACGACGTGACGACCGAGGAGCAGTCGGTCACCTGGACTCCCGGCGCCCAGTGGGTGTCGGGCCCGGGCACCTACGTGTTCCGCGGCACGACCTCGGCCGGGCTGTCGACTCGGGCGACGGTCACGGTGACCTCGGCGAACCTGCTCGTGAACCCCGGCTTCGAGGACGACGACACGTCGATGTGGCGCGCGGCGGGCACCGCCCTGACGGTGGGCGCGTGGGACGACCCGCGGACCGGATCGCGTTCCGCGCACTTCTACTCGGCGAATCGCTTCTCCTTCACCCTCGAGCAGTCCGTGGGACCCGTCCCCGCCGGGACCTATCGCGCCACCGGCGCCCTCCAGGGCGGCGGCCAGCTCAGCGACACGGTGCGTCTCGCGGTGTCCTCGGGGACGCAGGAGGCATCGGTGGACTTCGTCCTCGGTGGGTGGCGCAACTGGTCGACTCCTTCCACGGACACCATCACGGTCGCCGACGGAGAGAGCATCACCGTGCACGTCGCCGGAGACCTCGCTCCGGGGTCCTGGGGAACCATCGACGACCTCCAGTTGGAGCGCGTGCTCGACGCGGCGGCGGACCTCACGCCGCTCGCGACGCTGATCGCGCGCGCCGAGGCGATCGAGCGGTCCCTGTACACACCGGTGTCCCTCGCCGCGGTCGACGACGCGGTGGAGATCGCACGGTTCCTCGGCGGTGCGCAGTCCCCCGCCCAGGAGCGCGTGGACGCCGCGGCGGCCCTGCTCTCCGAGGCGCTCGACGCCCTGACGCCGCTCGAGACGCCGGGGACCGATCCCTCCCCCGGCTCCGCCGACCCGGTCACCGCCGGTCCGGTCACCGCCGAGCCGCAGCGAGACACCGCATCCGCGCCCGCCGCGCTCGCCCGCACCGGCCGCGAGGCACCGGTCGCGCTGTTCGTCGCGGCGACGATGGCGTTCGCGTTCGGCCTCGCGCTGCTCACAGCGCACCGGCGCGCGCGGAGGCGGTGACGGCGGATGCCGGCTCCCACCCTCGGTGAGGAGCCGGCATCCGGCCGGCGGGTGCGTCAGCCGCGAACGGCGAGCGCCGCCTGGTAGAGCTCGCGTGAGGAATGACCGGTCGCCTCGGCGACCTCGCCGGCCGCATCCTTGAGACGGACTCCGGTGCGCACGATCTCCAGCACCTGCGTCACGGCGTCGGGAAAGGCGACGCGGGCGCGCTCCGCCCCGCCGACGACGATGACGAGCTCGCCGCGCACGCCCTCGGCGGCCCAGGCCACGAGCTCCGAGAGCGGGCCGCGCACGGTCTGCTCGTACAGCTTGGTGAGCTCCCGCGAGACGGATGCGGGTCGATCCGCGCCGAACGCGTCCGCGAGGTCCGCGAGGGTGTCCGCGAGACGGGTCGGCGCTTCGAAGAACACCAGGGTGCGCTCCTCGGCCGCCAACCGGGCGAACATCGCCCTCCGCTCCCCCTGCTTGCGCGGCACGAAGCCCTCGAAGGCGAACCGGTCGGTGGGAAGACCCGAAACCGCGAGGGCCGTCAGCACGGCAGAAGGCCCGGGCAGCGCGATGACCTCGACGCCCTGTGCGACCGCCTCCGCCACGAGGCCGTACCCCGGGTCGCTGACCGTGGGCATGCCGGCATCGCTGAGCACGAGGATGTCCTCGGTGGCCGCGCGGCGCGCCAGCTCGGCGGCGCGCTGCTTCTCGTTGTGGTCGTGCAGGGCGATCAGCTGCGGGCGGTTCGAGACACCGAGCCCCGCGAGCAGCCGCTGCGTCGTGCGGGTGTCCTCCGCGGCGATCACGGTCGCTTCTTCCAGCGCCTCGACGAGCCGGCGGGTGGCATCCCCGAGGTTTCCGATCGGAGTCGCCGCAAGGATGATCACGGCCCCAGCATAAGGTGGAGGGCGTGACCTCGAGCGCCCCGCCGACCGCGCCCCCGCTGCGCCGCTCGGCGTTCGACGCATTCTCCGACCGCGTCCGCGGCTCCCGCATCCTCGACCGACGCCTGCAGGTGTGGACCCCCGTCCTGCTGACGCTGTTCGCCGGAATCCTGCGCTTCGCGAACCTCGGTACGCCGTCGTCGCTGGTCTTCGACGAGACGTACTACGTGAAGGACGCGTGGTCGCAGTGGCTGCTGGGCTACACGGCCAACTGGCCCGACGGAGCCGACGCCCTGTTCGCCGAGGGCCAGGTCCCCGCCCCGCTGATCACGGGAAGCTTCTCCGTGCACCCGCCATTGGGCAAGTGGCTCATCGGATTGGGGATGTGGCTGTTCGGCTCCGGCGACTCGGTGGGGTGGCGGGTGGCGGTGGCCACCGCCGGCACCCTGACCGTCCTCGTGGTGTATCTCATCGCCCGCACCCTGACCGGCTCGACGGCCGTGGCCGCCATCGCCGGCGGCTTGATGGCCATCGACGGCCTCGCCATCGTGCTCAGCCGCATCGCGCTCCTGGACGGCATCCTCGCGCTGTTCGTTGCGCTCGGGTTCTGGTTCGTCCTTCTCGATCGCCGCACCCACCTGGAACGTCTGCGCCGGGCACTCGCCCCACGCGACGAGGAGGCGGACCGGCCCGTGTGGGGCCCGGTGTTCTGGAGCCGGCCATGGCTCGTCGCCGCCGGAGCGGCCGTCGGCGCCGCGACGGCCGTGAAGTGGTCGGGGCTGTACGTGCTCGCCGCTCTCGGCCTGTACATCGTCGTCACCGACGCCCTCGCCCGGCGCCGGCTCGGCGTCGTGCAGTGGCCGGTGGATGCGGTGCGCCAGGGCGCTGCGGCGTTCGTGCTGCTGGTGCCGGTCTCGGCCATCGTGTACGTCGCGTCGTGGACCGGCTGGCTGGTCAGCACGGGCGGGTACGGGCGGGCCGCCGCATCCGAGGGTCTCGGCGGGGCGCTGTCCAGTCTCTGGCGCTACCACGAGGCCATCTACGCGTTCCACGTGGGTCTCACGACGCCCCACGGTTACCAGAGCCCCGCCTGGCAGTGGCCGCTGCTGGTGCGTCCGACGTCGATGTACTGGCATCAGAGCGATGACACGGTCCAGGCGGTCTCGAGCATCCCGAACCCGCTGATCTGGTGGGCCGGGATCGCCGCAGCGCTCTATCTGCTGTACCGGTTCATCCGCACCCGCGATGCGCAGTCGGCCTTCGTGCTCGTGGCGCTCGCCGCGACCTACGTGCCCTGGCTGCTGTACCCCGAGCGCACGATCTTCCAGTTCTACACGGTCGTGATGCTGCCGTTCCTCGTGATCGCCATCGCCCTCGCGGCCCGGCGCATCGCGGGCTCCGCGGACGCCGATCGGCGCATGGCGGGCCAGCGGGTGGTCACCGTGTTCCTGGTCGCCTGTCTCGTGCTGTCCGCGTTCTGGTACCCGGTGTGGACCGCGATTCCGGTGCCCTACGAGTTCTGGCGGCTGCACAACTGGCTGCCGACCTGGGTCTAGTTCAGGCGCCCTGTCCGTCGGCGTGCATCTGCAGGATCTCCTCGGCCCCGGACTCCACGTCGACGGGGACCGCGATCGGCCGCCCTCCCGTGAACGCGTCGTACTCCCTCGCGACGATCGCCTCGATCTCCGACAGACGCAGCAGCGGATGGCGGGCCTGCAGGCGCGCGACGACACCGGCGTACGACGTGAGCAGCCAACCGTCGACCATGTGGGTCGCGTCGTGCTCACCGACGGTGTCGGGCGAAAGGGTCATGCTGCCCATGGTGTCACCGCGTCACCGCTTCCGGGCCGTCGGCGCGGGTAGCTAGTCAGACGAGCAAGACCCGCGGCGAGCCATATCCGTCGCTCAGCCGACGGCGGTGTGGGCGTCGACCTGGTCGACGGCGGCCTGCAGACGAACCAGGCATTCCATGACGACGCGCGTGTCCTCCGGGGACATGTCGATGACGGCATCCATCATCCGCTCGTGCATGTCGCCGAGGGTACGGCGCACTTCTTCGTCGCTGTCGACCGTGGGAACGACCCAGATGCTGCGCCGATCGGTCTCGTGCCGCTCGCGCCGCACGTGCCCCGACTTCTCCAGCCGGTCCACCATCGCCGTCATCGAGGCGGTGGACACACCGAGGTAGCGGGCGAGCTCACCCGGCGAGACGCGCTCGTCGCGCTGCTGGGCGCGCAGCAGATACCGCAGCACGAGGAGATCGTTCTCACCCATCGACATGGCCTCGCGCGTGCGGCGTCGCATCGCGACCTCTGCCGCGCGATACACCCGGAACGCCTGGAGCAGATCGACGGCACGGCGCCGGCGCGACTCTTCATCATCGGCGTACCAGTAGCCGCTGTGCGGCGCCTCCAGCTCGGGCATGCTCTCGATGATAGGGCGAGTTCAGGCCTCCGGCTCGGAGAAACCGCCCGCGTCGTGGATGGGCAGTCGGCACACGAACTCCCGGCAGTCGTACGCCGTGGGCCGTCCGTCGGCTGCGGTGCGGCCGGCGAACAGCGAGAACCCGGCCTCGGTCCACGCGACCGCATCCGGCTCGCTCACCCGCACGACGACGTCGGCTCCCGTCGCGTGGGCGGCTCGGGCGAGCGGATCGTCGTCGCTGTCGGCCACCACCACGATCTGGCGCCCGGAGCCCTCCAGCAACGCCGCAACGCGCAGCACGGCGGCGTGCGAGAACGGGTCCTCGACGGCGCGTGTCGCGCGCGCCGCCACGATCGTGCGGGCTCGCCGCCGGTACCGCTCCCCCGCCCCCAGACGCCACAGGGTGAGAGAGGCTTCGGCGAGCGAGGCCGCACCCGAGGGACGGTCGGTGTCGGCGTCGTCGACCTCGGGCGCCCCCAGAGCCGCCAGCACACTGTCGCGCCCGCCGGGTACGACCGCCGCCTCCTCGGTCGGCCAGCACAGGTCGACGAGCCGGCGCGCCTGGACGGCATAGGCGACACATCCCGAGGCCATCGCGAGCACGGCGAGACCCTGGGCGAGAGCGCCGTAGTCCTCGAGCGTCGCCGGCGCACCGGAGAGGATCTCGTCCAGGGAGGCCCGACGCAGGGTCCCGTCGTCGGCGAGGTTCGACTCCTCGACGGCGAGGGCGGCGCGCACGGCTGCGTCCATGAGGTCTGCGCGTGCGAGGCGTGCACCCGTCGCGGCGAGCGCCCCGACGGCGAGGCCATTCCATCCGGTGACGAGCTTGTCATCGATGCGCGGCGGCTCCAGCGCGCTCCGTTCGTCGAGAGCGCGCTGATAGAACCCGCCCTCGCTGCGCTCGCCGTCGATCAAGGATTCGGAGTCCTGCGCGGCGGCGAATCCGCCGGAGGGGAGCTGGAGCGTGTCGACGAGGAATCCCGCCGCGGCGGAGGCGATGTCGGCGCGCCCAGCGGCGAGGGCGACCTGGATGAGACCGGCGTTGTCGGTGAGCATGCGCTCGTAGTGGGGCACGCTCCAGTCGCGGCGTGTGGCGTATCGGAAGAATCCGCCGTCCGCGTCGCGCAGCGGCGAGCGGGCCATGCGGTCGAGGGTGCGCTCCGCGAGCGACCGCGACGCCTCGTCGGGTTCGGTCTGCAGGAAACGCAGCACCGGCCACACCGGGAACTTGGGGGTGGCCGCATCCGCTCCCGCTGGAGCGAAGCCGCCGAACTCGGGATCCTCGCGCGCCGCGATGCGCGCAGCGAGCTGCCCGCGGACCTCGGCGGTGGGCCATGCGGGATCGAGCGCCTCGTCACCTCTCTCGCGCGCCGCCGCGTCGAGCGCGCGCTGGAGCGCACCGGAGGTCTCGGCCACCGCCTCCCGGCGTTCGCGCCACGCGTGATCGACGGCGTCGATGACGTCGGCGAACCCGGGAAGCCGGCCCCGCGCCGTCGGAGGCCAGTAGGTCCCGGCGAAGAAGGGCTGGCCCTCGGGGGTCGTGAAGACCGTCAGCGGCCAGCCGAGATGCGGGGTGAACGCCGCGGCGGCGGCGAGGAACACCGCATCGACCTCGGGATGCTCCTCACGGTCCACCTTGACCGAGACCATGGTCCGGTTCAGGCGCGCCGCGATGCCGGGGTCGGAGAAGGACTCCGCCGCCATGACGTGGCACCAGTGGCACGTGGCGTAGCCGATCGACACCATGACCGGCACGTCGCGCCGTCGCGCCTCGGCGAAAGCGGCCTCGCCCCACGCGTGCCACGCCACCGGCTGCTCCGCGTGCTGACGGAGGTACGGGCTCGCCGCTCGGGACAGTTCGGAGGACATGTGTCAAGCGTAGGTTTCCGAATCGGATGCGGCCACGACGCTGTGATAGGAAGGTTCGGCAGAGTCCCGCGCGTACGTCGGGTGTGCACGTCGTACGCGGAAAGGGGGACGCCGGTGGCGCAGAGACTGCCCGCGGCACCGCCCGTCCTTCCCGGCTTCACCTACGTCCGCCCTCTCGGCACCGGTGGTTTCGCCGACGTCTTCCTGTTCGAGCAGGACATGCCGCGCCGCCCGGTCGCCGTCAAAGTGCTCCTCGAGGACATCGTCGACGACGGCCTGCTGCGCATGTTCAACGCGGAGGCCGATGTGATGGCGCGCTTGAGCGCGCATCCGTCGATCCTCACCATCTACCAGGCGAGCATCTCGTCCGACGGACGCCCCTATCTCGTCATGGAGTACTGCCCCGGATCTCTCGGCTCCCGCTATCGACGCGAGGAGATCCCGCTGGCGGAGGTGCTCCAGGCCGGCATCCGGATCGGCTCCGCACTGGAGACGGCGCACCGCTCGGGTCTGCTGCACCGCGACATCAAGCCCTCGAACCTGCTGGTGACGGCCTTCGGCGCTCCCGTCCTCGCCGATTTCGGCATCGCCACCGCCGTCGGCGGACGCGGCGACGACGAAGTGTTCGCCATGTCCGTGCCGTGGAGCGCGCCCGAGATCATCGACGAGAGGATCGCGGGCTCCGTCCCCGCCGAGGTCTGGGCGCTGGGGGCCACCGTGTACTCCCTGCTGGCGGGACGCAGTCCCTTCGAGCGCCCCGGGAGCGGCCAGAACGGCCGCGACCAGCTCAAGGCCCGCATCCGCCGCGCCGCCTACACCCCCATCGGCCGGGCCGACGTCCCCGCGAGCCTCGAAGCCGTGCTGTCGCGCTCGATGAATCGCGACCCCGCCGGCCGCCACCCCTCGGCCGCCCAGTTCGCCTACGAGCTGCAGCTCATCCAGCACGAGCTCGGCCTGCCGCACACTCCGATGGAAGTCGCCGTGGACGAGTGGGCCTCCGCCGGAACCCCGGTGAACTTCGCCGATGATCGCGCTCGCGGCCCCGTGCGCCCCAACGTCCAGTACGAATCGCGCCGGCCGGTGCGCTCCCGCGACCGCGGCGGTCGCCGCCCCGACGAGGGCACGGTCCTCGCCGGGGCGGCGCCGCGCGGACGCCGCCTGTCCGGCGGCATGATCGCCCTGCTCGTGGGCGGCGCCGTCGTCGTCGCGGCGGCAGCGGTGCTCGTGACCGTCCTCGTCCTCGGAGGAGCCTGAGATGGCCGAGGCCCCCCGCACCCCGCTCGCCGATCGCCGCGGCTGGATCATCGGCGGCTCCGTCGCCGCCGTGCTGGCCATCGTCACGACGCTCGCCGTGGTGTGGCCCGGTTTCGACGCCCAGCAGACTCCGCCCGACGACGGCACGATCTGGGCGATGCAGTCCGGCGAGGGCCGGCGCTATGCCCGCGTGAACACGACCGTCGGTGAGATCGACACGGTCAAGCAGGTGGAGAACCCCAGCGCGCTCGTGCAGAACGCAGACCGACTGCTGGTGTACGCGGAGGGCGACACCCGCTTCGCGGACGTCGACATGGCGATGCCCGCCGATCTGAACGCCGACGCGGAGGATGCGTTCCAGAACACTCCGCCCGGCACGGTCGATGTCGTCTCCACCGGCGACACGATCGCCTACCGCACGGACAACGGCGCCGTCTTCGCGGGCTCGCTCGCCTCGCCGAGCAGCACCGTGCCCGTCGACCCGTACGCCCAGACGGAGGTCGCGGAAGGAGAGGAACGCCCCGTCTTCGTTGCCGACAGCATCGCGGTCGGCGTCGACGGAATCGTCTACGCCTACTCCTCCGCCGAGGAGCGCGTGGTGCGCGCCGACGCCCGCACGGGCAAGATCGAGGGCTCGGACACGGTGTCCGACGCCCCCGCATCCGCGACTCTCAGCGCGGTGGGCACCACCTGGGCACTCCTGGAGCCCGACTCGGGCCTGCTCTGGCTGCGCGGGCGCGATCAGCCCCTGGAGACCGGGACGATCGGCGGGGTGCTGCAGAAGTCGGGCTCGTCGCGCGACCAGGTCTATGTCGCGGACACGACAGGACTCGTCTCCGTGCCCATCGACGGCTCGGGTCCCGAGCGCGTCGTCGACGCCGCGCAGGGAACCCCCGCGGCGCCGGCCGAGGCGAAGGGCGTGATGTACGCGGCGTGGCTGCCCAACAGCCAGGCGCAGGGAACGCTGTGGTCCTCGGATGCGGGACAGAGCGACCTGGACTACGCCGGGGGCTCGCTCGGCGACGAGGTCGCGCCGGAGTTCCTGAGCAACGGCTCGCGCATGATCCTGAACGAGACGCGTTCCGGCTGGGTCTGGACGCTTCCGAACGGCGCTCTCGTGCCGTCCTCGCAGCAGTGGGATTCCGACCAGGATGTGCCCACCCAGCAGCAGGAGGACATCCAGGCCGAGCGCGTGATCGATCCGAAGCCGCCCGTCGCCGTCGACGATGCGTTCGGGGTGCGCGCCGGCCGCAGCGCCGTCCTGCCCGTCCTGCTCAACGACCACGATCCGAACGAGGACGTGCTGAGTATCGTGGCCGCATCCGTCGAGGGCCTCGATCCCGCGTTCGGAACCGTCTCGGTCTCGAACGAGCAGCAGGAGCTCGTCGTGCGCGTGTCCCCGGAGGCGAGTGGATCGGCGACCTTCCGGTACCGGATCACGGACGGCACGACGACCGACGGGCTCACCTCGCAACCGGCGACCGTGACGCTGACCGTGTCGCCGCCCGGGGCGAACAGCGCGCCGGCGTGGTGCGGCGTCGAGGCGTGCCTCGCGACCTGGCCTTCGCCGCAGGTCGTGCCCGGCGGCACCGTGTCGGTGAACGTGCTCGAGGGCTGGGTCGACCCGGACGGCGATCCGCTCTACATCTCTTCGGCGGTGAACCAGAGCGGCATCGGTTCCGTCGCCCTCGACCCGCAGGGCACGATCACCTTCCAGCACCCCAACCCCAACCAGGCCGACGCCCAGTCGGTCACGATCCTCGTGACGGTCACCGACGCGAGGGGGCTGTCGACGGAGAAGCCTCTCGAGATCGCGATCACCCCGAGCCCCCAGCTGACGGCGGCCTCGTTCGCCGCCGTGGGCACGATCGCAGCTCCCACCACGATCGATGTGCGCCCGCACGTGACAGGCGTGAACGGCGCCATCACCATGCGCAGCGCCAACTCGATCACGGACGCCGCGGCCCAGATCACCGTCAACAGCGTCGCCGGCACCTTCGTCTTCGCCGCCGCCAACCCCGGCTCGTATCTGGTGCAGTACACGGTCGCCGACTCGCTCGCCGAGGCGACCGGGACCGTCAGGGTGACCATCGTCGATCCCGCTGCCACGCAGATCTCCACGCCTCCCCTCACGGCCTTCGTGCGCCCCGGTGAGGACTCGACCATCGACGTGATCTCGCCGGTGTCGAACCCCGCGGGTCTCGTGCTCCTGGCCAGCGACGTCGTCGTCACCCCCGACCCGAGCGCGTCGCTGAGCGTGGACCTCGTCGGCCAGAGCATGCTGCGTGTCGCGGGCTCCACCGACAACGCGCAGCCGGGAACGCTCGGCGTGGTCACCTACACGGTGTCGGACGGTACCGGCAACGGCTACACGACCACGACCGGTGAGACCACGGTCGTGCTGCTGCCCGCGCCGACGGCGGAGCCGCCGATCGCCGTGGACGACGCGGCCACCGTGCGCGCCGGCGCCCAGATCGACATCCCCGTGCTCGACAACGACACGGCCCCGGCCGGCGCGCAGTTCGCGATCGACCCCTCGACCATCACGAACGAGTCGAACACCGGACTCGCCTTCGCCACCGGCCGTCTCTTGCGCTATCTCGCGCCCAGCGAACCGGGCACCTACACGCTCGGCTACACGATCTACCGCATGGGCTTCCCGGACATGACCGACACCGCCAAGGTGACCGTCACCGTCCTGCCCGAGGACTCCAACTCCGCTCCGGTGCCCCGGACGCTCGTCGGTCGCGTCCTGAGCGGCGCCACCGTGTCGATCCCGTTCGACCGCTTCGGCGTCGATCCCGACGGGGATGCCGTGACGCTGGATCGCATCACGGCGCAGCCCGGCCGCGGCTCGGCGACGATCTCCGCCGAGGGCGACGCGATCATCTACACGAGCTCCCCCGGGGACAAGGGCCAGGTGTCCTTCACGTACCAGGTGCGCGACACCCTGGGCGCGGTCGGGGTCGGCGAGGTGCGCGTCGGCGTGCTGGACGCCGAGTCGAGCCCCGCACCGGTGACCTACAGCGACTACGTCCAGGTGCAGGCGGGTGCAGACTCCGAGGCCGTCGTCCGACCCGCGGACAACGACCTCGACCCCTCCGGCACGACGCTCGAGGTGATCGATGTGCGACCCAACGCGGATGTGGGCTCCGAGGAGTACCGCGCGATGGATGCCATGATGCAGGGCGTCGAGGACAACGAGGTGCGCCTCAAGGCCGGCACGCAGCTGGGGACCTACTCGTTCGCGTACACGGTGCGAAACGCCCAGGGCGACACCGCGATCGGCCTCATCGTCCTGAAGGTCGTGCGCGACCCCGTGCCCGACTATCCCGCCGTACGCGACACCACGCTCACCGTCGAGACGCGGGAGGACTTCCCGGACGGCGTCGACGTCCTCACCGGCAAGGTCTCCTGGAACGCCGGCGACGTCTCGTCGCTGAAGCTGTCGCTGTGGGGGGAACCGGCCGGGATCTCCGTCGACGGCCGCAAGATCTCGGGGCGCCTGCCCGACAAGACCGAGCTCATCCCGTTCCAGGTGACCGGCACCGCCTTCGACGGCAGCGAAGTGACCTCCTACGGCTTCCTCAAGGTGCCGGGGACGAACGACCTGCAGCTGACCCTGCGCGCATCGGCCGCCTCGGTGCAGGTCGATGAGCGCGGCACGGTGGATGTGGACCTCGCGCGCGCGGTGGCGCTGCCCCCGAACGCCGACATCGAGATCGACGCCTCGCGCGTCGCCGCGGGCGGTGGCCGTGCAGAGGCCACCTGCGCGCTGACCTCCGGGACGACCGTCCGCTACTCCGCGGGGGCGGGGGCGCCCTGGACCGACAGCTGCACGGTTCCGGTGCGGCTGGTCGGCCAAGACACCTACACCTACCTGACGATCCGCGTCGACGTCATCGCCGAAGACCCGCAGCCCGAGCTGCGCGCGGCGTCCCTCACGGTCAGCCCGGGCTCCTCCGCGACGTTCGAGCTGCGCGACATGACCTCGTGGGCGGGCACGGAGGACTGGGGCGCCCTGCAGTACGCCACCTCGTACGCGGGCGATCAGTTCACGGTGCAGACCACCGGGTCGCAGGTGACCGTGACCGCGCGGGATGCGGCACGCCCGGGCCGTCAGGAGCCGGTCACCGTCACCCTGCCCAGCCATCGCGATGTGCGACCCGCCACCCTGGCGCTCCAGGTGGGTCCGGCCCCCTCGACGCTGCCGAAGGGCGCGACGCTCACCCAGTCGTGCTCGCAGTCGTCGGGCAACGGGTGCACGATCAACGTGATCGGTCAGGGCGGCGAGATCAACCCGCTCCCCGGCACGCCCCTCAAGCTCGTCGCCGTCGGCGGCGCCTCCGGCGGCAGCTGCACCGGCGTCTCCTTCGGCGTGGCCAGCTCCACCGCGATCCAGGCGAACTGGTCGCCGGATGCCGACGGCACGCGCTGCACGGTCGGCTTCACCGTCGAGGACGCCCAGGGGCGCCAGTCGGCGGGCGACCGCAACGGCCAGGTCACGCTGGATCTCCAGGGGTACCCGAAGGCTCCCAACAACGTCACCCAGATCGGCTTCGGCGACCGCACGATCACCCTGCGGGTCGAGCCGGGGGCCGCGGGCAACGCGTACCCCGCACTGCAGGGCTTCCACATCCTGCAGGGCGGCCAGCAGGTCACCACCTGCTCCGCGGCCGGCGTGTGCGAGCCCTTCCAGGTCGCCAGCAACGGCGATCGCCGCACGTACGAGGCCCGCGCGTTCAACACGGTCGGCGAGTCGCGGACGGGTGTCACGGTGCAGGCCTGGGCGTACCGGCAGCCGGCGGTCGGCAACGTGACCGCGGATCCGATCTACGACCGGCAGCGCACGACGGGCGACGCGGGCGCGGTGAAGATCCGCATCCAGAACGTCGATCCCGAAGTCCGCACCTACTCCGTCACGGGGGCCAACGGCGATGTGCCGCGCTCGGGCGGCGACACGACCGAGGTGACCATCACGCTGCCGGTGGGGCAGGCGACCATCACCGTCACCGCCAACAGCGCGAACTCGGCCCCGGACGGCAGCGGGTCGGTCGGACAGACGAAGAACGTGGGCGTCCAGGTCGCCGGTCTGCCGCGCACCGACGGAGTGGCCATCGCCGCCGAGAGGAAGAACGCACTGGTCGTGACCGGGCCGAACGTCGACATGAACGGGAGCAACCGCGGCCGCGAGATCATCTACGTCGCCTACCGGGCCGGCTTCGGCGACTTCTCGTGCGACGTGGACAGCAACGGCCAGAATCTGCAGGCCAGAGTCAACGGCCAGACCTCCACCTCCGCCACGATCGACGGTCTCCAAGAGAACCAGAAGTACACCGTCGGCGCCTGCGTCAGCAACGGCTTCGGAGCCGCGAAGAGCGCCACCGCCGACGGATGGGCCTGGGATCAGGCGGGCGCTCCGGTTCCGCAGAACCCGACCTACAGCATCCCCAACGGCTGGGGCAACGGCGATGGCACGTATCTCGTGCGCAGCGTGGACGTTGCCAACGCGAACGGTTTCGACACCGTCTACCTCGGCCACCAGGGCGAGTCGACGCAGTGGCAGCAGCCCGCCATGGGCCAGGAGGGCTCGATGCAGGTCAAGTACTGCGTGCGGGGCTCCGACCTGTCGCGCTGCGGCCAGCCCGCGACCATCAAGCCCGCGGACCCGGCACGCGCCAAGCAGGTGGATGTGGGCAACGCCCGGATCACCCAGTGCGTCGTGGGCAGCGAGCTGAAGGCGACGATCGACCAGCAGCCGGGCTCGGTCGGAAAGCTCGTGATCGACCCGACGACCCCGAAGTACTACAGCGACGGCGCGTTCGGCGGTCTGTTCCCGCAGGAGATCCCGCCGGGAGACGACAGGATGATCGTTCCGAACGGCACCACGAGAGCGACGGCGAAGGCGACGTTCACCTTCACCGACCCGGCCGCCGGCTACGGGGACATCTCCCTCAACCTCGACACGGGTCGGGGAGGCTGCGCTGGCACCCAGACGCCCCCGCCCTCCGACCCCAACACTCCCCCCAGCAACGGAGGCTGAATCGATGACCGTCACCCCAGAACAGACCGCCTGGTTCCAGGAGACGTTCTCCGCCCTCGTGGAGAACGTCGAGCAGGTGGTGCTCGGCAAGCGTCACGTCATCGAGCTCGCCTTCACCGCGCTCGTCTCGCAGGGGCACCTGCTGCTGGAGGACTTCCCCGGGACGGGAAAGACCTCGCTCGCGCGCGCGATGGGCGAGAGCGTGCAGGGCACGAGCTCCCGCATCCAGTTCACGCCCGACCTGCTCCCGGGTGATGTCACCGGCATCACGGTGTACGACCAGAAGCGCGGCGAGTTCGAGTTCCACTCGGGCCCGATCTTCGCGAACATCGTCCTGGCGGACGAGATCAACCGCGCGAGCCCCAAGACCCAGTCGGCACTGCTGGAGGTCATGGAGGAGGGCCAGGTCACGGTCGACGGCGTCTCGCGGCGCGTGGGAAGCCCGTTCCTCGTGGTCGCCACCCAGAACCCCGTCGAACAGGCCGGCACGTACCGCCTCCCCGAGGCGCAGCTCGACCGGTTCCTGATGAAGACGTCGCTGGGCTACCCCGACCACGCCGCCACCGTGCGGATCCTCGAGGGCAGCGCCGCAGGCAAGCGCGAGGTGGGCGCGGTCATCACGCCCGAGGCCGTGCAGACGCTCAGCCAGATCGCGCAGGACGCCTACCTGAACCCGCTCGTGCTGGACTACATCGCGCGCGTCGTCGAGGCCACTCGCCAGGCGGCCCAGGTGCGCCTGGGCGTCAGCGTGCGCGGCGCGCTCGCGCTCACCCGCGCCGCTCGCACGTGGGCTCTGGCGCACGGCCGCGGGTACGTGACGCCCGACGACGTCAAGGCGCTGGCCGAGCCCGTGCTCGCCCACCGCCTGATCCTCGATCCCGAGGCGGAGTTCGACGGTGTGACCGCCGGCGCGGTGATCGGCCAGGTCATGCTCGACGTCGCTCCCCCGACGCAGCGCGAGTCCGCGTGACGGATTCCTCTTCCCGCGTCACCCGGATCGGCTCGACGTCCACCTCGACGTCGACCGCCGGGAGCACCCGCACGCGCTATGACACGTCGCGTTCCACGACGGTCATCGTCGTGGGCGGCATCCGTTTCTGGCGGCGGGTGCGACGAGCCGTGGCCCGCGGCGCCCGCGCCGTCGGCGACACGGTCACCGCGGGAGGATGGCTGCTCATCGGCGCGGCCGCGATCGGGCTGAGCCTGGGCATCGTGTTCGGGTGGATCGAGTTCGTCCTGGCCGGCGCCGTCGCCGCCGTCCTCGTCCTGTGCGCGGCGCCGTTCCTCTTCGGTGCGCGCGCCTACCGCGTCAGCCTCGGCCTCGCCCACGACCGTGTCGTCGCCGGCAGCGAGGTCGCACTGTCGCTGCGCGTCGTCAACGTCGGCAAGGGCGTCGCCCTCCCCGGCCGCGTCGACGTGCCCGTCGGCGAAGGTCTCGTCGACGTCGCGATCCCGCTGCTGCGCCACGAGGCCGCGCACGACGAAGAGCTGACGATCCCGGGACTGCGTCGCGGCGTGCTCGACATCGGACCCGCCCGGGCCGTCCGCGGCGACCCGCTCGGCATCCTGCGCCGTGAAGTCGTGTGGGAGGACCTCCACACGCTCTACGTGCACCCCGTGACGACCGCGATCCCGAGCACTGCCACGGGGTTCATCAAAGACCTCGAGGGCAACCCCTCCTCCCTCGTCGTGGACGCCGACATCTCGTTCCACGCGATCCGCGAGTACGCTTCCGGCGACTCGCAGCGCCAGATCCACTGGAAGTCCACGGCGAAGACCGGGACCCTCATGGTTCGCCAGTACGAGGAGTCCCGCCGATCCCGGATGGTGATCGTGCTGGCCACGGGCGAGGAGGACTACGCCGACGACGAGGAGTTCGAGCTCGCCGTCAGCGCCGCCGCGTCCCTCGGGGTGCGCGGCATCCGCGACGGCCGCGACGTCTCCGTGGTCGTCGGCGGCGAGGTGCCCGAGTTCGCCCGCCGGGCCGTCCGCACCTCCCGGGACCTCGTCACCATCACCGCGCGCACCCTGCTCGACGAGCTCGCCGGCGTCGAGAAGGGCGAACGCATCACGGGTCTCCGCGACGTCGCGAGCCTGGCGGTGGAGGCGCACCGTGACGTGTCCATCGGATTCCTCATCTGCGGGTCCACCCCCACACTGCGGATGCTGCAGCACGCCGCCCTCGCCTTCCCCGCCGACACGGGCGTCGCCGCCATCGTCTGCGATCCTGCGGCCGAGCCCGGCTTCCGCACCATCGGCGGCGCCTCGATCGTGACGATGGGTCTGCTCGAGGACCTCCGCCACATCCTCGCTCGGAGCGCACAGTCATGAGCGCGCCCGACGCACGCGCCCGGGCGCGCCGGCCCCGACGCACCGAACGCGACATCGCGTTCCTCGTCGGCAACATCGCCTTCATCGACGCCCTGCTCGCGATCGGCGCCGCATCCGTGTGGACGATCTACCGCAGCGGCTGGTTCGTGCTCGTCGCCGCGGTGGCGATCCTCATCGCGACCGGCATCGCCCTGCTCGCCGTCTGGCGCCCGCTGCGCTGGTGGCAGCTCGCGCTCATCACCGCGGGCGCGTATGTCGTCGTGGGCGTTCCGGTCGCCGCGCCCACGATGATCACCGACCCCGCGACGATCCTGCCGGGCGTCTGGGGCGTCGTGAGCGCGCCCGTCACGGGGTGGAAGAACCTGCTGACGCTCGAGCTGCCGCTCGGCGTGTACCAAGCGACCCTCGCACTCCCCTTCTTCCTGATGCTCGCGCTCGGCACAGTGGCTCTCCTGCTGGCGCTGCGCGCGGTCAGGCTCTGGGTGCTCGCGGCGCCGCTCGCACTGGTGATCACGGCGTTCGGCGTCGTGTTCGGTTCGAGCGCGGTGGACGGCTCCTGGCGCATCGGACTCTGGGAACTCGACGGGGTATGGGAGGCGACGGTCGGACTCGGCGCGCTGCTGACGGGCTTCGCGTGGTACGTGTGGCGCAACGTCCACACGCGTCGGGTCGCCCTGCGCGTCGCGCGCTCGGCAAGCGGCGTGCGCTCGTCCGTGCGCGTCGCGCGCACCCTCGGCAGCCGCATCGCCCTCGCCGCCGGAATGCTCGTGATCGCCCTCACCCTGGGCCTCGCGCTCGCACCCTGGGCAGTGTCGGGCTCCTCCCGCGATGTGCTGCGCACCGCGATCGATCCGGTGCTCAAGGTGCGTCAGACGCTGAGCCCGCTCGCCGACTACCGCGCCGGCTTCTCGGACGAGCGGTTCGACGATGTCCTGTTCACGGTCGCCGCCGACCCCGGAGTGGATCGCGTGCGTCTGGCGACCCTCAGCTACTACGACGGCCGGGTCATGCGGGCCACCGACCCGCAGACGGGCAACCGCTCCGACAGCACGGAGTTCCGGCGGGTTCCCGCGTCCCTGCCCGCCGACACGGGCAACCACGCCTCAGCCACGTTCACGGTGGGCGACTACACGGGCATCTGGGTGCCCGCCGTGGGAGATCTCACCTCGATCGACTTCTCGGGATCGACGCGGGCCGCACTGTCGGACGGCTTCTTCTACAACCCGGACTCCGCCACCGGCGTCGAGCTGTCGGACCCGGGACTCGCCGCCGGCGTCAGCTACACCCAGACCGGGGTGATCACCGACGCCCCGCGCGACCCCGGGACGTTGACGCCGTCCCGTTCCGGCACGTTCGACCCGGCCTTCGTCCCCGAATCCCTCGAAGAGTGGGTGAGCGCACAGGATGCGCCCTCGGGCGGCGCCGGCCTGGTCGAGCTGATCTCGCGCCTCCGGGCGCGCGGACTCCTCTCGCACGCGTTGACGCTCGATCCCGACGCCGTCCCGGTGTGGGCGCAGAAGCTCGGCGACTACACGTTCGAGCCCAGCCGCAGCGGTCACTCCACCGACCGCATCGGGGACCTGTTCACGGAGTTGCTGAAGAAGCAGAACGAGACCGGCGGAGACGATGACTCCCTGCTCGTCGCAGCGGCGGGAGACGACGAGCAGTTCGCTGTGGCGGCAGCTCTCATCGCGGATCATCTGGGCTTTCCCGCGCGGGTCGTGCTCGGCACCCGCCTGAGCAGCGACGACGCGGATCTGCCGGTGTGCGAGGACGGCACGTGCACGAGCGGCGACCTGGCGGCGTGGATCGAGGTGCGCGACGCGGACGGCTCCTGGACGGCGATCGACACGACCCCGCAGCACCGCGTCCCCCTCTCGCCCGACGTCCAGCAGCGTCGCGACCCCCAGAACATGACCCCGGTCGAGCCGGAGCAGGCCGACACCGTCCTGCCTCCGGAGGCGGATCCCGCCGACGCGTCGCCGCCGCAGAGCGACGAGCCGACGGATCCGGTGGATCTCGCATGGCTGTGGGCCACGCTGCGCATCTCCGGCATCGCGATCTTCGCGCTGCTGATCCTGCTGATGCCCGCCATCGCGGTGCTCGTGGCGAAGATCATGCGCCGGCGAGCCCGGCGTTCGTCGGCGGACCCGGTCGACAGGGTCGTCGGCGGCTGGGAGGAGTACCTCGACACCGCCGTCGATCACGGCCACCGCATCCCGCCCGCCGCGACCCGGTCGGAGACAGCGGCCGCCGTCTCCGACGCGGAGACCGCGGACCCCGCGACGCTGGCGGCCCTCGCCGATCGAGCGGTGTTCGCCCCGGGAACCACCACCGAAGAGGAATCCGCCCGGTTCTGGGAGCTCATCGACCAGGAACGGCAGCGATTCGCGTCCACAGGCGGCTTGTGGACGCGCTGGAAGGCTCGGCTGTCGCTACGCTCATTCGCACGCGGATTGCGCGAGGCTGCGTCGCGAGATGGAAGGGGACGACCATGACCGGGATCGTCGTCATGGCCGGAGCGCGCTCCGACGTCGGCCGCGTCCGCAAGCTGAACGAGGATGCGGTGCTCGCGCAGTACCCCGTCTTCCTCGTCGCCGACGGCATGGGGGGCCACGAAGCGGGTGATCTGGCCAGCGCCGCGGTCGTGGACGCCTTCCGCCACCTCGTCGGTCGCGACGACGTGCAACCGGAGGAAGTGGTGACCGCCGTCGAATCCGCCCACGCCGCGGTGTCGCAGGTCGCGGGGCGTCACGCACGCGGCGCCGGCTCCACCCTCGCCGCCCTGGTCGCCGTGGTGCAGAACGGGTCGCACGCGTGGCTCGTCGTGAACATCGGGGACTCCCGCGTGTACCGGCTCGTCGGCAGCTCGCTCGAACAGCTCACGGTCGACCACTCGGTCGTGCAGGAACTCGTGGATGCGGGAAAGATCAGCCGCTCCGAGATGTCCACCTATCCGGGTCGCAACGTCATCACCCGCGCCGTCGGCGACAGCCAGAGCCCCGCCGACTACTGGCTGTCCCCCATCGTGACCGGCGAGCGCATGCTGCTGTGCTCGGACGGTCTGTCGAACGATCTGAGCGACGAGGCGGTGCTGGCGGGTCTCAGCCTCGGCGGCTCCGCCGAGCAGACCGCGTACGCGCTGGTGGATCAGGCGCTCGCCCGCGGCGGACGCGACAACATCAGCGCCGTCGTGGTGGATGTGCGCTCCGGAGGGCTCGCTCCCCGCGCCGACGAGGTGACGGGCGGCTTCGCGACGAGCGAGCAGGCAGCGGTGCAGCCCATCGAGGTGGACACCATCACCTCGCGACGAGAGCGACCCATCCGTGGCTGAG